>NZ_JBPCCH010000002.1:0-507219 GCF_050971805.1 Robertmurraya mesotrionivorans | reverse complement strand
ATTGGAAATCTATTCACATCGTTTTTTTGCATCTTACTGACGTTCCTTGTAACAAAATATTGGATTGATCATAAAAAGTGGAAACATGAATAAATAGAGCATATTAGAGATGAACGCTATTAACAGAAAAATGAAGAAAAGTTAAAGAGAAAATAGTGTTATTGATCTATTTGCGAATTATTGTACTTAAAGTAACGGGATCTTTTATTCCAACCAGCCTGAAACATGTTTATACAAGTAGGGGGTGAATAGTTTAGCTAACGGAATCTGGTCCTATGGGGGCGACGGTCTACCCCGATTACCGTTATCATAAGACCATATAAAAATAGATCAACCAGTAAAATCTGGCTAATCTTATATTACGAATAGGGGGCATTGATTCTAGAGGATTAATGCCTTTTGTTATAGAATCTCTTATTGTGAGCAGTAATGCACAATAAGTTACCTCCGCCTTTACATAAGTAAAGACCGCAGAGCAGCTATGGTGTTATACGTTAGTTTATTAGAATTGTGTGCTGTTTAATCATTAACCACAAAACGTCAATTGTAATATTGTCTTATTAAATGAAGTTTAAAAGACTAAAGCCATACACTGATCCCAGAGCAAATATAATAGTCCAAACGGCTAAACTAACGGTCATCCATCCTACCACGCGGATTTTAGAACTTCCAAATGAGAGTGCTATTATTGCTGCAATGTCAGTACCAACAAAAATTGGTGCTAATAAAGCCAAACCTGGGATTCCATACTTCTCCCAAATTTCTTGAGTGCGTTTTTTTTTTTTTGTTGGATTCTTTAGTCCTTTTTTCTGTTTTCTATTTTTCCTCCATTTGTCAATTTGCTTAAAAAAGACACCAAGTACAAGGATTAACAAAAAGTTTCCACTGAATGCTACTATGCTAACCCCTATAGGCGGTAGTCCCCATACAATTCCTAGGGGTACTATTATTGAAACGTCCATCCACGGAGCTGCCGCAAACAAAAATAAAACAATATACTGGATAAATATATTTGCGTCCTGAGCCCATTCAACCAACAGCATACCCCTCCTTTTTACGTATTTGTAAGCAAACTTAATATTTCCTATTGTAAGAAAATATGAGGCGGCGTTACCATCGATTCATATTACATTAAACCTTTCTATCTTACATTTTTGTCACATTAACTAATTGAAAATGATTTTAAGTCTGTGAAGAAATGTACATAAAGAAAAGGGTTTATGTAATAAGGGATTGACAATTGACAACAAATGCAAAGTAAAGAAAGGATGTAAATAAGTAAAAAAGCTCTCAAATTGAGAGCTCAAATTAAATTAAAATAAGCCTGCTTCTTTAGCAGCCTCAAAACTATCTCTAGCAAAATCAAAAGGATTATCAATTTTTTCCCAGTGTATATACATTAGTCTTGGTTCATCGAATAACCAATGGTTGTGTAGAGCTGTAACTAATATACCTCTTTCTCGAAGAGCTGATATAAAAGGATTAATTTCCTTTTGAAGAATTACTGTTTCACCTAGATTAAGTGTTGTCCCATTTTGTTGATTCTCAAATGATAATGCAAAAGGTAGAGCTAATGGGGATCTTGTTCTTCTATTTAGGATCGAGGCTTCAATGTTTCTTAGTCTTGAAACTACACATACTCCATTTGAGACTTGCGCAGTACCACCTATAATTCTTGCTAATCTTTCACAACTTGATGTCATTATTGTCACCTCCTTACAATATCAAGATATGTAAGAAGGTACAAGCTTGTATAGGTATCCATATATTAAATAAAAAATGGTTAAATCTATTTTTTATTAATACGTAGTACGATTTTACTGAACACTATTCAGCTAAGGATATGTTTAAGAAGGGGTAATTTCTTTTGTATAGAATATATATCTATATATAAGTTAAAGATTGGAGAAATTATGAGAATCATATTTTAGCTTTTTATTAAGACTGTTTTCGTATAGATTGTTGCTCTTGGACTCATACTGTATAATAGATTAATTGATTATACAGGAGGACGTTTCTACAATGTGGTTAGATATTTACAGAGACTTTTCAGACCTTTCGCCAAAAGAACAATTAAAGCTCTTTAACGCAATTAGAGAAGACCTATTTCCAGAACCCAAAGCTGACATTTCCAAGTTTATTGGAGAGGTTCGTGAAACACGCTTTTCAGAAGGTTTAGCGTGTATTCATTGCGGTAGTATGTCTGTTAAGCGAAATGGTAAATATCGGTCACGTCAACGCTATCTCTGTAAGGACTGCGGTAAATCCTTCAATGATATGACAGGCAGCCCTTTGGCGGGAACTAAATACCCCCACAAGTGGCTCAAATACTATGAGTTAATGGTCGAAGGATACACATTGCCTAAAATAGCGGAAGCCCTTGATATACACATTTCAACCGCATTCTACTGGAGGCACAAAATCTTATATGCTATTCGTTCTCTTGGTCATCAAACTTTAAAAGGTATCATTGAAAGCGATGAAACCTTCTTCTTAGAAAGCGAGAAAGGCAAGAAAAACATTACTCATAGGAAGCCTCGTAAAAGCGGCGGAGTGGCGAAAAAACGAGGTATCTCCAAAGAACAAATTTGTGTTGTAGTTGCACACGATAGAAATGGTCAAATCCTATCGCAGATGGCAGGTAAAGGGCGTGTTACAGCCGTTGAGTTGGATAAGGTGTTAGGGAGTCATATCGACACCTCTGCTTTGCTATGCACTGATACAGCTACAAATTATAAGAAATTTGCCCTTATGAAAGGGCTTCAGTACGAACCTATTAACGTCAGTAAAAAAGTCTATGTAAGAAAAGGTATTTATCATATCCAGCACGTTAACGGCTACCATAAACGTTTAAAAAAGCGGATGGACCGTTTTCAAGGGGTCGCAACTAAGTACCTCGACAATTACCTTTTCTGGCACCAATTCCTTGAGTTAAATAAAAAGTTGCCGATACAAGAACGCATTAAGGATTTGCTTCTCGGCTCTTGTCAACGTGTTAACTTTACGACAGTAGAACAAATGCGAAGTGCTTAATGCCTATCTTTCTGACCAATCTTCATTAAAAATGCCAAAGCCTTCTGCAAAACCGATACATTCTTCAATTGAGTCAAGAAGATAATCATTTTGCACTTCCCAATCCTGGTCACAAAGAAATAGATAGTATCTGTCGTCTTTATCGTATTGTGCAATTGCTAATGCGGTTATTGGCACTTCATTTGTTGAACCATCTTCCTCTTCAAAAACCATTAAACTTAGTTGTTTAGTAGTGTCGTTTTTCGTGTATTTTAATACCTTTGCACCATCTAATTCAAGTGGAATACTCATAACAACCTCCTAAAATAACTGTTTAAAGGTATCATATCATAGAGCAACAATATTTACGAAAAGAGCCTTTATTAAAGACTATCCAGATAAATACCAATTTATATTTAGCCCAGGATTAACTCCCTTTTTTTGAACTAAGGGGCAGTAAGAGATGGTAGGCTTTTTACTTTTACAATAGGTGAGGCGAGGAGGAATTATTTTTGGGAACAGTTTATTCTTCAATACTTCCAAAACATGAAGAATTTATAAGAAAACAACGAATTTTTTTCGTTGGATCAGCACCACTATCAGCAGACGGACATGTTAACATTTCCCCTAAAGGTCATGATGTACTAAGGATATTATCTCCAAATGAAGTCGCTTATTTAGATTTAACTGGTAGCGGAAATGAAACAAGTGCCCATTTAATAGATAACGGTAGAATAACATTTATGTTCTTAGCTTTTGAAGGTCCCCCGATGATCTTACGTCTATACGGAAAAGGTAAGGTTATATTACCAGACTCACCAGAATGGAATGACATGGCTAAGCACTTTGATATCCTTCCTGGATATCGTCAAATAATCCATGCAAAGATTGAAACGGTAAAAACGTCCTGTGGATTTAGTGTACCCTTTTATTCATACAATGGTGAACGAGATACTCTACAACAGTGGGCTATCAATAAAAGCGAACAAGGCTTAGAAGAATATCGAAAAGAGAAAAATACTATAAGTATGGACGGAATAGTGACACCATTGGGAAAAAGTTTATCCGACTTTAATAACGATTAAATAGAAATAGTCCTTGTTGAGATAACTGGCCTTCAAATAGGAGAACTGAAATTATTAGGTGTTTTTCAGGAAAAGAATATTATTATAAGGTTGCTAATGGGGATGAATTATATTCTGTAACAGGTCTGTTTTCTCGATTATATTTTACAATATCAATTGTAGATGATAATTGTTCATTACTTTGAATAGGAAACAACGTCCAATCCCCAAATTTTGCTCCATTCGTTGCTAAAAAGAGTGGTATTTCATCAAGGGACCAAAATAGAGCCTTAAAAATGAACACTATTGACAGTATATTGTGCGAGTAATATATTTGTTTAAGATAAAACTAAATAAAAAAGCCGAATCATTTTTGAGCGGGGGAACCAATCTTTTGGGGTGTATCTACAATTTGTAGAAGGAGACTCTCAACTCCTAATCCGTCAGCTAACCTCGTAGGTGTTATTGAGGTGGATGTATTTTTACATACGGGCCATTCTATTCTTTAGAATGGTCTTTTTTATTGAGAAAGGAAGGAAGTATAAATGAAACAAATAGCTGTGCTTGGTTTAGGTAGATTTGGAGGAAGTTTAGTAAAGGAATTTAATGAATTGGGAATCGATACGATGGCGGTGGATAAGAGTATCGATAAGGTAAACGAATTCTCTCTATATGCTACTCATACTATTCAAGCCAATACACTGGATGAGCCGACCTTGAAGTATCTAGGGATACGGAACTTTGATTTAGTGGTTGTGTCATTTGGTGACGATATAGAAGCTAGTATATTAACAACGCTCCACTTGAAAGAATTAGGAGTCAAACAAGTTTGGGCTAAAGCACAGAATGATTACCATCATAAAGTTCTAGAGAAGATAGGTGCCGACCGAATTATTCATCCGGAGAGGGACATGGCTAAACGAGTAGCTCATCATATTGCATCGGAGAAGATTATTGATTTTATTGAGCTGTCAAAAGAACATAGTATTGTTGAAATTGTCGCTTCAGAAAAACTTCATAATCAGACTTTGTTAGAGCTTGATATTCGTGCAAAATATGGATGTAGCATTGTAGGAATTCAGCGTAATGAGGATGTGATTGTGGCTCCATTAGCAGAAGAAGTCCTCCATAAAGGTGATGTGTTAATTGTCATTGGTCACAATTTGGATTTGAATCGGTTTGAAGAAAAAGGTGTATAAGGATGAAAAACAAGATTATAAGCATTAATCCTTCTCAATTATTAGTATTGGTGTTTACTACCTTTATTATATTAGGAACAATTTTTCTCAAACTTCCATGGGCAACCACTACACCGGTTAGTTGGTTGGATGCGTTTTTTACCGCAACTTCAGCCATGACGGTTACAGGCTTGGTAGTGGTTGATACGGGAACCGCATACACCTTATTTGGTGAGATCGTAATTGCCTCATTAATCCAATTAGGCGGATTAGGAATTATGTCATTTGCAGTTTTAATTTATATGGTACTGGGTAAAAAAATTGGTTTTAAGGAACGAATTCTTATACAGCAATCATTAAATCAAACTTCGCTTGGTGGAGTTGTTCAATTAGTTCGGAACCTTTTCATCTTTTCGGTAGGTATTGAATTCATTGCTATGGTTTTGTTGTCATTACGTTGGGTTCCAGAAATGGGGTTGTCGAAGGGGATTTATTATAGCTTTTTTCATTCTATATCTGCATTCAATAACGCTGGTTTTGCCTTATGGCCGGATGGGCTCAGTAGGTACGTAGGTGACCCCGTTACGAATATTGTCATCACTTTATTGTTTATCATTGGAGGTCTTGGATTTACAGTTTTAGCAGACTTAAAAAGAAATAATACGTTTCGAAAACTTAGTCTACATTCGAAAATTATGATTATCGGTACCTTTTCCATTAATATGGTTGCTATGCTTTTAATTTTCTTTTTAGAATATGGAAATCCCAATACACTGGGCTCCTTATCGTTAGTTGAAAAATGGTGGGCATCTTATTTTCAAGCAGTTACTCCTAGAACAGCTGGATTTAACACCCTTGATATAGGGAGTTTGAGTGATCCTACCATTCATTTAATGATATTACTCATGTTTGTAGGTGCGGGAAGTGCATCTACTGGTGGAGGAATCAAACTTACAACATTCATTGTGATCGTATTAGCTGTTGTTACATATCTAAAAGGAAAAAAAGAGATTGTAGTTGCAAGAAGATCTGTTACTGAAACCATCATATTCCGCTCATTAGCCATTACTATGATTGCATTAACTTTAATTTTCTTGGCTATCTTTGTATTAACCATCACTGAAGATGCTGCCTTTCTACCCATTCTGTTTGAAGTAGTTTCTGCCTTTGGGACAGTAGGGTTATCCATGGGTATCACGGGCACGCTCTCAATAATCGGTAAGATGGTCATTATTATTGTCATGTTTACTGGCAAGTTAGGTCCTTTAACGTTAGCTTTCTCACTTGCACGTCAAGAAAAATCGAAAATTCGTTACCCACAGGAAGACGTTTTAACAGGTTGAACAATTTACACAAGCTGCCTATTTAGGCAGTTTTTTTATCTTTTAATGCACCCCTTATATTGATAGCTTAGCGAAATAAAGCCCCTATCAGCGGATGAACTGGTAAGGGGCTTTTAATGTTTAGTAACTAACCTTTGAAGTAGGCGCTTTACTCAAGGCCAAAAATACAATCATGAAAAGGATGCAACTGGCGCCTATCCATTGGAACATTCCAAACGGTTCTTTTAACCAAAAGACGGTGGTTAAAACAGCCGCAAGTGGTTCAATACTTCCGAGAAGGCTAGATTCTTTAGGTAAAAGACTTTGCAGACTTTCAATATAAAACCAAAAGGCAATCATCGTTCCAAAAATGATAACGAAGACGAGGTATAGATAAGCTTCTAAAGGTAAAGCACTCAAATCTATTTGCCAAGGTGGATGGATAAAACTTAATGCAAAGCCACCGATGATCATCGCCCAACCAACAATAACAAGGGAATCGTATTGTTTTAGTAAGGGAATGGCGTATAACGTATAAAAGGCAAGAGCTACTCCAGATAACACCCCCCAAACGACTGCTGGGGTTGGTACAGATAATTGAGAGATGGATCCGTTAGTTAATAAGAAAAAGCTCCCGACTAAAGCTAGCGAAACGGTGATCAGATCTCTTGTTGTAAGAACTGCTTGATGGCGCAAAATCAAGTAAACGATAATCATGACAGGTGCTAAATATTGTAATAGTGTGGCCACCGCAGCATTCCCATGTTGAATGGAGGCCATATAGGTATATTGAACAGCAAGCATTCCAAGTAACCCAAAAATAATCAATGAAATAGCGTTGCTTTTGGTTTTCCAAACTCCAAGAATTTGGGAACGATCTTTTCTGAAAAATTGGATGGTTAAGAGTAAGACTCCGGCGATCAGCAATCGGGTCGTTACCAGCCAATTAATATCTATTCCATACTGCTCAAAAAGCTTTTTTGCAACGGTTCCGCCAATCCCCCAGAATGTTGCTCCTGTTATCACTAGAAAAATCCCTTTGTTTCTACTCATTTGGTTTCTCCTTTAAATATAAAAATAGTGCTATAATATCTACTATCTTACCTAGGGAAACCATGAAATAATATCTAAATTGAATACAAAAATATAAGAATATTGAGGTGCTACCATGCAAATAAAAAACTTTAAGGTTGATCATCATAGTTTAAAAGAATTAACAGATCATCGAACCATGGTGTTGCCTATTGCATGTTACGAAACGACCATTAATCAAAATATAAATGGATATATCCCGCTTCATTGGCATGATGAATTTCAATTTGTTATGGTGATCAAAGGAGAAGCACTTTTTCAAATCAATGAGGAAACAATTACCGTTCGAGAAGGGGAAGGATTATTTATTAATGCTGGCTGCTTACACATGGCAAAAGACATGAATGACTCGGGCTGTGTCTATATATGTTTAAATGTTTTACCAAGCTTTGTCCTTTCACAAGAACTGTATTCCACCTTCGTATACCCCTATATTCAGGCGACGAATATTCCTTATTTACTTCTGGATTCAAAGGAGCATTGGGCGAGTACGATTCTAGATTCGATGATAAAAATCAGTCAGTTGATAAAAGAAAAACTTCCTTACTATGAAATCGATATCAGTGTACATCTAACGTTCATTTGGAAGAATCTTATCATGAATGGTGTTCCATTAGAGGTCGAGCAGTCGGAAATTGTAAAAAGTCAACGTATGAAGCAAATGCTCCATTGGGTCCATCAACATTACGCGGAGAAAATCCTTTTAGACGACATTGCACGAGCTGGTCAATTAAGCCGTTCCGAATGTTGTCGCTATTTCAAACGAATGTTGAAGAAAACACCCTTGAATTACGTCACCGATTACCGAATCCAAAAAAGCTTAATTTTATTGCAACAATCCGATTCCAATGTCACAGATGTTTCCTATCAAGTAGGATTTAACAGTACCAGCTATTTCATTGATAAATTCCGAAATACGATGGGCATGACACCGTTAGCCTACAAAAAGTATAAAAGGAATAGAACGAATACACTTGAACAATAAGCGGCGTTTTGCTGGAAAGGGTAAAACTTTTAAACAAAAGAGGGAGTTTAATTGTAAAATGGAAATGTATTTATTTTCCTTTAATTAGAAGGGATTAGGTCAACTTCGCCGTATAAGTAACAAGTAAATAAAAAATAGTAGGAGTTGTTACGAATGGCAAGTGGTGAGGAAGACTTTTATTGTGACGAAGTGTTAAGTGGTAAGACGGTGGTAGAAACAGTTTTGGAGACTGAACATACTATAGCCTTTTATCATACTCGTCCATTTTATGATGTACATATCGTTGTAATTCCCAAAAGGCACATAACCTCATTGGTTGAAGTTCGAATAGATGATAAAGATACCTTTCATGATTTATTTTTAGTAATTCAGGAAGTAGCAAAACTGGTAAATGATCAATATGGTGCGTGTACTGTATCAACTAATATCGGGCAATATCAGAGCAATAAACATTTACATTGGCACGTTCATTATGGAAATCGGATTAAATATTTAGATGGTACTTGGTGTTGAAGTAATCTTCTCAATACTGTGATCGAAGCTGTCATTTGGCAGCTTTTTTCTTGTTTCTCTAAAAGGTGAAATAAAAGCAGATGAGACAACACTTGCTATGGGTTTAGAAATAGAAAGTAATGAACTTAGAGACATTACTCCAACGTCCTGTAACTTCTATTAACACTAATCGGCCCTCGTAAACATCCTTATGGAACAAACGAGGCAGTTTTATGGAAGAAGAAAAAAGGGAATTTAAGGGGTTGTGTGGAATTATTTTCATTAATCGACCTAATCCGAGGTGTGCATTTTATGGAATTTAAAAAATCTTTAATAAAGATATTTCAGATGTCAGTAAAGTTGTATCAACAAAAACACCTATACCAATTTTGACTGATATTAGAATAATTAAACAATTTACAAGGCCAAAGAATATATCCGAAAGAGTTAAGGAAATACATAATAATGAAATTCCCCTGTATTTTAGGAGATATAAACAAAAGAAGGGCAATTCTTCCATAAAGAAGTTCTCCTTTTTATTCGACTCTAGGGAAGTATTCCATAATTTAAGATGATATAGTGCAAGTTTCTGAATAAATACCATGTAACTTAAAAAGGAAGGAAAAAATGAAAAGGATAATAACTCTACTTATTACATTAATTGTTTTTGTTATACTTTGGTATCTCGGGGATTTAAGTCAACAAACTAAAGTACAAGAAGAATCTGCAACGATGGAAGGAATAATAGTTATAAGTAACAGTGATGTCTATCTTGTTGAAGATAGTGACTTTACTAGACACGAGGCTGACAATCTATCGATCAATGAAATTATCGGTACGTATCCATCAGTGAACAGGTTGAGTGATGTAAGTTCTTCTTTAAAAAATATTAAAAACGGCGATAAGGTGATAATTTGGTATACTGAAATCCAAGAATCTATGCCTGCCAATATAAAGGTGTTGAAAATTCAAAAAAAATAATATTTTATACCTTAGTACTCCATCTTCTCTTGGAATTTGCTATAATTAAGTAGAAAATTACCAAATAGGAGGAAAATGTGAGAAAATTTTACTTTGTTTCCCTAGTAATATTTGGTTTTCTATTGATCCCGTTGACAGCATTTGCGAATGAGGATGGCAACAACAAGAACGACTTTCACCCATATGATATGGTGAATTCAAAGGGGGAAGTTATCAATTATGAAGATTATGTACAGGAAATAGATGATACACTAACTTCAATGAATGATGCGAGTTACACTGGTACAGGAGAAATACTTCCGGAAAGAAAACTACCAAACTATAAGAAAAAGAAGCAATATAAAAGTTTAGATCCTTCAGGTGATGCAATACAAAAGTTAATTACTCCTTATGTAGTAATTGGAGCGGATAATCGTACTGTAGTACAAGATACTTCTGTTTCTCCTTTTAAACAAATCTCCTACATAGAGATAGAGTGGGCAAATTCATGGGGGTGGTGTACAGGGACATTAATTGGGCAGGATACAGTACTAACTAATGGTCATTGTGTGGTTAATCCCTATACACAACAGGGAATAAGAGGGGCATATGTCATCCCAGGGTTAAATAACAATCATTATAGTTACGGCGCTTATCAAGTGGTAGATTACTTTGTGCCTAGTGGATGGATTAATACAGGAGACACAGCTCAAGACTTTGCTGTACTTAAATTAGCACCGTATTTAGGTAAAAACGCTGGAGAAGTCGCTGGTTATCGCCCAGTTAGACAAGTTAGTAATATCTTAAACCAAAATATTAGAGTATATGGGTATCCAGGGGATATAATTGAAAGAACAGGCGTATATTCTCAATGGGGAATGTCTGGTACGATAGGTAGAGAGGATAATAGTTTGGCCTTTTATCAATTAGATACTTTTAATGGTCAATCTGGTTCCGCAATCCTAAATGGCTCAAATGAAATTATTGGTGTTCATAGAGGTGGATATACCTTTATGGATGGACAGACCTTCAACGGTGGACCGAAAATGATTAAACCAGTTTATGATTTTATAAAAGCGGCTCAGTAAAAAGCTTACATTTCAAAATATACAGTAAAATACAAGGCAAGCTAGACTGGAACTTTTATATTACTGTTTAGGTTTTGTATATATACAAAAAGATATGCTAAATCTCAAAAATAAAAAGGTGAGGTAAATTATAAACCTCGCCTTTTTAATGTCCTCTCGTTTAATCCTAATCTAGTCACTGTGGGTGTTTACTGACAATAAAAACGGTAAAGTAGTGAAGGAATTCACTTAAAGTAAAGGGGGCTAGAGTTCTAGTCTTCCATTCATAGATAGAAGAGGAATCTCTCGTTGGAGAAGTCCTCACACGTCATTGATATTATATTTTTTCAACAGTTCTTTAGACTTCTCAATTCCTTTGTCTGTAAGAAAAACTGATTTTGACCGCTTACTGTCTCGAATTAATTCACTATCTGACAATTCATTAAGTGACTCAAAAGGGTATCCTTTCCAGCTCCTCTTAGCTACACCCAAACAATAATCATCATTAAAAGAAGTCAAATACAACAATAATAACGTTAACTCATCGATTTGATCATTCATAAGTAAGGTCCCTTCCTATCTTATTGAAATTTATATATCCAAATTAGACATTAGATAAAATGAGCTATATAAACAACTTATTTAACTATAGAGGCGGGTTACTTTAATAAGGGTAAAAATTAATAGGGCTGTAAATCACCTTATGGAATATAATGTAAGAGAGAGGGGTATTTTAATCTGACTGCAATTTAGTTTTTTATTATTTTTATTCTAGGCATTTGGGGATTTGCTTTAATAATTGACTTGAAACGAAAAAAAAACAATAATAACCCTCATATACCAATCAATCCCAATGCTAAGCCTGGGGACAGTTCAAACTATAAGATGGGAGATAATAAATACACTGGTGGAGGGCATCAGGTTACTGTACGGACAGGTCTAGCTATTTTAAAAAAATTGAACTCTTCCTATTTAAATTATAGCATACAAAAAATGGTAAATATAGACTTTTTGTCCTCGTTTATTACTACTAAAATTCAATAGATCTTTAATGATATTTGATGGTTAGGAGAGATGTAGCATGAGTCCTTTGGTTCTCGGTTTTCAGGAGATTGAAAAAACACAGCTTTTTCTCGTTGGCGGAAAAGGGTTAAATTTAGGGGAATTATCAAAAAATCAAGGAATACAAGTACCAGAAGGATTTTGTGTTACAACAGTGGGATATCAAAAAGCCATCGAACAAAACGAAACGTATCATGCTTTGTTGGATCGACTAACCATGCTAAAAGTAGAAGATCGAGATCATATTGGTGAAATCAGCAGGAAGATTCGTCAAATCATTATAGAAGCAGAAATTCCTTCCGATGTTGTGAAAGCAGTAACTCACTATCTCTCCCGGCTTGGTGATGAACATGCTTATGCAGTGCGTTCTAGTGCGACTGCTGAAGATTTACCACATGCCTCTTTTGCTGGTCAACAAGACACCTATTTAAATATCATCGGCAAAGAAGCTATCATGCAGCATATCAGCAAATGTTGGGCTTCCCTATTTACGGATCGCGCGGTAATCTACCGTATGCAAAATGGATTTGATCACAGTCAAGTTTATTTATCTGTTATCGTTCAAAGGATGGTTTTCCCACAGGCTTCAGGGATTTTATTTACCGCTGATCCGATTACTTCTAACCGCAAGCTGCTATCAATCGATGCCAGTTTTGGACTTGGAGAAGCACTGGTCTCTGGCTTGGTCTCTGCCGATTGTTATAAAGTACAGGAAGAGGAAATCGTCGATAAGATGATAGCAACCAAAAAATTGGCTATCTATGGACTAAAAGAAGGCGGAACAGAGACCCAGCAGATCGATCCCGATCAGCAAAAGACTCAAACACTTACTGACCAACAAATTTTACAACTAGCACGCATAGGAAGACAGATCGAAGCATATTTTGGCTGCCCGCAAGATATCGAATGGTGTTTGGTTGATGATACATTTTATATTGTCCAGAGTCGGCCCATCACTACTTTATACCCGATCCCTGAAGCGAATGATCAAGAAAATCACGTCTATGTATCTGTCGGTCATCAACAAATGATGACCGATCCCTTGAAACCATTGGGAATGTCTTTATTCCAGTTAACATCTTTTGGACCAAGGTTTAAAGCTGGTGGAAGGTTGTTTGTTGATGTCACACATAATCTAGCTGCACCTGTTAGCAGAAAAATGTTATTAGATGCCATGGGACAACACGATCCGCTCATAAAAGACGCACTTATGACCATAATAGAGCGAGGAGATTTCATAAAATCTTTACCAAATGATAAGCAAGAACAGAGTTCCGGTAAAAGCAATAAAAGTGTGTCGTCTTCGGATTCTAGGGCACAAATCGAAAACGACCCGACAATCGTTTCTGATTTGATTATGAGTAGTCAAACATCGATAGAAGAGTTAAAACAAAACATCCAAACGAAATTAGGATCGGATTTATTTGATTTTATTCTGGAAGATATCCAGATATTAAAGAAGGTTTTATTTGACCCACAAAGTTCAGCTGTGTTTATGGCTGCTATAGATGCTTCATCATGGATCAATGAAAATATGAACGAGTGGTTAGGTGAAAAAAACGTAGCAGATACGCTTTCTCAATCTGTACCAAACAATATTACTTCGGAAATGGGTCTGGCGCTATTGGATGTCGCAGATGTGATTCGTCCTTACCCAGAAATAATTGATTATTTACAACATGTAAAAGATGATAACTTTTTGCATGAACTGGTTAAGTTTGATGGTGGACAGGAAACCCAAGACGCTATCTATGATTATCTCAGCAAATACGGTATGCGATGTGTCGGAGAAATCGATATTACTAAAACCCGTTGGAGTGAACAACCAACTACACTTGTTCCTATGATTCTTAGTAATATCAAAAACTTTGAGCCTAATGCTAGCTATCGAAAATTCGAGCAAGGGCGACAGGAAGCTTTGAAAAAAGAACAAGAGTTATTAGATCGATTGAAGCAATTACCGGATGGTGAACAAAAAGCCAAAGAAACAAAACGAATGATCGACCTAATCCGGAATTTCATCGGTTATCGTGAATATCCCAAATACGGCATGATTAATCGCTACTTCGTTTATAAGCAGGCTTTACTGAAAGAAGCCGAACAACTCGTACAAGCCAACGTTATTCATGAAAAAGAAGATATACACTATCTCACTTTTGAAGAACTTCACGAAGTCGTACGCACAAATAAACTGGATCACCAGATCATCAGCAAACGAAAAGACGAGTACAGATTATATGAAAAACTAACTCCACCACGTGTTATCACGTCTGATGGTGAAATCATTGTAGGTGAGTACAAACGAGAAAATCTCCCAGCCAAAGCTATTGTAGGTCTACCTGTTTCTTCCGGAGTTATAGAGGGCCGAGCACGTGTCATCTTAAACATGGAAGATGCTGATCTAGAAGATGGAGATATATTAGTCACCTCCTTTACTGATCCTAGCTGGACACCATCGTTTGTATCTATCAAAGGCCTAGTCACCGAAGTTGGTGGACTGATGACCCATGGAGCAGTTATCGCACGGGAATATGGCTTACCAGCAGTTGTTGGGGTGGAAAATGCTACCAAACTGATAAGAGACGGGCAACGAATTCGCGTGCATGGAACCGAAGGATATATCGAAATATTGTAATTGCTGAATACTTTACAGTATGAAAGAGGTTATATTGAAATTCTTATCTTTTGTTATAGAATAATCATTTTTATGTTTTAAGGTTTTTTGTTCAACTAATGGGGGGCTTTCCTTTAAGAAGGAGTAGCACCCTTTTTTATTGAACAAACAAGCAGTTTTCTCCAAGAAAAATTGTAATAATATGTAAATCAAATTAAAGGATAGATTGTGAACCAATACACTTAAACAATAGGGGGCTTTAGTTTAACAACAATCACTATTTTTGTTTACTAAATCGGGTTATTGGTTATAAAAAAAGGATAGATGCATACAGGTATTATTCCTGGTCATCTATCCTTTTTCATCTATGTGTTAACAATTTATTTTTTTGACTCAGCTAAGTTATATTCTATTTAACTATTCGCTTTTTGTACATCAGTTGTCCTCATGTATCCTTTTAACGCTACTTGATGAATCAATCTAAAACATCTCAACCCGTTGGTATTATTGGGTTGAGGCGTTTTTTATTCGTTTAGGTACTACGTAAAACTTCTATTAACACTAATCGCCCTTCGTAAACCATCTTATTAAACAAACGGAGCAGTTTTCTTCAAGAAACTATTTGCTCCTCTGGATATAAAAGGGGAAGTTGAAAAACCTATTATGAATTCTATAAGGAGAGATAAGGTTGAAAGACAAAGAGCAGGAAACAAGCGAAGGACTGAATCAGATATTTGAAATAATAAATCAAAGGCGATGTTGGGGAAATCAATGAGATTCTGAAAAGTAGAAGTTCTGATTCTGGAACTGAAAACTCCACTCCTAATTCCTAATACAAAGAAAAACTCGTTAAAAAAGGACCGGCCACGGCAAGGGTTTTTGAGAATTCCGTAGAAAAATGTAATGCTGTGAAGCTACTACTCAGCTTTTCTTTGTCTTTAACGACTTTGTGAAAACTTGTACTTAAGCTAACGGTGGCATTGATCCATCTGGATTAATGCCTCCATTTGTTTAATTGTATTCCTTCACAAGGTCGCATGTTTATTGATGTACTATTTGTTAATAACAATGGATAATTTGTAGTTCACCAAATTGCTCAAACCTGTCAAGAATTCATCTAATATTTCATTGCCTGGGAATTTGCATTCGAGAAGATAACAACTTTCTCCACTGATTTTGTAGTTGTTTATGACGAATTGATCTTGTTCTTTTATAAACGACAGATAAGGTTGATGATTCGTGCTTTGCGTATAAATATGTATAATTGCGTGAACAAGATATCCCATTTTTACTTGATTCACTTTAATGGTGTACCCCTCAATAATCCCATTGTCCTCTAATTTCGCCACCCTAGCTGAAGTAGCCGGTCCAGTCAAATGGACTTTTTCTCCCAATTCTTTCATTGTAATCCGACTGTTCTTAGTTAGTTCCTTCAAAATATGCATATCTGTGTTATCTATCATTTATTTAACTCCTTTCATAAATAAAGTCAAACCACCAAAAGACTTTACTTAATCTATGTATCCGTCAGTGTTAATAGTATAGACTATACATTGTTCAAAGGAAATTTCCAAAGATAAAGGAGTTAATAAATATGAATATACATCAAATTCGTAACGCAACCATTGTCGTTGAATATGCGGGAAAGAAGTTTTTAATCGACCCAATGTTATCGGAAAAAGGGACTTACCCACCGTTCCCTTCATTAAAACAAAACAACTCAAATAATCCTTTAGTTAGTCTACCAATATCCATTGACGATATTATTCATAATGTTGATGCTGTTATTGTCACTCATTTACATTATGACCACTGGGATGATGCAGCTAAAGAAGCGCTGCCAAAAGATATAAAACTGTTTAGTCAAAACGAAGAAGATGCTGCAGAAATAAGAAACGCTGGTTTTCAAAATGTAGAAGTCTTAAAAGAAGATACAGTCTTTAACGGTATTCAATTAATTAAGACAAAAGGAGAACATGGAAGAGGAGAAGTCTTAAAAATTGCTGGTCTAGTATGTGGCGTAGTATTCAAACACACAACGGAGAAAACATTATATATTGCTGGAGATACTGTTTGGAATAAGTATGTTCAAGAAGCTATTGAAACACATAAACCAGAAATCATTGTTGTCAATGGCGGGGATAATCAACTCCCTGAAGGCGGTTCTCTAGTAATGGGGAAAGATGACATTTATGAAGTATATAATGCTGCGACTAACGCAAAAATCATTTCTGTCCATATGGAAGCTGTCAATCATTGGACATTATCAAAAGGAGAATTAAAAAGCTTTATAAATGAAAAAGGAATCTCCTCGAATGTTTTAGTACCTGAAGATGGAGAATCATATTCATTTTAAAGAATCAGAGCAGACTAGAAATTTTAGTTTTAATTTTATATGAGTGGAAAGACAATCATGTCAGTTGAAACCAATTAAAAATTAGTTCATCGTTTTTGAAGCACTTTTCCAAACAATCAATGTGTCTTCCTCTCTTAAAAAATCAAAAGCATCGTCTAGTCCGGTTCTTGATGATTTGCCTCCATTAACATTATCAGTGAAGATTTGTTGGCATCCGATTTGTGGTAAAGCATCCTTTTGTTGGATAAAGTTCTGATCTTGAATAGAAACTCAGGTTAATTGTGAATCTTAAATTTATTTTGTGCAGTTTCTAAGCATTTATTCGTTCTGTAGTGATACAAGGAGCTCATGATTATTCAGTTGATAATCATGAGCTCCTTAATTATTTATTGAACAAAACCTTCTAAATGAGGATGGGCAAGAAAGTGCAAAAAAAATATTTTGTTAGGAAGTGGAGTTTTATGGTAACTAAAACATGGGATACAAGTAGGTCAAAACAGCATCCTGTTTGGTTGCAAGGTTATATTGATTCAACAGACAAACAAAAACAGCTCTATAAAAAAACATTAAGAATTTTGATCCTATCACAAATCTTTGGAGGGGCAGGACTTGCTGCTGGTATAACGGTAGGCGCACTTCTCGCACAAGATATGCTAGGGACGGAAAGTGCAGCAGGGATTCCAGTTGCCTTACTCACTTTAGGATCTGCAGGGGCAGCACTGCTTGTAGGCCGACTTTCACAGCGTTTTGGCCGCGGACCAGGACTTGCAGCCGGTTTTCTTGCTGGTGGACTGGGTGCGGTCGGCGTTATAATCGCTGCCTTAATCAACAGCGTCGTGCTTTTATTCACTTCCCTGCTTATTTATGGCGCTGGTACCGCTGCAAATATGCAAGCGCGATATGCCGGTACAGATCTGGCGACAGCTAAACAGCGGGCAACTGCTGTGAGCATGGCCATGGTTTCTACCACCTTTGGTGCTGTAGCAGGTCCTAACCTGGTCGGTGTGATGGGAAAATTTGCGGATTCTATTGGTGTTCCAACTTTGGCTGGCCCCTTTATCTTAGCGGCTGCTGCTTTTATCCTTGCCGGATTGGTTCTCTTCATTTTTCTTCGTCCAGACCCTTTGATTGTATCTACAGCCATAGCCAATGCCCAGGAGGAAAACCGCACTGTGCAGGCAGAACCAAATTCCGAAAGCTCTACAATAAACAAGAGAGGAATTGTCGTGGGCGTTACAGTAATGGTTTTGACTCAATTTGTCATGGCGGCCATTATGACCATGACACCGGTCCATATGGGACATTATGGTCATCGTTTGGGAGAAGTGGGGTTGGTCATTGGTTTTCATATAGGCGCCATGTACTTGCCTTCGCCTCTTACAGGGATGCTTGTAGATAAAGTTGGTCGTACTTCAATGGCTGTTGCTTCTGGTGCCACGCTTCTGGCCTCTGGTATGATGGCAGCTTTTGCCCCTGCAGATTCAATGGTTCTACTTATCTGTGCGTTAGTACTACTTGGTGTTGGCTGGAACTTTGGCTTAATAAGTGGAACGGCTCTCATTGTAGATGCAACACATCCATCTATTCGTGCAAAAACACAGGGATCTGCTGATGTCTTGCTTGCATTATCAGGTGCCACCGGCGGTGCGTTATCAGGATTGGTAGTCGCTCATTATAGTTATACGATACTATCGCTTTCTGGAGCAATACTGTCACTGTTGCTTATTCCTGTAGTTGTTTGGTCTCGTAAGACTCCATGCAAAGATTTGATATAAATTTTTTCTACTTGCAAGAGCTTTTGATTAGTTAGACCTCTTGGACATTATTGCGGAGAGGTATTTCACATCAATGATTATACAGAAAGAGGTGATTATATATGAAGAAAACAATTAAAGAACAAAAGTTGGTATTAATTATTCTTTTAAGCAATCTATTCATTGCATATCTAGGTATAGGTCTTATCGTCCCCGTTATGCCGTCTTTTATGAATATCATGCATTTATCGGGAAAAACGATGGGCTATCTTGTCGCCTTACATGTGTTGCACAATTACTTATATCACCGCTCGCAGGACGTTGGGTTGACCATTATGGCAGAAAGAAAATCATCATAATCGGCTTGTTTCTTTTTGGTGTTTCAGAACTTTTCTTTAGTTTAGGTACGAATGTATCAGTGCTTTATCTATCAAGGATTCTAGGGGGAATTAGTGCCGCCTTTATTATGCCAGGTGTTACTGCATATGTTGCAGATATTACATCTGTTCAGGAACGGTCAAAAGCGATAGGCTATATTTCTGCCGCCATTAGTACTGGCTATATTATCGGACCTTCCATTGGTGGCTTTATTGCAGAATACGGTATACGTATGCCTTTCTTCTTTGCGGCAGGCATTGCCTTTTTAGCATGCATTTCATCAATATTTATTTTAAAAGAGCCGCTAACAAAGGAACAGCTTGCAGAAATTTCTGCTAATACAAAGCAAACAAACTTTATAGACGATTTCAAAAGATCATTTAATCCACGTTACTTTACTGCCTTTATCATTGTATTTGTACTTGCTTTCGGTTTATCAGCATATGAAACTGTTTTCAGCCTATTTTCTGATCATAAATTTGGCTTCACGCCGAAGGAGATTGCAGCTATTATTACAATCAGCTCAATCTTCGGAGTTGTAATCCAAGTATTTATGTTTGGAAGAATGGTAGATATACTTGGTGAAAAGAAACTGATCCAATTATGTTTAATTATAGGTGCAATATTGGCAGTGGCGTCTACTGTAATCTCTAGCTTTTTGGCTGTGCTGGCAGTAACTTGCTTCATCTTCCTCGCATTTGACTTGCTTCGCCCGGCATTGACGACTTTTTTATCAAAAGCTGCCGAGAAAGAGCAAGGATTTGTTGCTGGTATGAACTCAACCTATACGAGCTTAGGTAATATCGGTGGGCCAGCGATGGGTGGAATATTATTTGACGTAAACATCGACTATCCTTATCTTTTCGCTGCTGTTATTATGGTCATTGGCTTCGGTATTACAATTATGTGGAAGGGAAACCAATTGGGAGAAAGCTTAGCAAAAAATTAGTAAAGCATGATGCCCCTTTGGAACAATAAAAGGCCTAGATTGTACCTGTGATGATCATCAAAGTAGCTTTCATTGTGGAGTTAGAAAACTATCTAACTCGAAAAGCTATACTCTTATCTTTAAACATTTGAACAAAAACCCCTTTTCCATATGGGAAAGAATTGAACCCATGGAGTGGGACAACTAAAAACACCTTTTAGTTGAAAAAGTGGGTATGTAATTAGCTAAAAAGACAACTTGGAGGTGTTTTTCTTTATGGGGACGAGAGTGATTTATGCAGCAGAAATAAAAAGATGTAGTTGTCGAAATTGTCGCAAATGCTTACGTATGTGTTGTGGAATTAGTGGCTAAAAAATGGCATGCATTATCCACGAAGGAAATGGAAAAAAAAGTGGGGGATTTATTAGAGAGTATTTGATTTATCGCAAAAAAAATCACTCTGATTTATTAAAAGAATGAGGAGGATAATGTGTCCTCCCCTCTTCAAAAAAAATATTGTATGTGAAGGGTTATATTAAACTAAAAATAAAAAAGGATAGAAGTACAGGGATAATCGCCTGTTCATCTATCCTTTTTCTATTATATATAATTGTTATGACTCACCTATAGTTATATTCTCTTTAACTATTCGCTTTTTGTACTTCGGTTGATCGCATGTATCCTTTTAACACTACTTGGTGATTTAATGGAAAATGCCTAAACCCCTTGGTATCATTGGGTTTAGGCGTTTTCTTTATTGTTTAAATACTACGTAAAACTACTATTAACACTAACCGCCTTTGTAAACATCATTATGAACAAAAGGTGCAGGTTTACTCAATAAGAAGATATGCTTGAGTTGAGCTGTTCTAGAGTAATAGGTATTTTAACCCCAAATACTACTAAGTTTTTTACAAAAATTGAGGCTTGAGGAGAGTTCCCCAAGCCCTTAGATTGATTTTAAATATAATATAATTTATTTTTCAACTCTAAGATTGAAGTTAGCATTTGCTATAGCAAAAACTCGCACCTACAATGATTAGCAAAATAAACAATACTACAATTAAGATAAAATCGTTTCGATTATCATGACAGACAGGATATGCACATCCATAATCATAAGCAGGAGCTGTATAGGTAGGCATTGGGGCAACATTTGGAGGAATATTAGCACCAAGAGTCGGTGGTGCGTTAAGGTTTGAATACATTATCACACTTCCCTTCATATAAGGAATTTCTCTATATAATACTCTCGATGGTGAGTTTTGAGCCCGTCTATAAAAAAATGGGTAAATGTCAGGGATTGTGAAATGAACAGATATTACATTGAATAATAAAGATAGTGAGCATATGAAATGGAACTTTTGTTATGGTGCACGATTGGACGTTGCATCTTGTCTGCTCTAACGTTTCTACTCCAGCTTGCCGCTCTGAATAAATACTTAAAAGAAGGCCTTGTCACCAATTTTGTTATATATGCTGATTGATGACTACCCGTTTTTCTTTTTTCATTAAGAATTTGAATCATTTCTTTTGATGTCCTTATATTAAATCCATGTCCAAACAATCTACCATCATTAAGGAGAACAGCATTAACACCTCTGAAATGTGGTGTTTTTCGATCAAAGTCAGGATTATTAACGTACAGGACATCTCCAGGTAAAAAAAGATTGGAATAAAAGGTATTGATACCTAGGTCTGTATCAGTATGCCAGCTGTAAAGATATAGATTTCGAAACAGTGAATTAAATAAATTACTCCCAATACTGTTCAATATGGCAAGGTAATAGATGATTGGGATAGCTGTTGCACATTCAAACGCATAGAGTGAACTATTCCGATAAATATCCCGAATCGCATCAGCCGGTCGCACATCGGGTCTTAAAAGGAACCCGCCTGCCCTTGTTAATTGCCAGTACATAGGATTGCAGCGGGCATATACAAAGGTTGTAAACACTGCTTGACTATTGTTCATTTCTTTCGCACTTTGGATAATGTTTTTTCTCACTTTAAGTTCAAATAATAATTCATTCTCGGAATAATAAGAAAAAAAGACGGGAGCATTCTGCATCTGTTGAATAATTGTTTTCTCCGTACTCCCAAGCTGCCAACTTTCATTTGGTTGAAACGGGACCCCTGATATTTGGATCATACAAATCCCCCATTCCTTTACTGCTTTTCATCTGCATTCATATCTATCGTATTCTCATTTTTATTAATCATGTTAAATGAAGAGCCAATAATTAGGTGTGCAAATCAAATATGATTATTTGCAGAGAATGAGGATCTACCTTGGTTTAAAATATGACGCAAACCATTCTGTAAACTCCTGCTGAGTCGATTGTGCATCACCCACACGATGAATGACACTTTATTACTGTAAAATTACAGTTCTATAACAAATCGCAGGAAAAGACAGAATTTCCAAGCTGGTGGCGAATTTTATAGGTATAGAGAAAAATAGGGGACAATATCTGAAGCTAATTTGGGGGGACTATATATTGCTAGAATTTGAAACTAATATTGATCAATTTGCCACTATAAAGGTAATTGGGGTTGGCGGCGGGGGAAATAATGCCGTGAACCGGATGATTGAGGATGGCGTGCAGGGAGTGGAGTTCATTGCCGTGAATACAGATGCGCAGGCTCTCAACATGTCAAAAGCGGAGGTCACGATGCAGATCGGTGGTTCACTGACCAGGGGCCTGGGGGCCGGTGCCAATCCTGAAATCGGCAAAAAGGCTGTCGAGGAAAGCAGGCAGCAGATCAGGGATGCCCTGCAAGGTGCGGACATGGTGTTCGTAACGGCCGGAATGGGCGGCGGAACCGGGACAGGAGCTGCACCGGAGATTGCCCATATCGCGCGCGAACTTGGCGCACTTACAATTGGAGTGGTAACTCGTCCGTTTACTTTTGAAGGCCGAAAGCGGGCTCAAAATGCTGCAGCCGGAATTGAAGAGATGAAGAAAGCCGTTAATACCTTAATCATCATTCCAAACGAGCGATTGCTGCAAATCGTCGACAAGAAAACGCCGATGATTGAAGCCTTCCGTGAGGCGGACAATGTCCTCAGGCAGGGTGTCCAGGGCATTTCCGACTTGATCGCCGTGCCAGGCTTGATTAACCTGGACTTTGCAGACGTGAAAACGATCATGTCCAACAAAGGAACGGCGCTTATGGGCATCGGAGTGGCTTCAGGCGAAGATCGTGCTGCCGAAGCTGCCAAAAAGGCCATCTCTTCGCCGCTGCTTGAAACAAGCATCAATGGCGCAAAAGGAGTGCTGATGAACATCACAGGTGGCATGAACCTCAGTTTGTATGAAGTCCAGGAAGCGGCCGATATTGTGGCGGCTGCAACGGATGACCAGCTTAACATGATTTTTGGATCGGTCATCAATGAAAACCTGAAAGAAGAAATCATGGTGACCGTGATTGCGACCGGCTTCGATCATGATGAGGAGGAAGCTCCGCCGTCGAACACATCGCGCCGTCCTGGAGACATTATGGCGAATTCCCGTGAGCAATACCAGGGTCAGTTGAGACAGCGAGAGCCTGTTGCCCATGCAGAATCGGGGAATTACGGCCAAGCCCAAAACTTCAGTCAATCCAGCAGCTACGGTCAGTCGGGTAACTACAGCCAGACCGGCAGCTACGGTCAATCCGGAAACAACAGCCAATCCGGCGGTTACGACCAATCCAGAAACTACAGCCAATCCGGCTATCAAAGCCAGCCGCCTTCCTACGGAGAGCCCGCGAATTACGAACGGGGTACCCAGCAGCAAGACGACTCGCTTGATATTCCATCGTTCTTGCGGAAGCGAAGCAGAAGGCGGTAAACCAACGAACAAAAAGGCCAAATCATTTGCGATTTGGTCTTTTAAAATAGATAAAAACAAACGTTAGAAAACTTCTTCAACAAGCGGGTGCTTACGTTGAGGATTGAAGCTGCCATTGTACTGGAAGCTTTTCTTAGTGAAGTAATGATCAGGAAAAAAGCTGAGACCTGCCATTTTACAATCGCTGATGCGCAACATTTCTCTACACATTATATCCCTGCCAATCATCCAATGATTAAAACACTACAATCGGCTTATCAATCGATTACAGGGGAAGAACCCACACTTTTAACATCAGGCGGGGGAACATATGCAGCGTTAATGAAAAATGCAGTGGCTTACGGTGCGCTTTTCCCTGGTAAGGTAGATAGCTCTCACCAAATTGATGAATTTATAGAAATCGATGATTTAATCAAAGCGACAGCCATCTATGCGAAAGCATTATATGAATTAAGCCACTTATAAAATCAAAGGCCAGGTATGTCGTTTAGCCAACAGGTCAACCAGAAAAATAAATTGTACCCTATAGAGTAGACACTTAAAAAGGTCTGCCCTATAGGGTACTTTATTTGTCATGATGAAGGAATAAAAGCTGGATGAGCCGAATAAGTCATAGTGATCAAGGTTTTGTTGTATTCTCAAAATAAAAGAATGGAGTATTTCATTGAGAATATTTTTTCGTTATATGGCTGACAGTCGAAAATGAAGGTTATTTTATGCGTATGAATGGCTTTTTTCGAAATTGATTGAGGATTATTGTTATCGTCACCCGGAAATTTCGGATTACCCTGCCATGTTGGAGAGAATTAGAAGCTGGAGAGAAAGGTATGTCCAATATGGAAGGGACCACTTGGATTTGGTTTTTACCTTTTTAGGACCGATTAATTTATACTATAGTCAGATTTTTTCTTGTCTTTTAACTTTGAAAGATTACACTAAACAGTGAGGAGATTGGTTGTATGCAAGTTGTAACCAAAATGTTTTTAGAACAACTCGACATGCATTGCCATGAGAATGATTGGTTTGCATCCATGGATCAGGCGCTTCATGGAGTCATCGCAGCTGAGGCAGCATGGACAAGTTCGGGAATCAGCAATTCGATTTGGCAGATTGTCAACCACTTGATATTTTGGAATGAAGACGTAATCCATCGAATTAAGGGCACAGAGAATCCGCATAAGGCAGAAGACAATGAAGAAACCTTTGGAAATCCGGGGGATCCAGAAGACGAAATTGGGTGGGCCCAGACAGTGCAGCGCCTTAATGAAGTCATGAATAAATTAAAAACGGTCATTGCGGATCTTGACGATGAAAAGTTAAAAGCTCCGTATGCAGCTAACAGGTACTCTATTGAGCGTTTACTCAGCAATATCATGATGCACGATACGTATCATCTCGGCCAAATTGTTCTGTTGCGAAAGTTGCAATCCTCTTGGGGCGGCGTTGATTGGTCCTAAAGCACAATAATTCAGCTACCTTCCTTGCCCAGCAGTAGAAGCAGTATTGACGGTGTGAAGCCCTTTTCATTCTCTATGGTGAAGCGGGTGATTTTCCTGCTTTATGGATGGCTAAGCGGGTGTGTTAGTCAAATAAATTAGAACGTATTTGCAGAGCGATCTTTCGCATATTTCATTGTTCAACAGTCGGGCGCTTTTCTTAAATAAGAAGGCGTCTTTTTGCATGTACAACACATTTAGGGATTGAGTTTAATGAGGTGTAAAAAAAGATTGTGAAGTCCTGCACTTAAAGTAAAGGGGGCGATTCTTCCATAATGAAGATCGCTTTTTCTTATTGTAGTAAAGAGGCAGTATTGTTGAAGAAGGATTCGGTTGGCAAATGTCACATTTAACACAAACTGCGCAGAAAAAAAGGTGCATCACTTTTGTGATAACACCTTTGAGTTAATTAATCCCATACACGGATTCTTGGAATCCCGGCTGTTCTTAAGTAATCCAATAACTGACCAGTATGAACAGATTCATGATATGCAATACGTAGTAGCATATCTCCTAAATCTCTTATGTACCCTAACTCAGAACGGTCAATTTTTATATTTTTTAAGTCTTCTTCAGTAAATGACTTAATCGTGTCTAGGAACTGATTTCGAAAAGGCTCTGCAAAATATAATTCTTCATTTACAGAGGTAAAATCTCGATTTTCGAAAGGGGAATCGAAAACGGATAAACTCCCTCTATTCTTAATGGCTAGGTGATAATAATGTTCGCTTTCTAGTACATGCCTTATCATTTCTAGGCAAGTCATTGCTTCATTATCTGGTTTCCATTGGAGCTTATCATGAGGAATAGATGTCCAGACCTTAATACTTCTTCTTCTAACTTCATTAAAGTTTAAAATAATTAATTCAATTGAGTTCATAATTTCCTCCTTTGAGTAGAATATCTTAAATATACACGAACGAATGTTTGTGTAAAAGGGAAATTACTCGTAATTTAACGAACAATTCGATGATGATAAACAGCATTGGTGACACATGATGAGCATTAAAAATTCTCATGATGTAAGTTCAAATATTAAATTTCCGATCCAAACTGCTAGCAAAATCCAAATTAAAATAAAGAGAATGCCAACTAACCAATTTTTTGGTTTTCCATTCTTCTTCATCTCTTCAGCCATTGTCCGATTTTCCTCTATTATATGAGGTGGTATCAATTTTAGGGCAAGGGAGATTCCTAAAGGAACGAGAATTAGGTCATCCAGATACCCTAAAACGGGGATAAAATCAGGGATTAAATCAATTGGACTAAAGGCGTATGCTACAACACAGATTGCTACAGCTTTCGCGTACCAAGGAGTTCTATTGTCTTTGTAAGATAGGTAAAGAACGAATAAATCTTGTTTTAATTTTCTTGCATAGTTTTTAAATTTAGTTAATTTATTGTCATTTTTCATTATTAAATAGACCCCCATCCACAACAATTATAAATTATTTAATGGTTAGGTAAACTGATGAATTAAAATGAACAGTTCGAAAAGATAGTGACATAATTAGTTATGTTATATTCCAAACTATTGAACCCTCTTAAACAAAAGGGGCAGGTTTACGAAACAATGAAACATTCAATTACTAAAAACCGTATATATTTTATAAAGTCCTAAAGGGGAAGGGGAATTGGATGAAGTTTGTATTCTTTTTGATGATTATACTTATTTTAATATCCTTAATAGAAAAAACAATAAATAAGTTACTTGGAGTACAAACGGGAAAAATATAAGAAACCCCTGGTAAAAATATAGATCGATGGGTTAGGAGTATAATTGTTGTGTTATTCCTTATTTCCTTATCTCCTCTGAATACTTTTGATTCAAGATTTGTTATTATGTTGTATTGGTTAACCTTATTGGGTTTCCAGGGAATTATGGAGTATATTTATATAAAAAATTCAAAGCAATATATCAGTACAACCATCCTTCTAATATTAGGTCTCATTATTATCTATACAATATCAATATTTTATAGTTTAGATTTTTTGTAAGCATTTCACGTAAAGTATCGGGGCATTTATCCAAAAAGGATTATTGCATTTCTTTGTTGAAGTTATTGTACAAACGGGGAGTAATGTTGAATAGGGCAGGTATTTAGGGCTGTGCTAGTAAAATTCTTTTTCAGAATGGGAAGGTGTCAAAATGAATATTGCAGAGGAAATCATAATTTCTCCATTAAAGGATGAATTAATTGAGGACATCAATAAAACAAGTGATTATTTTAAAGTGTTTGGTAAGGTTGTACCCAGTTTTCAATCAGGAAAATGGTCTTTTGAAGAGAATCTATTTGATGAAACTAAAGAAATTCGTTTCCCAGATGATAAACTTGATTGGAGCCGATATATAAACCGTGAAGATAAAGCTCTATTTTTAGCTTATAAGTATAATAATTGCATTGGGCAAATTAGAATAATTAAGGATTGGAATCGCTTCTGTTATATTGAAAATATCGCTACAAAAAAAGAATTTAGAGGATATGGAATCGGGAAGTTGCTCTTAACTAAAGCGGAAGAGTGGGCAAAACAAAGAAAACTTATCGGAATGTCTCTAGAGGCTCAAGATGATAATCTTGGAGCGTGCAGGTTTTATGTGAAACAAGGATTCATACTAGGTGGAGTTGACACATTGAAACAGTCATATAATCCAAATATAGAAACCACTTTGTATTGGTATAAGTTATTCAAGTAAAGGGGGCGTTTATTGAATAGCGTACTTCCCAAAAGGAACTCCAAATGTTCCTGCAAGTGAGTATTAGTCCTAAGAGGGTTAGTACTTTTTTTATATCTAGAAGGTTTACTTTTGAAAATACTAATACAGACTATTAGGGGCTATCGTAATGAGGTGGTAATGATGAAAGAGGAACCCACAAGAAATAACTCCAGTCAGAAAAAAGGAACAGTATAGTAATAGAAATAGCCTCTCAACTATTCGTATAATACCTGTTAACGCTAGTTGTTGGTTGGATCCGAAACGTCTAAATCCGTTGATATCAATGGGTTAAGACGTTTTTTTTATTTGTTTAAAAGCACGTGAAACTGATATTAACACTATTCGCATCATGATTCACTGTGCCTATATTTTCTTATGTAACACAAGAAGCTGTTTGTGAAGGAAAGAATAAGTATTTTTCATAACGAATGATAAATTAGTAGTTGTAGACTCGATAAGTGAATTAATGGCCTCATTCAGATATTTCAAATTAAATCCTCAGAGGTACACGGGCACATCTTTTTATGGTTGACAAATTTTTAAAATATTAATAAAGTTTAATTGTTAACTTAATTTAAAAGTAGTTTACATATAAAAGGAGAGAAACAAATGAAAAATCAACAATTGAAATTAAGAATGATGATTGTGACAGCACTTTTTGCGGCAATCATTGGCGTAATGGCTCAAATTACAATTCCACTTCCGCTCGTTCCAATTACAGGACAAACCCTTGCCATTGGCTTAGCAGCAACGATCCTAGGTTCTCGTTATGGAACCTTATCAGTCATTTTATATTTAATTATTGGTTCTGCTGGAGTACCAGTATTCGCTGAATTTTCAGGTGGAGTTTCTAAACTTATCGGACCTACTGGAGGCTATTTAGTCGGCTTCATTCCAACTGCCTTCCTCATCGGGTGGTTTATGGAAAAAAGAGACTTCAATTTCAAGAATGCTGTGATTGCCAATAGTATTGGAACGCTCGTTACTTTGGCATTAGGCACTGCTTGGCTAAAGATTGCTGCCGAGCTTTCTTGGTCAGCTGCTTTGGCAGGAGGATTTACTCCATTTATTATTGTTGGGTTTATCAAGGCTGTCCTAGCTTCGTGGATTGGCATCTTAGTTCGTAACCGATTAATTTCTGCTAGGCTATTATTTTCAGAAATAAAAGACCAAACAAAATCAGCCTAAAAAATATTAATGATTTGTAGTTTATGCTTTAGCTCCATCCAAGGAAAAGCTATGATTCCATTTAAAATAGAGGAATTTAAAGATACGTAGAGGAGAGTTACAGAAACTTACTAATAGCAAACACATATATCCCGATAAATGCCCCTTCCAGCGGACTGGAAAGGGGCATTTAATGTTTAGTAACAGATGCTTATTAAATTCCAAAATTATAATCATAAATATGATGTCAGTGGTGCCTACCCATTGAAATAAAGTAACATTTAAAGGGTTTGACTCGTCTAATTAGAAAGATGTTATTAACAAACGTTGGAGGTAATATGATTTGAGATAAGTTATTTTTAAGGTATGATCCTTAATTTTTATATCATTAAAAGCGTCAGCATTTCAAAACGAAAAGGCATCAATGAGGTCATCTTTGATGATAAAGAATCCCAAAAAGCTTTTTAGAACATCTTTTCAATTGCAGTAAAAGAACCAGGAATAGTTGATAAAAGAAAATCACCAAAGTTTGTATGTATGGATAGGTGAAAAAGGACAAAAAAGTACATTTATGAAAACGGAAGATACGCACACCATTTATACGGTTTCAGAAGAGAAACCTGATCATTTGATTGAGTTAGTTGAATCACTTTTATTTAATAATAGGTTAGTTGACAAATGAAACTTATGGGGAATTATAGAATCTTAGATACAGTTCATTATATCCGTTCAACCTTTGTGAGGAGTGACTAAAAATGAATAACCCAAATGAAAAGCTATTTCCTGAGTGCTCTTTTATATCCAGAACAGTAGAGGCTGGCGGCCATACGAAATGGGAACTTATCGAGAAATTGCAACAATCCTCTATCTTGATCAATGAGTATGGAGAGAGACTGTTGATTGATGACAAGTTTAAGGCTTCTGAAACTAAGTACATCCTGCAGACTGTTGAACTAACCGTTGGGAATCTTGGCTTTCCTGAGGGAGCTAATACGGATGAGATCTTTAAAAAAGCAAACGAACTTGGGTTGGAATTGTGTCCAATTGAGCTAGGACCTTACCTAAGACTACAGTATCTGGACCAGCCTGAAGGGTCTTCAGGGAATTCATTACAGAAACATCAAGCTCCATCAGGCTCCATCACAATCGCATCTGAGATACTAACTGAAGATGATGATTTTCCGAAAGGCTTTTATCTTAGACGAATAAACGGTGAATTGTGGCTACGTGGATACCGTGCAGACCATCTGCATGTTTGGAATCCTGATGACCATTTTATCTTTTGCCAAAAGAAGAGAGAAATCCTCAGGAATTTAAGGTGGGGTGAGTGAACTGAGGAAGATTCTAAGTATATGCTTTTTCTTGTTATTGGTTTCCTGTCAATCGGTAAGTGATAGTTCTCATATTACGGAAGAAGACGTTGTACAGGTACTACAAGAAAATGGTGTTCAATTAGTTGAAACAGATTTCCCACGAGGGAACTCTTACGGGTCTGAATTAAGAAATGTTACGCCAGGCTCATATCTGTTAAATGGGAAACCCTTTTTTATTTATGAATTCGAAAATGAAAAGGACATCGAGAAAGGAATAAGAGAATTTGCTAAGAAAACCGAAACAATGGAATTGGTTTCTTCTAGTATATTTGAAAAGAGAAATATCTTAATCTTTTATGTTCATGAGAAAGATTTTGATTCGGAAATTATCCCCTTTGAAAAAGAAATACAAGACGCATTGGATCGAATAAGTGAGGGGTAAAAAGATTTAAAGATTGTCTCTAATGAAGAAATTTTTAGTGGGAGGCTAACCATGAAGATACTAAAGAGGTTGGTCATAATTACATTATTTACTATCCTTCTCAGCTCTTGTAGTAATGTACAGTCAAATCAAGGATGTCCTGATGGTGAAATTGAGTGGGTTGATATGATCATGATTCAAGATATAAAATATCAACATCATTTCCCGGAGCCTGCTGACGAGGATACTTCTATTACCATTGAAAAGGGGAAAAAACTTGGTGAAGTGACCTATACAATGGCTGATCGTGCTTGTAGTAATCATCAGATGGTAAATGGAGATGCCACTTATCTAGAAGAAGGTACAGCCATTTATGAAATGAAAGGATATCCATCTACACTTGCTATTACTGCAAATGATAAGGTATATATAGTTGATACAAACAAGAAGGCAAAAACAGCTGGCGAACTTTACCCATTGGAAAAATTAGTGAAAAATATATACTTTGAAAGTACTGAAGATGGAAGTCGCATCCATACTTTCTCCCAATCTTCTAAGGATAACTTCCTCAATGAATGGGCTAATTTAAAATTAGAAGATATTGAAACACTCAACCTAACCGGACAACAGGATGGAAGTCGTGTTTTTATAGAAATTGAACTTAACAATGGGGTTACTTTTAGAGAAGTCTATTGGCCAGAATCCAACACATTTCGTTCTGGTGTAGTAGGAAATAAACAGATTAGGGATATTATCGAATATGAGTTATAAATGGGTCTAAATAGGTCATGGGGACAGGTGAACTGTCCTATTTTTGTTTGATCAGCCCTTTGTTTCAATTATGTTAAAATATTCCTATCACGATACTTTGGACGATTTTATAATAATAGAGAGAAGCTATGATAATAAAAAATGGAGAATATAAGCAAAACATTAATGGAGTAGATCACTGGATTAGAATCGACGGGGCAGTACACCATACAACTCCTTTGGTGATTATACACGGAGGTCCTGGAGGGAATGTTTATTCTTTTGAACGTACAATAGGGCCACAATTATCCAAAAATAGAACGGTCATTTATTATGAGCAACGTGGCTGCGGTAGAAGCGGCAGTCCTGATTCCGAAGATGCCTTTACCTTTAATGATTTAATACATGATTTTAAGGAAATCCATCACTGGCTCGGTGTTGAGAAGGTGGACTTATTGGGTTATTCATTTGGAGGAGAGCTAGCACTAGAAATAACTCATGCATTACCAAACAAAATAAATAAAGTGATTCTTTCTGGTCCTAGTTTAATAGGATTGAAAACTCAATACCTTATTCAAATGTCAGGTTTTATGTCCATTGCGGATTCTTCATTTATTTCAGATATCGAACGCACCCTGGGAGAACCGGGTACGCTAGAAGAAAAATATGTACGACTTTGGAAGGCAGCTGATACAGCCACGGTTGACCGTTTGCTTTTTGAGGATCAATCACTCGCCAAAGAATACAGACGCTTAACAAAGGATAGTAACTTGACCAATACGGGTCATATGTTAAAGGTCCTTCAGAATAACCCGCCTACTATTCCTTTATATGAGAGATTAATAGAAATTAAGCATGAGATTTTAATCATCACTGGGGTTCACGATAGAAATTCTGGAATGCCCATTTCTACCCTAATACATAGGCAGCTCAACAACAGCAAGTTCGTACTCTTTAGCAAAAGTGCTCATTTTCCTTATATGGAAGAGCCAGAACTATTTATTGAACAGGTTCATTCATTCCTTTAGGTTCTATCACAATATAAGGAGGAATTTTATTTTGAAAAAAATTTATGTTATTAGACATTGTGAAGCAAAAGGGCAGCCTTCTGGGTCTTCATTAACAGATAAAGGATTCGAACAGGCAAAGTATTTAGTTGATTTCTTTAGACACACGAAGATAGACCGGATGATTGTTAGTCCATTTTTACGAGCCGTTCAATCCGTACAACCTCTAAGTGAAGAAAGAGAGATAAAAATAGAGATGGATGAACGTCTATCAGAACGCATCCTAAGCACGAAGGATTTACCAGACTGGTATGAAAAACTCCGGGAAACATTTAATAACTTAGATGTAAAGTTTGAAGGAGGAGAGTCAAGCCAAGAAGCGATGAATCGAATCGTAAGTGTGGCAGAAGAAGTGAATGAGTCAGAAAACACGATAATTGTTAGTCATGGAAATATTATAACGTTACTTTTAAAATATTATCATAATGAATTTGGTTTTGAGGATTGGAAAAATCTTAGTAATCCTGATGTTTTTCAAATAAATTGGACTGAGAATGGTGTGGAGATTAAACGAGTATGGAAAGAAGATAAACCATCTAATTAGTCAAATCTTATCCAGAATCTGTTGCCTTAAGAAGATCAATTAAGTTCATTAAAGTACGGAAATCTTTTTTAGTATTAGCTTTATATCATTTAGATATCAATCCCCCTGAATATTAATGAATTAAATGACACAAATTATGGATAATGTAATGAGTTCAGGAGGGAATGGCATGTTAAATATAATAGAAACCATCATGGATACTATGAAATCACAATTAGACCAAGACAAAGACCAACCTCTTCATGTGGGAGAAGTGATGGCATGTTGGATTTACTTATCTGGCCTTGAATTAGCCAAAGTAACTGTTCAAGCAGGGATCAATACGACATCCGATGCGGAACTAAAAGCAATTCTTGAAGAAGATATGAAATTAGGGAACAGTCAAAGGCAAAGACTCCATGATTTTCTGAATAAAGAAGGGGTTCCGTTACCTCCTGCTCCGGAAGATATGCCAAAATCAGATCCTAATAGTATTCCTCTTGGTGTTAAATTAACAGATGATGTACTTGCAAACGAATTATCCTTAAAAATTGTTAGTTTAATTTTGCAAGCTGCAACTGCTGCTACCGAATCCATACGTTCAGATGTTGGTTTAATGTTTATTCAGTTTCAAGCTGAAAAATTTGCATTTGCTACTAGACTGAAACATTTAATGCGTAAGCGCGGTTGGATTAGAGTACCACCGTTTTACCTTCCACCTGGTTCCCTGAATTAATACCTATCCTAAGTTCATTTAAATGTTTTTACAAAGAAATAAATGACTTGAAGCCTGTTCTGTTAAAGAACGGGTTTTTGTGTTTCCTACTATTTATTAGAATGGGAAAAGGTCAAAAAAAGAGGGAAGGTAGTCAATAAATTATTATAAACATCCAACCCACCTATGAAATAATGAAAACGCTAACATTTCGATAAATAAAAAAAGATTACGGCCAAACACGGTTAGACCTAATGAGGCACACCTCATCTAGCTAACATAACATTCAGTGAAAAGGAGGGAACCAGTACTTAGTGATTTGCACCTGATGACATCTTCTTAGAACGACCTTTAGGCAACTTAATTTTTTGTACGAAGGGAAGGGAAGAGTATAAACATGACCAGAAAAAGAAAAACGTTTAAAAAAATCATCGGAAGTATCTGCGTATCTTCCATGCTGTTTGGGTCTGTTACGTTTGTGGATACCATTGAAACTAAAGCGGAAGTGACGACAAAAACCATCACGATTGACGGTGACAATGTAGATAAATACAATCGGTTTAAAGGGTTTGGGACCGTAACGGCCAATAATACCTCACGTCTCATGCTCGACTACAAGGAAGAGCATCCAGAGGAATACTGGGAAATGATGCATAAGCTTTTTAATAAAGATACCGGGGCGGGACTCACACATGTCAAAGTGGAGTTGGGGGCAGATGTGAATTCCTCATCTGGAACGGAACCAGCCACGATGCGTTATGCGGATGAACCAGCGAATGTTCTTAGAGGAGCGGGCTTCCAATTTGCAGCCGATGCCAAATCGATTAACCCTGATATTACGGTCGAAATTTTACGATGGGGGGAACCACGCTGGACGTGGAATGGGGCAGCAAATAAGGAATACGAGAATCGCTACCAGTGGTATAAACAAACGATTGATGCGGTGTATAAGGAATATGGTTTTAAACTAGATTATGTCGGGATTTCTCAAAATGAGCGAGCCCAAAATAATAATGGAAAAAATGAGGTTGAATGGCTAAAATATTTTACTACCAAAATTAAAGAAGAGCCAAATTATGACTCAGACTATAAAGATATCAAAATAGTAGCCGCTGACGGATACCGAGACACATCAACCATTAGCCGGACACTTCTTAATAATCCCGATTTAATCGATGAAATTGATGTAATCAGTTCTCATTATGGACTCACAGGCTCGAATGAATTAACTCAGTTACAAAACAAATTAATTGCTGAAGGCAAGCATCCAAAAGAAAATTGGGTGTCTGAAGGGATTGCCCCGATGATCAATGCGCGTTACCGCGACAATATGGAGCCGCAGTATAAAGGACTAGGAGGCAAGGCAGGAATTATCGATGTCACGTCACGTATTATTTCGGTGTATTCCTGGACAGGAGCAGGAAGTAACCCACTTAACGCGGTTTCCTTTGATTTCCAACCATCCGTTGCTGCCTTTTATGAAGGGTCCGCCTATAATCCGAAGCATTTAATCAGTGCGTATGACCCGTGGTCTGGTTTTTACGAGGTGGATGGTGGATTACAAGGCGTTCGTCATGTCATGAATTTTGTTGGCTATGATGATCACACCACACCTGAGAACGAGCGCTGGCAGTATATAAAAGGTGCCACCTATAGCGATGGAGCATTTTTTGATGGCGGAGTAGATGTGGATTCGAGTACTCATAACTATTTAACCTTAAAAAATCCTGAGACCGATGACTACAGCACCGTTTTTGCCAACAACACAAAAGAGACTCGAAAATATAAGATCACCACGAAAAATTTAGATGGGAAAGAGAACGCACCTGTCTACGTTTGGGAAACGCGTGGACCAGATGAGGGAGAAGCAATTGATGCGAACTGGTTCAAGAAGGTGAAGGTCATTCAACCGGAAAATGGAGAATATGAGGTGGAAGTGAAACCTTACTCCATTGTGACCATCTCCACATTAGATAAGGAATCAGAAATTGAAGGCTTTGAATACGAATCAGATCCAGTAGATGTATCAAAGGATACCATCCTTCCATTGCCGTATACGGATGATTTTGAATACAAAAATTATCCAAAAGATGAAAAAGGCAGAGACTATGTGGATCGTCGAGGAGGAACCCCACGATATACGACCGATCAGCTGGCTGCTTTTGAAGTGGTGAAAACAGCAACCCAACCAGTCACAAGTGGCAGTGTCGAACGTGCAAATCTTGGTATTCCAGATGCAAAGGCTCACGGAAATATGCTACAGCAGAAAATGACTCATGACATTATCGGGGCCGATTGGGCCGTTTGGGGAGGAACAGATGGATCCGCCTCTAACAGCAACCCTAACACGACTCTAGGTGATCATCGCTGGGTCAATTACAAAGCATCGTATGACTTTTTACTAGATACCCATACACCTGAGGTTGCTGGAAGAAGCAATTACGCGTTAATTGGCGTTCGACAAATGAAGGCGGGCGGAACAGATTCCTACGCACCGTACAATGCACGTGTTTTTTCCAATGGAAATTACGAAATCTTGAAGCTTGGAAAAGTGGTGAAAAGCGGAACACTCGAAGGCTTTGATAACAAGCTCTGGCATAATCTAGCCTTTGAAGCGAAGGAAAATGAGTTTACACTTTATGTGGACGGGGTAGAAATTGCTTCGTATACAGACGAGGATTCCACTGTGATGTCCGGAAGAGTCGTTATCGGATCTGGTTATTATGAAACTCTATATGATAATCTTCGTGTAGACCCGATTAAAGGGTATACTTATGAATCTCTGAAAATCGACAGTGCCCAAGGAAAGAAATACAGCTCAGAGGAAGAGGCCTTACAAACTTTAGATTCCTTGAACCCGATTGGATTTGTTGGAAAGTGGGACTACACTCAAGCTGGTTACGCTCATTTTAACCGTACACAAATGACCGCCAAAACGGATGTTCCGGTTTGGAACGGCGTAACGGTTGGTCACAGAGATACTACCACTGTACAAGGAACGCTCAATAAAGTCTTTTACTCAAGCGGCTGGTCATCCAACAGCTCGAACGCTTGGGGAGGAGTAGGGACTTCGTTTGAAATTCCATTTAAAGGAACGGAGATCAGATTATTTGGAGAAACCAATCCATCTAACGGTAAGGCGGATGTGTATTTGGATGGTGTGTTAGTTGGTGAGGCCAACTACGTGAATAATAGCAGCATCACTCAGATGGTATGGTCTGCTAAGGACCTAGAGGATAAGGCTCATACTCTGAAAGTCGTATCAAAAGAAAAGTATATTAGTCTCACCAAGGCTGAGATCGAAACGAGCGACCCTGTCTTAGCTGTGAAGAAGTTAGGACCGAGTGAGATCGTTAAAATATCTGATGAATCACTAATTGGCAACGAAGAAAATACCGTGTATGCCTTTAGAAAGAATACGTCCTGGGGCTCCAATTCTACGAATGCGTGGGCCAGCTTTGCGGATGATCCGTATATTGTTATTAACTTTACGGGAAGCGGGATCGATTACTTAGCAGGGACAGGAGAGAAATCTCTTTATAATTTTGAACTGGACGGTACCGATATGGGTAACTTTGCGGTTGATTCTGGCACGGGCATCCGTTATTCGGTAAGAGGGTTGGAAGAAAAGCCTCACACGTTGAAGGTGTCCCTAAAAGATAACGAAAGAAAAGAAAGCTTTATGGATTACAGAGGGGCCAATATCTACCATACTCCTACCTTTGTTCCAAACAGCAGTATGATTTTCAATTTTGAAGGATCAGGCTTTAACTTATTTGGTGCCACTCCGGATGCATTGATTGATGTGTATGTAAACGACCAATTAATCGATGAAAATGTAAGAATCTATTCAAAAGGAGATCGACAAACATCGTATAACCTCCGAGGACTGAAAGATACGAATCACACGGCAAAAATCGTGGTTAAAGGTGGCACGTTTGTTCTAGACGGGATCGATGTGATCATAGGCAGAAATAAAGTAGAAGTCAATAAAACAAAATTAGAAGAGTTATATAACGCCAATACAGATCTAGAACAAAAGAAATACACCGAAGACAGTTGGAAAACATTCCACAAATCCCTTCAAAGTGCAAAAGAAGTATTGAAAAATCCACAGAGCACGTTAGATGAAGTGGTGGGTGCTAGAAGTTCTTTGCAGGAAGCGGTTGGGGGATTAATGGAAATACAATAGATTAGGTTGAGGTTGGGTCATGGGTACAGGTACACTGTCCCCATTTTTTTGTTTTATTTGTAAGGTTGCGGAGGAATTTGTTTGTATTCTCAAAAACTCACCACTAGCTGCCCAATATTTTTAGACAACAAAAAACCAGCTTCCAAGGGAAACTGGTGTGTTTTTACTATATGTATCTGCCGCATTTGCCGTATAAAGATATAAGAAAGTTTTAAACCACCACTCCTCAAAGTGGGTGTTCGCAAAAACATTCCTGCCTGTCCTCCTTGTCCTATAGACGGAGACTTGTCATTCGTGTTTCGATGTTAAACTCCCTATTACAGCTTAAAGGTTAAAACTTTATTATGAATACGAACAATGCAGCTGATGTACTTATATTACTATTAATGGTCTCCTTAATCAATGGTAATCCTTCCCCATACATCCTCAAACTTTCTCTTGAAATTGCGTGAAAGATCATCCTAAAGTCCCGTAATCAGAGTTTAACTGGATACATTCTTTCAACAGGATTATAAAAAGTTACGCCTTTTATGATTCTTTTGTGCTACATTATAGGGAAAATACTTTTCTAAGAGGTACACTAGTGAATTCGGAATTAACGGCTTATATCACTCTTATTGCTACATCCAGTGTATTAAATTTGTTTCTATTTTTTTATGTGTTTTTTAATCGTCATAAATATACGGAAATTGCCAAATTGTTTCTATTTTATACAGCAGCCACTACGATCTATTGTTTAGGTGCTGCCTTTGGCATGATGGGTACGACTGTTGAACAATTAAAGTTTTGGACGACGATTCAATATGTGGGCATGCCATTTTCTCCACCTTTGAGCTTATTGTTTACGATGCAGTTTTTGGGCATGAAAATCACTAAAAAAAGGATCATCGCTTTTCTGATCATTCCTTTTATTACCTTAGTAATGGTCGCTACGAATGATTGGCATCATCTTCATTATCGCGTGTTCGAAATCGATCTAACGCTCGGAGCGCCTTATATTCATTTGGAGATCGGCCGATGGTATGTGGTTCATGGCATTTTCACCTTCTCTTGCTTGTTTGCGGGATTTGTCCTCATACTTGCTCATTGGAAGGAAACAGATAAAACGTATCGGCCCCAATTGATCGCTCTAATGTGTGGGCAATTAGTTCCGATGATCACTGCTTTTGTTTATCTGATTGGATTAACACCTCCAGGGGTGGACCCCGTACCAATGGTCAGATGGCTTGCGACGCTCTTTTATTTATGGGCCATAAGCTCCTCACGACTATTTACGATTATGCCCATTGCAAAAGATGAGATCTTTAATAGCATTAATGATGGGGTTATGGTGTTGGATGATTCCAATAGATTAATAGAGTTCAACACAGCCTGTAAAAAGATGTTTCCTTCATTGAATCAATCCATGTTTGGGAACGATCTTGAACAGGTTTGGCAGGGCCTGTCGGGAACATTGATTCCTTTTAAACTAGACACGACCGAGCTTCATCAGGAAATCGAGGTACCTTCTGCCGAGAATTCCAAGCGAATCTATCAGGTACGTACCTCCTTGTTGCAGAATTCGAAAAATCAAAACGGATTATTGATTATTTTTACCGATATAACTGAGGTCAAAAGACTGCAGGTTCAGTTGGAGCACCAAGCGTATTATGATGAACTCACACAAATATATAATCGACGTGCGTTTTTCCAAAAAAGCGAACTGGACTTTGCAACAGCCATGAAAGAATCGGTTGATTTTACCGTAATCTTAATGGATATTGACTATTTTAAAAAAGTAAATGACACCTATGGACATCATGTGGGTGATCAATTACTGATTCATGTCGCAAAGGCTTGCCAAACCCAATTACAGGAAGGAGACATCTGTGCCCGATATGGCGGGGAGGAGTTTGTCTTTGCACTCAAGGGGCGGACAAGCTTAGAAGGGGAAGTGTTCGCGAATAAAATCCGGGGCTATATAGAAGCTCACCCGCTAAAATGGAACGAAGGAGACATTCCTGTTACGATCAGCATGGGAGTGGCTGAAGCAACGAATGAGACGGGACAGACGCTATATCAGCTACTGAATCAAGCGGACAAAGCCTTGTATTTGGCGAAAGAGAACGGACGGAATCAGGTTCAGGTGTATGTAGAACACTCGCTTGTGCGAAATTGAGCATTAGGAAGAAGAATCTATTTGAAGCCATATAGCTATTAGAGGAATGCTAAGTGATTATATTCACTTGGCATTTTTCTTTTATGTTAAAATATTCCTATAAACCCTATAAACCCTATAAACCCTATAAACCCTATAAACCCTATAAACCAAAGTTATCCTTATATTGAAAAGAGGTGAGGGGATGAACAACATTATTTTGTTCGATGGAGAATGTAACTTTTGTGATCATAGCGTTCAATTCATCATCAAAAGAGATAAAAATGCCGTATACAAATTCACCTCGCTACAAAGTGAAATAGGGCAAGAGATAAAAAGAAAGTACCAAGTGCCTGATCATATTGACAGCCTGATCTTAGTTAGTGACGATAAGTGTTCCTTTAAGTCTGCAGCAGCTCTTCAAATCAGCAAGCACTTATCAGGTAGTTGGAATCTCTTATACGTACTTTCGATCATACCAAAACCCATACGTGACTATTTTTACGATATCCTTGCCAAGAACAGATACAAATGGTTCGGAAAAAAGGATCATTGCATGCTACCGTCACCAGAAATAAGAAAACGCTTTTTATAGAAAGGGAGAGTCCTATGAAAAAAGTGGTTATAGCCGGGGGTACTGGTTTTATTGGCGAATACTTTCAAAAGAAATTCAAAGACCAAGGATACGAAGTGAAAATTATCTCGAGACAAAAACAGAATATTTCATGGGAAGACAAGGAAGACATTGTTGAAGCTCTAGAGGATGCTGAACTCTTAATTAACCTTGCAGGTAAATCAGTAAATTGCCGATACAACGAGGTAAACAGGAATGAGATCATGAACTCTAGGGTGAAGACTACAACGATTCTTGGAGAATCTCTTCAAGTGTGTACCAATCCACCTAAGACATGGATAAACTCCAGTACAGCAACGATTTATCGACACGCAGAAGACCGTCCGATGACGGAAGAAAATGGAGAAATTGGTTCGGGTTTCTCGGTAATGTTGCAACCACTTGGGAGAAAACTTTCTTCTCCTTTGACCTTCAGAACACGAGACAAGTTGCACTACGTATAGCCATCATTTAGGGAAAGACGGTGGAGTCATTACTCCTTATAGAAATTTAGTTAAGTTCGGTCTAGGAGGGAACCAGGGGAACGGAAAGCAAAAGTTCAGTTGGATTCACGTTGAAGACTTATTCCAAATTGTCCTATTTTTAAAAGATAGAAAAGATCTAAGCGGGGTGTTCAACTGTTCATCTCCAGCCCCTGTTAGCAATGACGAGTTCATGAATACCCTCAGAAAGACCATGGGAGTCCCGTTTGGATTACCTAGTCCGAAATGGATGTTAGAAATCGGTTCTATCCTCATCAAAACCGAAACGGAATTAGTGTTAAAAAGCCGTTGGGTGCTACCAGAGCGATTACAATGCGAAGGCTATAATTTTGTCTACCCAACCCTTGATAAGACCTTACAGGATATTCTGAACTAAGGAGAATGATTAAAGAGGAGTCCATTTCATGCATAAAGGTTCTTTTGTATGTCTATTGTTCATAAGGAAAACTACGACGGTGTAACCATTGTTATGTATACGACATTTACCGATCAAAAGGAACTTCCTCTGGCAGACTATGAGGCCCTATCTGTTGCATTCGTTATAGGTAGCGACAAAGTAGGTTGGGAAAGCATTGACCAACATGGATGGAGTCACCATGAGAACGACAATGACACTTTATAGTGAAGCTCTTTGATTTGCGGGACCGATACGCATGAGCAATTGTTCCATAAGAACAGTAGATTTTTTTACAAACGCGGCAGCTTTGTTAAATAGTAGTATGGTATTATTTGTAATTATAGGTAATTTATAGCGATAGTTATTGATTTCTACTAGTTAAATAGAGAGTGCAAAAGATGGGGTTACCTCTGAAGAATTAATGGAGTTTTATCATCCAATCGTTCGGATATGAAAGCAAATTGAATCTGGAGTTGAAAAAGATATGTTTCCTTATTATAAGATTGTCAGATATTTGTGGAATGTAATTTTTGTAACTACTTTCTTATCTCTATTGTCTTACTCGGCTATGGAGTTTTATCATCCACAGTTTGAAAATTGGCCTCCTTTGGAATCTGTTTTATCCGGAATGTTCCTGGTAGCCGTCGGATTTGGAGTGGCGGAAATTCTTTATGAAGCCGTTATCTCTGAATACAAGTCAAAGTGGCTGACAAATCCATGGTCTTTTTTTCTGATACCATCACTTTTTATAGGGATATTTATGTCGTATTCACTACTGAAAACCCCTGATCAATACCAAAATGGCCTGTGGCTGGATGTATATGTGATTCCAATCTCTGTCATTGCATATCTACTTGGCAGACAGTTATTTTCATCCCTTTTTTTGCGAAGAAGAGCAAAAAATACTAAGTAAACAAAGGAGATAGAATGAGAAAAAAACGAGCGTTAGTAAGTTTAATCGCCATTGCTGCAATTTTATTTATATCGACTCTAGTAATTACCTTTTTAAATCAGAAGGATCCTTATAGGTTCTTCGTTGGACTTGGAACTAATTTTGATATCGCGCCGGATGACGGGAAGGTACTTATTTCCTATTATTCAAACGGAGATGAAGCTATATATGAGGCTGATGTTACTGGGGAAAATGTACGGAAACTGGTTGATTCAGAGGAGGGTAGGCTTCATAGCCCAAAATATTCTCCAGATGGGGAAAGAATTTTATTTCTCTCCTCAGATTCGGATGGCATAAATTCACTCATGATTGCACACCGCGACGGCAGCAATCAAAAAAGGTTGAGTGAGAATAATATGCATGTATCCGAAGCGGTATACTCTGCTTCAGGGGACACTATTTTTTATACTGCCATCGCTGAGGAGGATTTTAAGAAAGCAGAAGGCGAGACAAAGGAAGGCCTAGATTTATACTCTGTGAGCATCACGGGTGAAGACAATAAGCAATTAACCGATAAGAACTACTTTTCGATGAACGCGCTATCCATCTCGCCGGACGGGGATCAAGTGTATTACAGTTTATATAATGGGAGTAGGGAACAATTAACTTCTTATTCGCTTGAGACTGGGGCAGAGGGTCCTGCTGATGGTTCAAGCCTTCTGCCGGTTGAGATTTATTCGACTGTGATTTCTCCGGATGGAACAAAGCTTGCCTATACATCCATCGCAGAAGAGTCACGAAACAGCTCATTATTTGAATATGATTTATTTATAATGGATGCTGCGTCCGGAAAAAAGGAAAGAATGACAAATTTGAATACATCCGTTATAGCTCCAGTGTTTTTTCACAAAGAGAACCGAATCGCTTTCCTAGAATATACGAACTGGGCGGGTTCTCCTGAAAAATATGAATTTATGATCCAAGACGTACAAAGTAAGAAATTAGACCATGTTACGTTCTACATGCCGCCTGAATCAAAGTTTAACCGTTCCCTATCCGTTATATCAAATGTAGCGAATGGTCAAACTGCAATAGGGCTCTATATCCTGCTTATGATTCTATTAATTAGCTATCTTTCATATTTCCACACTTCCAGAAGGTATTTGCCTGCAAAAGTGAATCTTGCACTTGTTGGTGTAGGGGTAGTAATAACTATTGCTTTAACTTTTGGTATGAATCCATGGGTGGGAATGGCCTTCGGTGGTTTAACAGCAATTTTCTTAGGGACGTCAATTGTGGCATTTATATTTGCATTTATACTTGGCCGTTTAGGAAAAAAATAGACTAATGTAAATCCCCTTTCAGGAATAGAGAAAGGGGGCTCTTTTTGTTCATCATTATTTGAAGAAAGTGATTTCCTTGTTATTAACGGTTTCTATTACCAGTTCGTTGATAATGAACACTTGTTGAACTTACCGATAGTTTTTTGAAAGAAGGAGTTATCTCTTATCATATAGAAGTATATACAAAAAATGGTAGATGGATTTTAAATTATGGAGTATACGGTTGGTGATAAGAGGGTATGAAATTAAACAAAAAATCTATGAATAGAAAAATACAAGGAAAGTATAGAAAAGACAAACTGAAAAATAAAATCCCTTCTAAAATAGAAGTTTTACTAATCGCTGCAATCATAAGTTTATTGACTATATTAATTGTTTATTTTGATTACTAATATCTTTATTCTTTTAATTGATAGATTGTGGTGAGTTTTTTTCTTAATTGTACAATGGGTGGTCTAATTTATGAAGATAATTTGCCAAAGATGTAATGTAGAAATCTCTAAACAAGTGACGAAATTGAATAATTTATCATTAATTAACGAAAATGATGGTGAAGCATAGCTCACCATTTTTTAAATAGCAAATAAGTATGCAGAAAATTAATAAGAAGACAATTATTTTAAAGCAAACATCTTTCCAATACTAGTAAGGTGTTTTTTTATTCTTTTGATCCTTTTTTTGTAAAAATTTCCAAAGGGTGTTCACAAATTTGACATGATATCTTAAGTTTTTTTCATTGAGATTCGACAAGATCAGAGAGGGTTTTTGAATTATTTATGATAGCAATTGCTTATGAGGAAAAATATACAAAGAATGTTGTCGAATGAGTCTTAATTAGTCGTTTTTTCTTGATGTAGTCCACTCCCACAGTTTGTTAGAATGAGGAACATAATTGTTAACAAGCTTTTAATTCGATCATCTTCCCGAAGCTTGTAATATCCTTCTTCTAATTCCAACTCATCTTTTTCATCCACTAGCAGGAAGTCTTACAGATTTATAAAAAAACCAGGGGGGTAAATATGAATAGTAAAAAATGTATCGCTATGTTATTAGCAGGTGGCAGAGGTTCCAGATTAAAAGAATTAACCCAATCTATTGCAAAACCTGCCGTTCCTTACGGGGGGAAATATCGGATCATTGATTTTGTGTTAAGCAACTGCCGCAATTCTGGTATAAGTACTGTGGGTGTATTGACTCAATATCAACCTCATATTTTACAAAATTACATAGGTGATGGCAAACACTGGGATTTAAATCGAAGAGACGATGGAATTACCATTCTTCCACCTTATCAGTGTGATGTAACAGAAAGATGGTATGAAGGGACGGCTCATGCCATTTATCAAAATATACAATATATCGAGAGTCATAACCCAGAATTTGTTTTGATCGTTTCTGGGGATCACATATATAAAATGGATTACAACAAAATGTTGGAACAACATAAAGCTACAGGAGCAGATGCAACCATCTCGGTGATCAACGTTCCATGGAACGAGGCCAATCGCTTTGGCATTATGAATATAGACTCGAAAACCATGAAGATAGTAGAATTTCAAGAAAAACCAAAGCAACCAAAATCGAACCTCGCCTCCATGGGCATCTATATTTTTAATTGGAAAATATTAAAAGAATATTTAGTAAAAGAAGAAACCAACCCATACTCATCAAAGGATTTTGGAAAAGATATCATACCAGCCATGATTAATGACAACTGTCAGCTGTATAGCTATCGGTTCGATGGGTACTGGAAGGATGTGGGGACGATTGAAAGTTACTGGGAAGCAAATATGGATTTACTATCTTCAGAAACCAATCCATTATTACTAGATGAAGATTTGAAGATTTATACACATGAATCCACCCAGCCACCTTTGTATATGGATGCGACTGCTTCTATCACCCAATCTTTAGTGAGTGAAGGGTGTAAAGTGTTCGGAAAGATAGAAAATTCTGTAGTCTTTAGCGGGGTGAAAATTGGGAAGGGAGCCATCATTAAAGACTCTGTCATTATGCCAAATGCCATAATTGAAGAAAATGCCGTGGTTAACCGAGCGGTAATTGGAAGCAATACGGTGATTGAAAAAAATGCAATGGTTGGGGAAGCGAAAGCATACAGTGATATTACATTAATTGGAGAGAACCAAATCATTGAAAAGGATGAAAAAATCAAAGAAAAAGCCATCTAACGAACCTTTAAATACATAGTTCAATAAAAAGCTTTACTTGAGAAGAGGTAAATGCATATCAACAGTTACTTAGCAAACCAAGCTGGAAAGGAGTATTCACCCTCAGAAGGGAATACTCCTTTTTTCTAGAAAATAAACGAAGTATGAGGAATCACCTTACATAAATATATATAAGTAGAAACTGGTAAATGGAGGGGTTGTTTATGGCCTATGTGTCGATCTATACCGTTGGCAGGTTGCAGCACCCGTATGAACACCCGGACTCTCGTGACTTTTTTGATGTGGGAACTCATATCTTTCGGCAGGCAACAAGATCAGGAATGATAGAGGCGTTTCCATCGGATGGAGTCGCCATTCCTGATGAAGTAATAAAGGGAGAGGGATATCCGGTTCTTACCCTAACCGTATGGAGAAACCTCCAAGCTTTGTATCGTTTTACATACTCCGGTCGCCATCACCAAGCCTTACGGGATAGGAGCAAGTGGATGGAGCCTTATCAAGAGCAACATCTATCCTATGTCGTGTGGTGGACAAAAGAGCTGAAGGATGTCTCTTGGGAAGAGGCTTTTAAGAGATACAAACATTATATAAAAAATGGACCCACTCCTTTTGCGTTTGATTTTAAACAGTTATTTGATGAAAAAGGAGAGACTTGCTCGGTTAAGTAGGAAGTTTTTATAAGAAAAAAGGATAGATCGAGCATAGGAGTACCTGCTTATCCATCCTTTTTTTTATGGTCTAAAAAAATGGTTAGCCTTCGTGATTCGAGAACCGTCCCCGTGGACCTTTGTGGAACTTGGAACATACCATGTGATTTGCTAAAATGATTTAATAAATAAACAGTTTGATTTATTTCTGGTATAGTAAAGGAAAAGATTGTTTAATAATGCAACAGAAGGTGATGTTAAGTGAAGGTTTTGGCGATTGCCCCCTATGAGGGGTTAAAAGAATTAATCATAGATTTAGGACGTAATCAAGATTTTGAAATGCATGTAGAGGTTGGAGATTTAGAAAAAGGAGTTGAGCTCGCCAGTCGTGCAGCAGATCAGGGGTTTGATATTATTATTAGCCGTGGGGGAACGGCAGAACTCATCCAAAAGAAAGTATCCATTCCTGTTATTGAAATTGAAGTTTCCGGATATGATATGCTCCGAGTGTTAACCCTTGTAAGAGACTATCCTGGTAAGGCCGCGATTGTCGGTTTTCCACCAATATCGGAAGGAGCATCAACCGTTAGTCAACTACTTGAAATGGATATTTCCCACTATGTTATTTCAAAGGAGGAGGAAGTAAAACCAACTTTAAAGCAGTTGCTTGAAGAGGGATATGAAGTCATTATTGGTGATGTAATTACCGTGAAGGAAGCAGAAAACCTTGGATTGAATGGAATATTAATTACTTCGGGAAAAGAAAGCATCCTAAAGGCATTTCAAAATGCTAAAAAAATGCACAATTATTTTTCCATACTTAGAAGAAAATTATCGATTGCGCAACAAATTCTTCAAGAAGAAGAAGACGGCTTTGTGGTGTTTGACACAACATTCAATCATGTCTACTCCAATACATATTTCATTGAACAATTAAATAAAACCTTTAAGGCTTCAATCAAAATCGAAGAGGCAGTAACAGAAGTGATTTCAAAAGGGGAATATACAACTTTAATTGAAAACAACAACGTCTTTTGGAAGGTAAAGGGGACCAAATTACAAGGATTTGAAAGATCACTAGTTTTGTTTCGATTACAAAGAGTGGAATCCAATCAAAAAAGGCTTTCCGATGGTATAAACATTATTTCTTCACTGATGAATTCCAGTCCGATCAAATCTTCTTTTATAAAAAGTAACCAGATGAAAATGGTGATACAATCAGCCGATAAATATAGTGAAAAAGAAGAATCGATCTGGATCAGCGGCGAAAAAGGAACAGGGAAGGAAAAATTAGCTCATTATATCCATTATCACAGTTCCAAACGTTCCTTTCCCCTAATGACCATTAATTGTTCTCTTTTAACGGAAGAACAGTGGGAATTGTTGTTGAGTGAAGAAGAAGGCCTGCTTGCCTCTAATGATCATGGAACGATTTTTCTCAAAAATATCGATTCCATTGCTTTAGCCAATCAGAAGGAATTGATGTCCTATCTCATAAAGAATAATCCAAAGTCCCGCATGATTGCCTCATCAAGTGAAAATATTTTGACCATGATTGAAAGCGGTGCCTTTATATATGATTTGTATTATCTGCTGGCCCAATTCACCTTAAGTATTCCTGCGTTATCAAAGCGAAAAGAAGATATTGATCATATCGCTCGTATTTTTATTAATGAATTCAATACAAAATACGGGAAACAAATTGCCGGGATTCGGAATGAAGCCATTGGGGAGTTAGAGAATTATAGCTGGCCGGGAAACATAACCCAATTGAAACAAGTGATAAATGAAACGGTGCTGTTAGCAAATGGACCTTTTATTGAAAAAGAAGATATCAATTATAATTTAAAAAACAAGGTAAAGGAAACGGAAATGGCTCAGCTGGATCTAACAGGTACTCTAGAGGAAATCGAACATAGAATCATCAGGCAGGTTTGGCTGGAAGAAGGGATGAATCAAACCAAAACGGCTGAAAGGCTGGGGATTAACCGAACCACTTTATGGAGAAAATTAAAGGAACTGTAGATAAAAAACACCAAAACTGTTTTAAAATTAAACAGTTTTGGTGTTTTTATAATTTTACCAAATTAAATAGTTGTAAAAATAAACATAGTATTCTATAATTCTAAATGTAAGCGATATTATAACTGTTAAAAAAAATAAACTGTTTAAAAAATAAACAATTAAATAAGAAGGTGTAAGGATATGGAACTAAAAGGAATCATTCCAGCTATGTTGACTCCATTAACGATGGAACAAAAAGTCAACGAATTGGTTACAAGACAATTAACAAACCATCTGCTTGATTCAGGTGTACATGGACTCTTCATTCTTGGAACAAACGGGGAATTTCAATCATTGAGTACCGAGGAAAAATTAAAAGTTGCTAAGATTGTCATCGAGGAAGCAAAAGGAAGAGTACCTGTAATCGTTGGTACGGGTGGTATAAGCACAGAGGAAACGATTGATTTATCACAAAAAATGGAGCAGCTGGGCGCGGATGCTTTATCCTTGATTACTCCGTTCTTTATATCACCATCACAGGAGGAAATGGCCGTTCATTTCGAAAAGGTCGCTGAAAGTACTTCCCTGCCGATTCTTCTATACAATATCCCGGCTAGAACAGGGGTAAATCTTGAGCCCGAAACCGTTGCACGACTAGCTAAAGTGCCAAATATTGTGGGAATCAAAGATAGCAGCGGCAACTTTGCCAACATCGAGAATTACATCCATGCAACAAAGGATGAAGATTTTTCCGTTTTTGCCGGTACAGATTCTTTGATTCTCCAAACCTTACAGGCAGGTGGAAAAGGAGCAGTTGCTGCGACAGCCAATATGGTTCCGGATGTGGTGGTTGCAATTTACAACAACTGGTTAGAGGGAAATATAGAAGCGGCGGAGGAAAATCAGGAAAAATTACAGCCTCTTCGTGACACCTTTAAATACGGTACCTTGCCTTCTGTATTAAAGAAAGCGGTAGAACTTTATAGTGTTCCAGTAGGACCGCCAAAAATGCCTGTATCTGAAGTTTCAGGAGATACGCTAGTAAAGGTCGCTGAAATGGTGGAATGGTATAAACAACAAAACGTATCGATGGTTAAATAACGATAGGTAAACGACAACATAACGGAATTAGAAAGGTGGATGGAAATGCAAACGATTTATCAATTTCAAACCGCACAGAATATTGTAGCAGGACCAAACTCGCTCCAGTTGCTTGGAGAAAAATTGAATTTACTAGGAGTGGAACTGACATCCGCATTGATCATTACACAGCCGACGATGGTGGATTTGGGCTTTGTCGAACAAATCGTTAGTCAATTGGCAGCAAAAGGAATTTCGGCTGATACGAATACGAACATACTGCCAGAACCAACATTAGAGAACATTGAACAAGTATTTGAAGAAACGTCAAATAAGAATTACGATGTATTGATTGGTATTGGCGGGGGAAGTGTTCTTGATACGACAAAAATTCTCTCCGTGTTAAAAACAAACGATGCTTCAGTTGAGCAACTTTTGGGAACTGACCTTGTGGCGAAAGCAGGGGTCCCAACGATTTTGATTCCAACCACTTCCGGAACCGGTGCAGAGGTTACTCCAAATGCGATTGTCACCCTGCCGGACCAAGAATTAAAGGTTGGTATTGTCAGTAAGTATTTACTTCCAACCCTTGTGATTCTTGATCCAGTTCTCACATTAAAATTACCTAAGCCTATCACGGCTGCAACAGGGATGGATGCTTTCACTCATTCTTTAGAATCCTTTATTTCAACAAAGGCAAATCCAATCAGTGATATGTTTGCGTTAGAGTCGATCCGGTTAATCTCTTCAAGCATTGTGGAAGCGTATCAAAATGGAGAATCGATCGAGGCAAGAGAAAAAATGTTGGTAGGGTCTATGTATGGTGGGATGGCATTAACAAGTGCAGGAACCGCAGCCGTACATGCTCTGGCTTATCCTTTAGGAGGAAAATATAAAATTCCTCATGGTGTGGCAAATTCTATGCTCCTTCCACATGTCATGAAATACAATATGGATGCGATAACGGACCGATTGGCTTTAGTTGCTGAACCTATGGGAATCAGCGTTCAAGGTCTTTCCAATAGCCAATTGGCAGAAAAAGTGGTGGAAAAAATCATTGAGTGGACCAATGTATTGGAAATCCCTCAAGATCTTAAAAACTATGGTGTTAAAGAAGAAGAAGTGCCGGAAATTTCTGTGTCAGCCTCCCAAGTCACCCGTTTATTAAATAATAATCCGAAAATATTAAGTTTAGCAGATATAGAAGCGATTTATCGCCAGCTGCTATAATTCCAGATTATGAGAATATCAGTCATTTCGGATGATTTAACGGGGGCAAGTGATTGTGGAGGGCAGCTAGTCCGTTTTGGTTTAAAGGTGTCAGTTGTTGTTCAGGAACATTCTGAAAAAATGAATGACTATGACGCAGTTATTTACAATACAGACAGTCGCTCCGTTTCCGGGTTTGAGGCTTACGAAAGAGTGAAAAAGGTATGTGACACGATAAAATCAGGACCAGTTGACTTGGTTTATAAAAAGATTGATTCGACCATGAGAGGAAATATTGGGGAGGAAATCAACGCTATCTATGATTCTTTTTCCCCGGATTTCGTGATTATTGCCCCTGCCTTTCCGGTGAATGGACGGAAAGTCATCAATGGGGTTCATTATCTGAATTCCGTTAAATTGGAGAATACCGAGGTGGCAAAAGATCCCAAGACACCTGTCAGGGATTCAGAGATTAAAAGATTAATAGAGAATCAATCGAAGCGGAAGGTTGAGCATATTACATTCCAAGAGATTCATCAAGGATATGACACGATCATGGACAAACTGGTTACCTGTAAGAACAATCAGATCTCTTACATTACGGTTGATTCTGCTCAAGAGTCCGATTTGGAAAAGTTAGTAGAGTTGATTCACCAGACCGATTTCTCCGTCGTTTGGGTCGGTTCTGCCGGTTTAATGAATTATTTACCGGAGATTTACGGGATGAAACAAGTCCAAAGAACGTTTCCTCTGTCTATTCATTGTGAACCTGTTCTCTTGGTAGTTGGCAGTGTTAGTGCAACAGGGAGGTCCCAGTTGCAGCATCTTTTGAACTATTCGGATACGGTTGGACTGGAAATGGATTCGGCAAAAGTTTTGCAGGACGAAGATGTAAAGGCGATGGAATTAACGCGAATCCTGTCTGGAGCTAAAGAGTCCTTTTTGCAAGGGAAAAATGTAGTGTTATACTCTTCGAATAATGTGAATGAAACCCGTAAAATTGGAGAGCAACTGGGGTATGATGCGGTAAAAATCAGTAATATCATTTCAATGGTATTAGGTGAATTTGCGGCAGAAATGATCCGTGTTCATGATTTAAAGTATTTATTTTTAACTGGAGGAGATACCGCTCAGCAAGTTTTCCTTCAATTACATGCGAATGAATTTATTTTAATAGACGAAGTAGAATCTGGTATCCCGCTTGGTCGGGTATCCACTGACAAAGAGTTATTTATTGTCACTAAGGCTGGGAACTTTGGCTCAAAGGAAGTCATGTTGAAAGCCGTTTATAAACTTCTTGGGAGGGAATATGATGAAGCCAATTATAGGGATTACCATGGGGGACGCCGCAGGAGTGGGTCCTGAAATCATCGTGAAAGCCTTGGGCCATCCAGCTGTTTACGAAATATGCAGACCAGTTGTGATCGGTGATGCGAAAATGATCGAAAGAGCCATTCGTATCACTCAATCACCATTAACCGTTACAGCGGTTGCATCTGTAACTGAAAGCAAATTTGAATATGGTAGAATTGATTGTATCGATCTGGATTTACTACCTGCTGACCTTCCTTTTGGAGAATTATCACCACAAGCGGGAGATGCTGCCTTTCAATATTTGAAGACGGCTGTTGAACTGGCGAAGAATAGGGAGATTCAATCGATCTGTACCGCACCATTAAATAAAGAAGCCCTTCACAAGGGAGGACATCTATATCCAGGACATACCGAAATCCTTGCCGAATTAACGGAAACGGTGGATTATTCGATGATGTTATCTTCACCCAAATTAAAGGTCATCCATTTGACCACACATGTGGGCCTGATTAAAGCGGTTCAGTCTATTACGCCAGAACGGACGTATAAAGTGGTGAAGCTTGCCCACGAAACCTTAACACGTGCGGGCTATACAAATCCAAGAATCGCGGTTTGTGGAATTAATCCACATGCGGGTGAAAATGGCTTGTTTGGAGAAGGAGAAGAAGAAGAAAAACTAGTTCCAGGAATTGAGCAAGCAATGGCTGAAGGAATAAATGTAAGCGGTCCACACCCTGCAGACACTGTGTTTTTCCGAGCGGTTCGTGGTGATTTTGATCTGGTCGTTGCCTGTTATCATGATCAAGGCCATGTGCCAATAAAGGTATTAGGTTTGGAAGAGGGTGTGAATATCACGGTTGGTTTAAATGGTGGTGTGATTCGTACCTCTGTAGACCATGGTACGGCATTTGATATTGCCGGGAAAAATATAGCGGATGAAAGAAGTATGCTTGCAGCCATCCAATCTGCTGCTGATTTGTCTCCAAAAGAAGTGTTCAAATAAGAATTACGATATCCATTAGGTAAAAAGAGTTTTAAGGGGGCTTAAAGGAAAATTTTCTCGTGTCAATGTGGATTGATCATTCGGACATTTCGCACGTAGGAATCATTTTAAGTTCCCTGAGAACACACAGACCATGGGTATCGGACCTAAAATCTTAATCAAAGCTTTTCAAAAGAAAAGTTTATACGAAAATGTAACCCCTTACTAATTGTAGAGAGCTATTTAGAGAATTTCTCCGAGAGGTTAATATAGTAATTTAGATAGAATTTAGATAGAAAGATAAGGTGATTACGGTGATTAGTATGAGTAATAATAAATTAGTCGTTAACCAGTCCATTCCAAACGGTAAATTATATCATGATGAGTATACAAATATTGATTTTTCTTTAATTCCATCTGGTCCTTTTCCAACCGCACATGCACCAACCATTACTAAATTAGACGATGGAGATTTATTATGTGCATGGTTTGCAGGGTCATTTGAAGGTAGCCCCGATATTTCTATTGTATTATCAAAATTTAATCATGAATCAGGGGAGTGGAATGAACCGAAAATTATCTCACAGGATGATACACGTAGTGAGCAAAACCCATCATTTTTCCACGCACCTGATAAATCAGTATGGTTAATTTATACTTCTCAGGAAGGTCGCCGACCAGATAAAGATAATATGCAGTATACGTCCATTATTAAATATCAGAAAACATACGACAACGGTGACAATTGGACGGAACCAGAAGTATTATTTAGCCAGCCTGGTACATTTGTTCGACAAACCATTCAAGTATTAAGTAATGGTAGATGGATATTTAGCACGTGGGTATGTGAAGATTCAGAATTAGGTCTTACAAACGATCCTACTGTATTTCAAGTATCAGATGATGAAGGAAAAACATGGAAAGAAGTACGCATGCCTGACAGTAATGGACGAGTACATGCCAATGTGATCGAATTAGAAGATGGTCATTTAGTGGCATTTATGAGAAGTAGATTTGCGGATTATATTTATAGAAGTGAGTCAACGGATTATGGAGATTCTTGGACAGTGCCTGAGCCAACCATCTTACCAAATAATAATGCAAGTATAAGTGCAATCAAACTGGATAACGGTGCAATTGCTATTGCATATAATGCAAGCTCTGCTAATAATCCTGAAAAAGGTAAAGTAGCATGGCCTGGATTAAGAAATCCGGTAGTCGTTTCAGTGTCTGAAGATGGCGGAAATACTTGGCCAATCGGTCGAATTATTGAACACGCAGAAGGTTTCATTGGAGCAGAGAATAAAACGAATAATTCACAATTTGAATATCCTACTATTTATCAAGATGCACAAGGACGTTTGCATTTAGTATACGCATATAAGAATAGAATCTGTGTGAAATATAATAGTTTTTCAGTTGAAGATATATATGGTGAAAAACGCGAAAATGAAGGGGTTTACAATCCTACATCTGGAGAAATAAGTTAGAGATTAAGTGATCACATAATGATAGTCTCATTTAGTGTATGGGGTCAGTTCATAAAGATAATGGTCATCTGGTTGCTTGTAAGCGTAACCGTGAGGATGATCGTATTCACCGAAGGAAATCCTTTGACTAGGACGAGACTTGGTGGCTGACTCCATTGCCAAACTATAACTCTAGCATCCGTGTGCTGCGTCTACAGAGAGTTTGTAGTGCGATCGCTTACAATCCTACTTACATACCAGATCCACATCCAGGCAATGATGCGTGGGGAAGAATAGAGAGTAGGAATGATAACTCAACAGCTGCTCAGGCTCTTTAAGAGACCTTGACAGTCTAAAATATGAAAGCAATGAGTCATCCCTTAAGAGAGAGGAGAAACATAAAATGACAATCGAAATGATTCTTGCCCTTGGTATCTTGATCCTGATGATTGGATTGATCATGTCAGACAAAATGGCATTCGGCGCACCACCAATCCTTGCCTGCCTTATGCTAGTCGTCGTCGGTCTGTCCACTGTTCAGGAGGCTTTCGCAGGCTTCGTGAACCCAAGCGTTATCATGATCGCTGGCTTTATGGTTGTTATGGCAGGACTAATGAAGACTAGATTGATTGGAAAGGTTCAGTCCTCTATGCTCGCTTTGGTAAATAAGGGCGGTTATAAGAGTTATGCTCTTTTGCTCGTGGTAGTTATGCTTGGTGCCAGTTTAGTAGGTTCTGGATCCACTGGTTACTATGTACTGATTCTATCTTTAATATCTACTATCCCTTACAATAAAAAAATGCCTACGTCCAAACTGATGATGCCTTTGGGGTTTGCTACTAACCACCCTTTGATTCCTTTCAATGTAGCACTCTTCTATGGTGTTACTGTTAGCGTACTGGAAACGGCAGGTTATACCGGCGGACTTTCAATGTCAAAATTTGCTGTAGTGAATTTCATCCTGGCTCTTGGTTTCTTGGTATGGAGTTTGGTTGCTTATCGTCTTCTACCGGATCATCCAATTACGGAAGCTTCTGAATATGATGAGGTGGCGGCTACAGCTGAAATTGAGGTTTTGCCTGCGTGGAAAGAATACTCTACCATCGCTGTATTTATTATCAGTGTAGTAGGTATGATGCTTATGAGCGTGATAGGCAATGCTGCATATGTAATCCCAGGCCTTGCTGGTGCATTCTTACTAATCATCAATGTACTTGACTTCAAGGAAGTTCGAGATAATATGGGTGCACCTGTAATCCTTATGATGGCTGGTGTGATCGGCGTTGCTGACGCTCTAGCTAATTCTGGATTCACAGTGATGATCGGAGACGTTGTGGCGAATTCATTAGGTAATAATGTAAGCCCATTCATTCTTATCTTCATCTTCGCACTTCTAACTAGTACCTGTGCTACTTTTACTGGTTCTAATATGGGTTCTGTATTCATCTTTGCGCCAATCGCTATTGCAACCAGCATGAGTTTGGGACTTAATCCTGTTGCTGCCGCAACTGCAGTTGTAATATCTGGATGGAACGGCGGGTACATGCCAGTCGATGGTATGCCTGCAATGATTTTAGGCATGGGTAAATATAAGCTTCCGCAGTTCTGGTTGTTCTCAGTACCTATGTATCTATTCCGTATTCTTGCGCTATGTATAGGTGCTATGCTTATGTTCCCTGTAAGCTAATAAAGTGATAGAAGGAAACAGTTCGCTTAGCTAGTCAGTCCGGTTTCCCAGCGTGTATCCATGACTGCAGGGGAGTAGTGTAGTTTATGAAAGCGAATTCAGAGAAAAATCCTATCGATCCCGAACGGATTGGAGTGTTGGGGAACTCTGCTGGTGGACACAATGGGAGTGGTGGCGTTTGCCGCAGGAGTTCCCCTCATCGTTACAATCGTATTAAATGCGATGACTTTGATTGTATATCGCAATAGATCAGCGGTGTAGGATAACGATTCCCAGTATAAGGGGTAAAACGATTATGTGTACAAAAAAGGATTGATAGAGCATGTGTTATCCTGCTCATCAATCCTTTTTATATGTTACGGGGGATCTAATATCAAAAAGTCTACGATTCTTGATTCTCTTCATCACATCTGTATTCCAAAATATCTCCAGGCTGACAATCCAAAGCCCTACAAATCGCTTCTAACGTGGATAATCGAATCGCCTTAGCCTTTCCATTTTTCAAGATAGAAAGGTTAGCCATCGTGATTCCAACTCTCTCCGAAAGTTCGGTTACGCTCATTTTCCGTTTCGCCAACATCACATCAATATTGATTATAATCGCCATTGTTTTCACCTCAGACCGTTAAGTCATTTTCTGATTTGATATCAATTGCTTCTTGTAAAAGTCGTTGCAGAACCGCAGCAAAGACGGCGATAACCAGTGAAGCAAAAACAGGAACCATTCCGACGATAACGAGACCTGGGGCATCGTCTAGTTCGGCAACGAAAAAGACAAATGGCAGAACGACCACATACAACCCACTGAAGGTCATGGCACAGAATTTGATCTTCTGAAGAGCCTTCACAGACAACTCAGAGAAAGCTTCGTTCTTGTCAATATAGTTCAAAAGCTTAAACGCCTGATACAATGCACCGAAAAACGGTAGGGCAGATACATACATACCTATCACAATGGGATACAGGATGTGGTCATAACTTGGATTGAAGGGATGCTGTGGTAACCAAGTTAACCCAAAGATACCTAATGCTAGAACTGGAATTGAAATAAGAACAAGTGCCATTCGTAAAAATAGTGTTGACCCTCGCTTCATAAAAAACACCTCGCTAATTTATTTATATATTGATTCTAATGTATTATTTATCGTTTTACAATAAGTAATTATTGTTTGTTTAAAAAATAATTTTTATCTCTTTGCATTAAAAGCATTTTAACACCAAAGAATACGCATCCAATGAGCCATGTGAAAAGTCAAAAACATTCAAAGGGCGTATCAATGAGAGCAGCGTTAATACATTAATTAATGATTTAAACCTAAGCATTATTTGATACCGATTAATTATATAAGCTAATACAAACATATTTATTAAGCTCGATATTTTTCCATAAGAATAGAACTCTAAAGGTAGAAAAATGAATTGAATAAAAATTTTTAAGAAGTAAAAGGAAAATGAAACCAATTTGTAGAAGCATCGAATGGTTACTATTCTTCCTGTATCTAATCCTCTATTTAAAAGTTAAGAGTTGATACTCTGTCTTTACTAACCTCAAAGAATTTAGCATCATAAAAACATCAAGTATAGAACCTTACAACATATAAATATCTTAGTTACTACAAACTTTATAATGTTTCTTTAGGAGGGGATAGAATGATAATTTGTAGAGGGCTAGATAAAATTGATCAAATTAATTCGTTAGAAGAATGGAAGGAAAAATGTCCACCAGAAAAACCTAAAATACAATGGGTAGAAGGTAGAAGTGCTCATTCACTGGCTTCATATTGGCTAGGAGGTAAAGGGGAAGTGCCTAATGAACTTGATACGTTATTAAACTCTCACCCCGACTTAGGAGGGACACGATTAATTTATGGTTCGCCTGAATATGAATCAAGGTTTGATAGTTATGGCAAAGGGAGACAACACGATTTCCTGTCAATTGGAAGTTGTAATAATGAAAAAATCCTTTTATCTGTAGAAGCTAAAGTTGATGAAAGCTTTGGCAATGAGACCATTGAGAGTTATTACATAAAAGCAAAGATAAAACAGTTGAATGGTGAGAACACAAAAGTTACAAATCGAATTGAAGAATTATTGTTAGGAGTATTTAAAAAGCCATTATCAAACTCAATTTCTACCCTTAGATATCAACTAATACATGCTATTGCTGGAACACTTGCTGAATCAAAAAAACAAGAAGCAACTAAGGCTATATTCATCATACAAGCTTTTACAACAGATAAAGCATGTGTGGAAAAAGTAATAGAAAATAATAAGGAATTAGATAAATTGATTAAAGCTTTATCAGGAGGGAGGAATTCTGAAATAGCAAACGGAGAATTATTGGGTCCATTTAATGTTCCTGGTAACTCATATATCCCCTCTGAAATACCTTTGTATATAGGAAAAATAGTAACAAAAATTTAATTCTAACCACTAGTGGATATAAAAGTAAAAGGATAGACATGAATTAATCTAGAGGTGAGATTGTGGTTACTCAATATCAGGAGGTTCTTGAAGCATTTAAACATTTAGGAGGAGTTCAAAGTAAAAAAGAAATAGATGAATGGATATATAAAAAACTATCAAATAAAATACAAAGACACAGGGACAGTAATGACAGACATGGTACCTGTTACACATGGAGGCAGCAATAATAGCTCGACAGTACCAACAAGGTTCCGTATGTTACTAAGAATATCAAGGGGATGTTACTGTATCATTCCCGAAAAGAATAATAGCTTCTAATAATAAGAGAAAAAGCGTTCTTCCACCAAAGTGAGAAACGCTTTTTTCATGTTATCAGTAGGGACACCGATTAAACACATAAAGATTACTAAACTGCGACCCATTCTTCCGGACAGTTTCATATACAGTTATAATGCCAAATTTAATCGCCTTTTGAAGCATCCGTTTAAAGGATGATCGTGAAATCATACCAAGTTCTCCCCGTTCCTCATAGATACTCTTAAGTATGGTACCTATTTTTGCATTACAAACACCTGGCACCTTTTCAGCGAAAAGTATCAGTCGTTGCAATCCAATCTGCTCATTTCTTGTAAAATAATTCTTATACTCTACCATCCATAAGGTCACATGCTCACGAAACTCTTCCACATGATTAAACTGCGAATAACCCACATAAGCCTCGATCGTACTAGCCTTGATTGACACATGCTTTCACCACCTTTTAATTACTATATATAAGGAAGAAGCGCAATTGGACAGGCTACATGACAATAATTTGAACATTCCTATATTCTGTAAGAAGTTGCAACTTTTGTTGTATAATGGGGAAAAAGTAAGAAATTAGTCCCGTAAGAAACTTTATGTTGTTGGAATAGGAGAAACCAATGCCCGTATACAATAAATTAGTCCGTGATCAGATACCTGAGATTATCGCTTTGACTCGAAAGCAATTTTCTACAAGGATATTAGAAAATCAAGAATACATAAGTGAACTGAAAAAGAAGAGTAGAGAAGAACTAGAGGAATACATGAACACTGACAGTAATAAGGAGGCTATTGAGGAATTGGCAGATTTGTTAGAGGTTATTAAATCCTTAGCAAAGGTTCATGGTTCTTCGATTGAGGAAGTGGAAAAAGTAAGAAATGAAAAGTTTAAGGAACGTGGTGGATTTGATAAAAAAATTCTTCTTATAGAAGTGGAAGATTAATTACGTACGGAGTGATTACATTTGTTAGATAACATCATAATTGAGTTAGTAAAAAGGGTAAAAACGATTCATACATTAACCTCAAAGAAAGAGAACGTAATTACAAAGGTCGATGAAAAAGGGATCTATGTAGAAACAGAATCCTCTAAATCAAAGTATCAAAGTGGTAACAAAACAGAACCTGATGAATTCATCCCGTTTCGCTTTCTAATTGATGGATGGTATGAATTTATCGATATTCGGAATGCTGAAGCTAATGATTTTAAAAAGGTAAGAGGACGGACTTCCTTCCTAATGTCATTATTTTCACATTTACCGTTTGTGGAAGTATCAAAGGGAAGAAGTATTTCTATTCATTTACGAGAATTCCAGACTGACGAGCTACCAAATGTGTCTTATAAAAGTGTAAAAGAATTCTTAGATGAAATTATTTCTGGTACCTATAATCCAACACAGCTAAATGAGCAGTTCGAAGGGAATCTATACAGAATCAAATCAAGAAGCAGACAGGATGCCCGTTTGCTGGGTTTTATCAATGAGTTTAATGAGTCTAATCACTTTCAACTAAGAGAGTATGTGGAGTCGGAACACGAGGATCAATACATAAAGAGAATTCTATTGAATCTGGGATATTTCCGTGTGGTGTTGATTTGCTTGGACCTTCTTCGTCATTACAGCAAGTCAGACAAGAAGGCAGCCATCGAGGAACTAGGAATGCTAGTCGTCCGAAATTCACGTGGGGATAACCTAATGGTAGAGTCTGTGGCAAAGGAAAGAACGAACTTACTTCTTCAATGGTTGGAGAACACAAGATTAATCGATAACGAATGGTCTCCAACTGAACCCTTCTTTGATACCCTAAGCGTAAAGGAGCAGAAAATGGCTAGTGATATAAGAAGCAATGTACTAAGAGTAATGAACACCTACTTAGAGGCAAAAAGAGAATCCTTTGGAGGGAACCTGCTAGGGGCTTTTGTTCGTAATGATATCCCATTAGGTTTTTATCAACTGGATTTTATTGATTCCTCAGAGTACGTCGTGACGGGATCCGTCGGTCAAGGGAACTGGGCGTCTGTTCCTTGGATTGCAATCATGAATCGAAAGATTACTGTTTCTACCCAACGAGGGTACTACATCGTATATCTGTTTAGCGAGGATATGCAGAGCGTTTATCTAACTCTTGCACAGGGAGTAACGGAGACATCAAAGGATGAAATGCTAAAAATTAAAGACGACATTCGTCAATCCATATCAAGCTCAAGTAAGGCGAAAAGAGATGACTTAATTAATCTTGGGACAAGTCAAAAAGCAAAGCAATATGCTCTTTCTACTGCAGCTTATATCAGATATAAAATTGACGAGATGCCAAGTGAAAGTGTCCTCGTAGCAGACCTTCATGAAATGGTGAACATTTACGAGAACTATATTGCTAGTAAAAATGGACTTACATACGAGACTCCTTCGGAAACACATAACGAGGTACACGAGGATGAAACAGTTACACTTAATGATAAAGATTTAATTGAGCATATCTACTCTTATATTCGAAGCAAAGGCTTCTACTATAAAAAAGAAGAAGTAATCAATCTATTCCTATCCTTAAAAACAAAACCATTTGTCATTCTCTCCGGAATTTCAGGAACTGGAAAGACCAAGATGGTTCAATGGTTTGCGGAAAGTGTAGGAGCGTCAGAAGAAAATGGACAATTTGCTTTGATACCGATTCGTCCGGATTGGAATGATGGATCGGACCTACTAGGCTATGTAGACATCAAAGGAGAGTTTAAAGAAGGTCCACTAACAAAAGTAATTAAAAGAGCTGAGAATCATCCTGATTTACCATACTTTGTTCTATTAGATGAAATGAACCTAGCACGTGTAGAGTACTATTTCAGTGATATCCTTAGTGTCATGGAAAGCCGTAAATGGAAGGACGGAGATATTGTGTCTTCAAATTTACTTTCCGAGGAAATAGCAGGATTCGACTTAAAACTACCGAATAACCTTTATATCATTGGAACAGTCAACATGGACGAAACGACCCATCCATTCAGTAAGAAGGTTTTAGATAGAGCCAATACCATTGAGTTTAATCGTATTGAGCTAGGTAACCTGACATTTTTACACGAGCAAGAGCATGTGGATCTAATCGTAAGTGATCAAGAATCATTTGCTTCGACTTACCTGCATCTAAAAGACGTATTTGTAAAAAATAAAAGTATCGTAGAGCAGGTAACAATGGAGTTAGAACGAATCAATGGCGCTCTTCAGCTAACCAATGCACATGTTGGGTATCGTGTACGTGATGAAATTTGCTTCTACATGGCATACAACCAAGAGGCAAGGCTGATGGAATTCTCCGAGGCACTAGACCATTGTATCTTACAAAAGATATTACCTAGAATTGCTGGAAGTGATATGAGGGTAGATCAACTCCTTAAAAAGCTTTATGTCCAATTTACGAACAAGCAGTATGATGAAGATATTGAATTGGCTGAACAGGAATTACAAAGTGCCAAATACCCGAAAAGTGCTGCAAAGGTTGTGGAAATGTTAGGGAGGTTAAGATACGATGGCTTCACTTCCTTCTGGATCTCGTGAGGATGTTGAATTAGTTAAGGTGGAAACAGATGACTTAACCTTAGTGTTAAAAGGAAAACCGTATCATGAGCGGTATGAAGGGCTAAAGCAATATCGAAGCATGGATTACCACGATGTCATGGAATTCAATGTCGAAGGAGTAAATATCCAGGAGATTAAAGTATATGACATTAACGAACAACAGATGGTCAATCCAGTAAATCTACGGCCGATCTTTTTCGAAAATGGAGTGTACCAGCTAGTAGTATGGTCGAAAACAGGCCAGGAACTAAGCTTCTACCATGAGCATCCCTTATTACGGCAAGCTGTATCAGAAATGGAATTTGGATCTCAGTCCGTGCTTATGGGGAACCTACAATTCCAGAATGAAGTGGGATTTACAACCTTTCAGATTCTACAGGATCAGAAAAAGCTATTAGAAGTAACACTAGAGATTTTTCCATCAAAGCTTGATTATAAAAATGACTATAAGAAGCTATTAGAAGAAGTAAATGATGAGATTTATAATCTGGCCTATCATTTCATTCGAAAGACTTATTTAGGAGCTTCAGTTAAACTGGAGGGAAAACCATCAAGGGCGGAGTTTTACCGATTAATTTCTGAACATTTCCGTCAGTTTACACAAGCCATTGCTCGTATTGAACATCAACCCCATCACACTTTACAAAAAACCTATGAAAAGGCTAGAGGGGATCAACTAAAGAAAATTGATAGTACGAGTAGGGCATACCTGCGAAAGAGATCCAACTTGTTTGTTGAAGTTGAAAAAGGAATCATGATTAATAGTAAAAACTTGATGCCTCATGAGGGATTAAAAAGTAAGAAAGAGTTAACTTATGACACACTGGAAAACCGGTACGTCAAGTGGATGATGGAGAGATTGGTACATAAACTCGTTGATCTTTTAGAGACTGTCCAAAATTTGAACAACCATATGGTAGAACCCGATCCTGATTTAATAGAGAAAATCACAAAAATGATTACTCAACTGCAAACCAAAATGAAAAATCATTTCTGGTCAAGAATCGGAAAGATGGAGCGATCTGTCATGAGTCTCGTGTTACAAATGGCGCCAGGATATAGAGATGCCTTTCAAATTTTCTTAACGGTGTCAAAGGGACTAGCCCTTCAAGGAAAGCTATACCAGATGTCAGTGAAAGACGTAGCTACTCTTTATGAGTATTGGACTTTCCTCAAGCTTGGACAGATCCTGGGACGAAAATATACTCTCGTAAGTCAGGACATTATCCAGGTGAACAGAGAAGGGTTATTCGTGAATCTGGAAGCAAATCGAATGGCCAAGCGTGTATTTAAGCATCAACTTACTAATGAAGAAATCGTTTTAACCTATCAAAAGTATGAGGGGAAACTGCCTACCATTCCACAAAAGCCTGACACGATGTTGAGTATCGAGAAAAAGGGAAAAGACTATACATTTAATTACATCTTTGATGCCAAGTACCGTATCGACTATGCACAAGAGGGTACCTACTATAAAAATCGGTACAAAACCCCTGGTCCTATGGAAGACGATATTAACACGATGCATCGTTATCGAGATTCGATAGTTGCTGAGAATAATGGTCCGTATGAAAGAACGGCATTTGGAGCGTATGTTCTATTTCCATGGTTTGATGAACAGACCTATCAAAATCATCATTTTTATCAAAGTATTAATAAGGTTAACATTGGTGGTCTTCCTTTTTTGCCAAACGCTACATATTTAGTAGAGCAATTTGTAGAATGGTTAATAAATAAAAGTTCTGAGGAAATTCAAAAGGAAGGGATTTTGCCAAGAGGTACACTAGAGGATTGGAAATCCAGTCTAGATGAAATGGTTTTAGTTGGTCTTGTTTCAAATGGTGAGGAGTATCTCAGTTTTATTAAAGAAGGATACTATTATATCCCGGTTAGCAAATTGAAAAAGGGCTGGCAGGTAGCGAAATACGTGGCTTTATATGTTAAGAGCGGAATTGAGCAGCAGGAAAATGGAATCAAATACTTTGGGAAAATAAAAGAAGTTACAACAGTTAAATTTGAGGGCGTGGAATGTATAAGTTTTCATGTTTCAAATTGGGTTACTTTAAAAAATATGATTAAACCAGTTGGTTATGGGATTTCTAGTTATATGTTAACTACCTTACATAGTTTAAACGAATCGACTGAGTTACCGGAATTATTTATGAAGTCTAGTGAGGAAATGATTATTTGGCGAATGTTGAGAAGGGTGTCTGACAAAATAGTTCTGAATTTAGATAATGATAATGTGGATCATGCAAAGCAGGTAACTAACTTTAAAATAAATAATATAAAGGTACGTTTTAATAGGATAGAACAGAGTATTAATTTTACCAGCAATCATAAAGGGTTTGAAGTTGCTACACATGAATTAATTCAGAATCCTAGCGGAGTTTTTAAATTGCTAAGTACTTTATATTAAAGCATGTTTGTTTAAAACTAATTGAAGTTTCCAATCAAAATCTTATTCCATCTAGATTGTCGTTTCGATCCTGACCACCGGGATAAAAAGTAAATTAAAGCAAAGTAACAAAAATCTTTTTATTTGATAATGTAACTCTGGTTTTCTAAAAAAATTGAATTTTAGCTGGTTTTTATTTATATCCCTAAGATAATTAATAAAATAGCTTCGCAATACACCTTCATTACTAATATAACCTTGGATATTAAAATGATATAAACATTTTCACAATAATTTCACAAGGACTCATCTTTAAAATGTCTAATTTATATTAAGACATAGGAGGCTGGGTCATGAAACATAAAACATTATTGTATGTAAACAGACTAGGGATCAAAGCGGTTGAAAGTATGGAGGTAGATGTAAATAAAATTATTAACACTATGAAGTTGAACAAGGAGAAAAATGAAAAACGAACGTTATGAACGATAAAACGTGATTTTTAAGGAAAGACAATTCAAAAAGTAGGAGATTGTTGGTTAATAAGTTAGTTTACTAACTCTAATTATTCTAAAAAAGTTAGAGAGCTATGAATGCAATTCTTGCTTCTAAAAAAGTGGTTATAGCTTTGTAGTATAAATTTGGTGTCCAGTACTGGGCACTTTTTTTGTTTTTGAATAAGAAATGGGAGGATTAAACCGTTCTTTTGGTACTTAGCAAGTCTATTAGCTACCTAGAAATTGTATCGCCATAAAATAGACAAAAGTTTTCTAAAAACCACCTAACCTTTCTCTCCATTAGTTTATATATCATCTATGAAAGCAATTTTTATAGATGAAAGGATGAAGTGTCAAATGGCAAAATACCGTATCGTTCGTACTGATTTTTGGAAGAACCCAGTTATTAATGAGCAGTTGAATGGGGATGAAAAATACTTTTACCTTTATCTACTTACCAATCCAAACACGACACAAATTGGCATCTATAAAATTATGAAAAAGCAAATGGCCTATGATATGTGCTATTCCCTCGAAAATATTCATTCCTTAGTGGAACGATTCTCTGAGGATTATCAGTTGATTCGTTATAATCCTGAAACTAGAGAACTTGCCATTAGAGACTGGTGGAAGCATAACCTACAAAAAGGTGGGAAACCAGTGATGGATTGTATATATAGCGAATTAAAACAGGTTCAGGACCTCTCGCTCATCCGATATGTATCAGAAACCATAACTAAGCCAGACATCTATAGCCTCTATGAATTCTTTTTTAATCAAGCTGACAGAGATGCTATAGATGCAGTAAGTATAGTAAATGAAACAAATACATATGTAGAACTGGTGTGTAAAGAAGCTGCCGATACGTTTACGTGTCGTGATACGCTTCGTGAGCAAAATAAAAAAAATAAAAAAGAAAAAGAAAAACAACAACAACAAAAAGCTTTTACTCCTGATATAGAGAAGAATACTCCGTTAGAGACGCCACATGTAACTCAAGAGTCAGGAGATGTGAAAGAAATTATTGAGTTTTGGGACTCTAACGGATTTGGTTTGACGAACGTAAACGGAAAAGAGCAGCTGTTAGCTTGGTTAGATGATTCTCGTTTTTTACAGCCGAAAGAGATTATCCTAAAAGCCATGACGATTGCCTGTGCCAATAATAAACGGAAGCTGAATTATGTGATGGGCATTCTGAAAAACTGGGAGAATGAATCTTTACTAACCGTAGAAGAAATAGATTCGTATGTTGAAGACCAAAAGCCCGTAACAAAGCAAAAGCAAGCATCTGGACCACTACCAAGTGGAAGAGATATTCCAAGTGGATTTGTGCTTGATCTTACGGCTGGTGAAAAGTGATGAGTATTCCTGAAAAAGCATTTTTAGGCAGCTTGATGAAAGCAGAGTACTTACTCAAGGACACCGTGATTCAACCGGAACAGCTCGAACTCTCACGTCACAAAGAACTCATGAGAAGAATGCTAGAGTTCAATCAAGCTGGAAAGAATATTGACTTGATCACCTTAACGACCTTACCTGACCTAGAATCATTCGGGGGAATGTCCTACCTCTCGGAGTTGTTATCACATGCAGATGTGGAGAAATTTGACGGGTTGGAACAGCTCATTCTGGATTCCTGGAAAGAAAGGGAAAAGAGGAACATCTTAACGATCGCAACCATGAATGATTGGGAGGTTGCTAAAGTCATAAGTGAATTAGATAAAATCAACCAAGCGAAGATGGATGATCACACGCCTTTAAAACAAGCCTTGTCTTCCATTTATGAGGCTCCTTGGGAAGATCAAATAGGGTTACAAACGGCAACAACCGGTATAAAAAAGCTCAACGAAGTAACGGGAGGCTTTCAAGGTGGGGAGGTTACTATTCTAGCGGCTAGGCCATCGATGGGAAAAACGGACGTGATGCTTCATTTTGCCAAAATGTCAGGCTGGGCAGGGTTTCTGCCACTTGTCTTTTCTCTGGAAATGCCTGAAAAGTTAATCACTTCTCGTTTAGTTGCTTCCACAGGAGGCTTTAACCGTAGAAAAATGAAAGATCCGAAACATAGCCTAAGTGAAAGTCAAAAGAATAAATGGTTTGACGTGATTGGTGAACTCAATGAAACCAATATCCAAATATTTGATGGATCTGGACAAACCATTAGTGAAATGAGAGCAAAAACACGGAAATTGATCAACCAATTTCCCTACAAGAAACCCATCCTCTTTATTGATTACTTAACGTTAATCCGGTCAGGTCAATTTTATGGAGGCAATGCCCATCAACAAGTAACGGAAATATCTAAATCTCTAAAAACGATGGCGAAGGATTTTGATTGCCCTGTGATTTGTTTGGCACAGCTCAATCGATCGGTCGAATCAAGAGCTAATAAGAAGCCGATGATGTCTGATATTCGGGAATCGGGGAGTGTGGAGCAGGATGCGGATGTTATTTTGTTCTTGTATCGAGAAGCTTACTACGACAAAGAAACAGAGGATCATTCCCTTGAAATCATTATCTCAAAAAATCGAAACGGTCCAGTTGGAAGTATCAAGGTGGATTACAACGAGCATACAGGAGAGGTTGAGGAACAAAAGGAATCAGCTATTTCTTGATAGACCAAATAGAGCCCATTGAACGGATAAAAATATCAAATGCCGAGGTGTTTTAACATGGTTGTGAAAGAGGTTTACCGAGATTGTATCCTTTATGAAGAATCCGCATTGGCCCACTACATCCACCATTTACTAGCATAGAAGAAACTGTCATTAGATGACGATATGTCCAAAATAGACTTACAACAAGCCGATCATAAGAAGGTAAGGGAAATGATTGAAAAGAATGTGTTAGGTTTTCGTAAGGTGGGCATCTACTCTCTGAAGATGAACCAGGAGGAGTTTATTTTTATCTTTGCTCATAACCGGGAAGAGGCCATCCAATTCTTTCTGAAAACATTCCATCGAAACCCATTGAACTGTCACGAATATTCACTAGATTTTGAACTTTCTAGAGGGAATGATGTGATTTCGTTTCGGGATATGAGGAAGGAGTTTAAGAGTTTTCCAGCTATTGCGGGATGTTATAAGAGATTACGATGAGCGTGGAGAGAGGTGAGTGTTTATGATCAAACGAATCGGTGGAGTTGCCATTGCAACAGCTACTACTTTTCTATATTTTTCTATACTTTTCCACTCCGTTACAGAAAGAGAATATAACAACACAGTCCCACCTTCAGCTAATTGAGAATAAAGTCAATCTGTTTGATTCTCTAACAACCCAGATACCTGTTACTTTAATTGAACCCGTCGATGGTGATACCATTAAAGTACTTGTTAACGGGAATATCGAAACAGTTCGTTATTTATTAATTGATACACCAGAATCGAAGAATCCAAACATGTGTGTCCAACTCTATGCAAAGGAAGCGTATTTACGCAATAGCCAGTTAGTAAAGAGTGGCAAGTTAACTTTGGAATTTGAACAGGGGAACACAAGAGATTCCTACGGACGACTATTAGCCTATGTTTTTGTCAATGGTGAATCTATTCAGGGGACTTTGCTAAAGGAAGGATACGCACGAGTGGCTTATGTCCTCCATCCTCCCTATAAGTATCTTGAATTATTTAGAGAGGATGAAAGATTAGCAAAAAGGGAAAAAGTAAATATCTGGAGCAGGTTCGATTTTGTGACTTACTGGGGATATAATGGTTGTTTGCCTTAACCGATAATTTATTTTTTGATGTATGTATAAAAGGGGGGGATGAATTATTTATGTTTCTAGGCATTGAATATTTCTAACACAGACCACACACGTTGAAGCTGTTGCAAACCTAATATTGAAATAGATAGAAAAGGGTACCCCAGTAAAATTTTACTGAGGTACCCCTTCATCTTTATTTAAAACACTTTCGTAGTCCAATCCTCACAATTCCAAATATCAGTCGCAATTTCACGATAGAAATCAGGTTCGTGTGATACCATCAAGATACTTCCGCGATATGCCTTTAAAGCACGCTTCAATTCCTCTTTTGCATCCACATCTAAGTGATTGGTAGGTTCGTCTAGAATTAATAAATTCGTTTCTGTGTTTAGAATTTTACACAATCGAACCTTGGCTTTTTCGCCACCAGAAAGGACTTCGATTTTACTTTCAATATGTTTCGTTGTTAATCCACATTTTGCAAGAGCAGCACGGACTTCAGCCTGATTCATACTTGGGAACTCGCTCCAAATCTCTTCAATACAAGTGTTGTAGTTGGACTGTTTAACCTCCTGCTCGAAGTACCCGATGTATTGATACTCACCACGTTCCACTTTACCCGAAATCGGATTAATCAACCCAAGAATACTTTTTAAAAGAGTAGACTTCCCAATACCGTTTGCACCAACGAATGCAATTTTTTGTCCGCGTTCCATTTTCAAATTCAGCGGGCGAGAAAGTGGTTCGTTGTATCCAATAACAAGATCTTCAGTCTCGAAAATCCAACGACTAGCTGTGCGAGCTTCTTTGAATTTAAACTCTGGTTTTGGCTTCTCTTTCCCCAATTCAATAACTTCCATTTTGTCGAGCTTCTTTTGACGAGACATTGCCATATTACGAGTCGCAACACTTGCCTTGTTACGAGCAACGAAATCTTTCAAATCAGCAATTTCTTGTTGTTGACGCTTGTAAGCAGACTCTAGCTGTTGCTTCTTCATTTCATATATTTTTAAGAAGTTATCATAGTCACCAACATAGCGGTTCAACTCTTGGTTTTCCATGTGATAGATCAAGTTAACCACATTGTTCAAGAATGGAATATCATGTGAAATCAAGATAAATGCATTCTCATATTCCTGTAAATAGCGCTTCAACCATTCGATATGCTGTTCATCCAAATAGTTCGTAGGCTCGTCTAGTAATAGAATTTCAGGTTTTTCTAGCAAAAGCTTAGCTAGCAAAACTTTCGTACGTTGCCCACCGCTAAGATCATCTACATCTCGATCGAGTCCAACAGCGTCTAATCCTAGACCACGAGCCACTTCCTCAACTTTTGAATTAATTTGATAGAAATCATTACTATCTAACGTTTCTTGGAGCTCTCCAACTTCTGCAAGTAATCCATCGATATCCGCACCTTCATCACCCATTTTTGCATAAAGTTCATTGATCTCTGCTTCAGCATCAAAAAGATATTGAAAAGCAGTACTCAAAGCGTCACGCATCGTAGTACCTTTTTGAAGTACAGCATGCTGATCTAGATAACCAACACGAACTTTTCGTGACCACTCCACTTTCCCTTCGTCGGGTTGCAACTTCCCAGTAACAATATTCATGAAAGTAGACTTACCCTCACCATTTGCTCCAACTAGTCCAACATGTTCGCCTTTTAATAGTCGAAAAGACACATCATTAAAAATTGCACGATCACCGAAACCATGACTTAAATTTTGTACGTTTAATACGCTCATTTTTTTTACCCCTTATCTAATGTCACATGTGGATATCTTACTAGATTTAGACTAGATTTTCTATCTTGAATTTATTTTATTTGCAAAATGTAATCCAATTATTGGGCTGAATTGAGTCTGCCCCAACTGGATTGGTCTAGTTATTTCGATTTTTTTTGCGTACAAAAATACCCTTTGGGCTGGGATATTTATGGGTTTTTTCTACGGTAATGCAGCAGTCGGTCTTTACGCATCTTTAAAAACCCGAATAAATGCTTTTAGAAATACAGCAAAATAGAGGGACCAAAAGACCATCAAACGTATAAAGCGTTTGATGGTCTTTTATCTTTATTGCTGTAAATGATATTTTTTAATTTTAAGATAAAGTGTATTTCGACTTATCTTTAGGATCGTAGCTGCCTTACTAATATTCCAGCTAACATAATCCAACGTTCTTCGAATCACCTCTTTCTCTGAATGAACTAGAGAGGTAAGGGGATCCTTTTCTTCCTGTAGAGATGGTTTATCTTGCTCGTATTCGATTTCAAAATCCAAGTCCTCTGCTTTAATCTCATTTCCATCAGCTAGAAACGAGGCCTGCATGAGAACACTGTTCAGCTCTCTCACATTTCCAGGCCAATGATACGAAAGTAGCTTATCTTTTGCCTCTCTTGAAAGAGGTAAAGAAGGGTAATCTAAATTCTTCATTAAGTAATTGGATAATTCTATAAGGTCTGAACGCTCCCGGAGAGGAGGGAGTGTCAGAACCACACCTTTCAGTCGGTAATACAAGTCTTCTCGAAAACGTCCGGCTTCAATTTCTCTTCTCAGGTTTTTATGTGTGGCCGCAATCACTCGGGTGTTTATTGGTATGGGTTTAGTTCCACCTACACGGGTGACTGATTTTTCCTGTAAGACTCTTAATAAAATGGCTTGTGCCTTTAGTGTCATATCACCAATTTCGTCGAGAAAGATGGTACCACCATTCGCTGCTTCAAATTTGCCAATCCCTCCTTCACGATTGGCACCGGTGAAGGCTCCCTTTTCGTAACCAAACAATTCACTTTCAATGAGGTTTTCCGGTATGGCGCTACAATTAACCGCAATAAAAGGCTGATCTCCTCTTGGTCCAGACGTATGTAAAGACTGTGCAACTAACTCTTTTCCTGTCCCGCTTTCTCCATATACAATGATTGGGAAATCGGTTAGTGCCGCTTTTTTAACGATCCTTCTTATTTCATTCATCTTTGGGCATGAACCGACAATATCCTTAATGTTATATAGATAATGTGGAGTCAATTTCTTATTCGTAGGTGTATTTAAAGCTAATATGGATCGATATTGTTTACGTGATGTGTCAGATACCACTTTTGTCGGATATCCCTTTGTATTGTGAAATTCTTTTCCCAAACAGTCATCACCTAGTAATTTACGTGCTGACTGATTTGCACGGATAATCCTTTGGTCATCATCTAGTGAAAGAAGGGGAACATTTGCAAAGCTAGCAGTTGCTTCAAGCTCTTTGATGGTCAAAACCTTTTCATTTTTCGACATGTCTAAAAGCAATCCATTTTGAATAAAAGTCGCCATGATGTTTGTTAAGGAGAAAATAAATGGATGATACATTTCCTTTTTTGCACTTATATTAACGGCACCAATTAGCTCACCCGTTGGGGAATAAACAGGGCTGGCCGCACAGGTAAGGAATTGATTTTTCACATAGAAGTGGTGATCCGCATGAGTGATAATGGGTTCTTTTGTATAGATGGCAAGTCCCATGGCATTGGTTCCTTTGTTTTCTTCGGACCAATTCGAACCTATGGATAAAACATCAACAGAACTGGGTACATCCAATTGCCCTACTTTATGTATGATGGTTCCGTGTCGATCCACAAGGGTGATTACTAGACCAGAATAGTAGTTGGGAAAGAGCGTGTTAATAGCTGAAGAGGCATGGTTGATTAACGGTTCATTTTCTTTAATCAGATCACACAAAGCCTTACCAGTCAAAATAGAGTCCTCAAAAGGATCGGTTGGTGAGAGGCCAAATTCATGACAACGCTTCCAAGATTGACTAATGAGATTGTACTTATCGAAAAGAACTTCTGTAACCATATGACGATTATTACCTCCTTTTTCACATTAAGGCCATTCATTCTTGTCCATATTATACTATTGTTTCAATATTCAGGAAAAGGTTAAAAGTAGTTTGTCTTAAAATAGGACACCTTTTGCTCATTTATTGAACACGCTTTTACCATGGGGCAGATAGAATCGCTTACATGATAGCTTTTTAGAGTTGGCATAAAAATTGCAATGATATGGTTGTAAATAAAACTTCATAGCAAAAGGGGAGGATTTTCACATGAGGGGAAATAGAGCAGTAGCTTACATGGGTCCAGGTAAAGTAGAGGTAATCGATATTGGTTTTCCAGATTTAGTTTTAAGAGATGGACCTGGAGTAAATCCTTTAAACGTAGGACGTAAATGTGAACACGGTGTTATCTTGAAGGTAGTTACAACGAATATTTGTGGAAGTGACCAGCACATGGTGAGAGGGAGAACGACTGCTCCCGAAGGACTTGTGCTTGGGCATGAAATAACTGGAGAAGTAATTGAAGTTGGTCGTGATGTGGAATTTATCAAAAAAGGGGATCTTGTGTCTGTCCCGTTTAATATTGCGTGTGGACGATGCAGAAGCTGTAAAGAGCGCAACACACATATATGTGAAAATGTAAATCCTGATCGTCCTGGTTCAGCGTATGGTTATGTAGATATGGGAGGCTGGGTAGGAGGTCAGTCTGAATATGTAATGGTACCCTATGCCGATTTCCAATTATTGAAATTTCCAGATAAAGATCAAGCGATGGAAAAAATTAGAGATTTAACAATGCTATCTGATATTTTTCCAACAGGTTATCATGGGGCAGTAAGCGCAGGTGTTAAGCCAGGATCTACTGTTTATATTGCGGGAGCGGGTCCTGTTGGGCTAGCAGCTGCACATTCAGCACAACTATTAGGGGCTGCTGTCGTTATTGTAGGGGATTTAAATGAAGAAAGGCTTGCCCAAGCAAGAAGCTTTGGTTGTGAAACAGTCAATCTACGTAATCACCCTGATTTGGGAGAGCAAATTGATCAAATTCTAGGCAGTCCTGAGGTTGACTGTGCAGTAGATTGCGTAGGCTTTGAAGCATCTGCACATGGTGCAAATGCGACAGAAGCGCCGGCAACTGTTTTAAATTCAATTATGCAGGTCACTCGTGCTGGGGGACGACTTGGGATTCCAGGTCTATATGTAACAGGAGATCCAGGTGGAGTTGATGAGGATGCAAAAATCGGTACATTGAGAGTTCGTTTAGGATTAGGGTGGGCGAAAGCACATACGTTCGTTACAGGTCAAACACCAGTCATGCAATACCACCGTGACTTAATGCAAGCGATCTTAAGTGGAAAAGCACAGATTGCAAAAGCTGTTAATGCAACAGTTATATCCTTAGATGAAGCGCCAAGGGGCTATGCAGAGTTTGATAAAGGGGCTTCAAGAAAATATGTAATTGATCCTCATGGACTTGTGAAATAATGGTGGCTGCTAATGGAGACACCCAGCCTGTTCAAACGATGTTTTGGTGAAGGTATCGGTACTGCTTTATTAGTTCTTATTGGTCCAGGTACAGCCGCTTTCAATGGAATGATTACGGCTAATAACAACGAGTCTACAACATTGGCTGATATTGGAGTTATAAGCTTTGCCTTCGCGATTATTGTTATGGCAATGATCTATTCAATAGGAAGATTAACGGGTTGTCACATTAACCCAGCTGTTACAATCGCACTAGCTTCAACAGGTCATTTTCCATGGAAAGAGGTAGGACCCTATCTACTTGCACAATGTGTGGGTGGTACCATTGGGGCGTTTGGAATTGTAAGCGTTTTAGGCATGGAAGGAGTCTTGTTAGGTAATTTAGGAGCTACTGTACTTGCACCATCTACCGGATATATTCAGGGGATATTTATCGAAGCCATTGCAGCGTTTATCCTTATGTTCGTCATTATGGCAGTTGCAGTAGACTCCAGGGCCCCAAAGGATTGGGGTGGGCTTGTTATTGGTTTAACGGTTGGAGGGATCATCATGATGACCGCCGGTTCTACGGGAGCATCATTTAATCCCGCAAGAACCTTCGGACCATATGTTGTAGATAGTTTACTCGGCGGTAATATCAACTGGATTCAATTCCCTGTTTATGTAATTGGTCCAATCATGGGTGCTGTTGCAGCGGCGGTACTTTATAAGTATATGAGTAGTTCGGAAAAGCTACCGTTAATAAAGGAAAACTCTCATAAAGAAATAGTAAAATAGCGTATGGATGAAAACTAGGAGATTACTCCCTAGTTTTTTTCTTTTTATTTTGTATGTCTAACTGCTGTAAGTTTAATAGTGTTTCAATCTTAAAGATCACAACTTTTTTCGATTGCTGTGTCTTAGAAAAAGCAAGTGATCTTTGATTTTCTCCCTACAAATTTGACAATCAAGTGAAATATGTCTTAACTGTGAGCTATATCACACCTACTTTTTCTTATCGTTGTTAAAGTGAAATCATTATTGAATGAAAATGTAAGATCACCTAATGATTAGAGGGTAGGGGGAAATATAAATGAGTATGTTTTGTTATCAATGTCAAGAAACAGCAAATGGAACAGGCTGTACGATTGCCGGTATTTGTGGAAAAAAAGATGATTTAGCGAATATGCAAGATTTATTAGTTTATGTAGTAAAGGGTCTGGGGATTGTTCATACAGAAGCTAGAGAACTAGGATTGAAGCATAGTAAAGTAGATGAGTTTATTGTAAATAGTCTTTTTATGACGATTACAAATGCCAACTGGGATAAGAATGATTTTTACAATAAGGTTAGAGAAGGTTTGAACATTCGTGAAGAAATCAAGTCCTCGATTGAAAAGGCTGGCTCACAATTAGCTAATACAAGTGATTTTGTTACCTGGTATGGTGAGACTAGTCTTGAATTTGAAAACAAGGCCGCTTCACAAGAGGTAAGCATTCTTGCCACAAGAGATGAAGATATTCGTTCGTTAAGAGAATTAATTACATATGGTCTAAAAGGATTGGCTGCATACCTTCAGCATGCGGCACATTTAGGCTATAAAGAGGACTCTCTGTATGCTTTTATGCAAAAGACATTGTCTCAGATAACAGATGATACGTTAACATTAGACGAATTGATTGCCCTTTCTATGGAAGTTGGAAAGTATGGGGTTCATGGAATGGAATTACTAGATACTGCAAATACATCCACTTATGGACACCCGGAGGTAACAAAAGTAAACATCGGTGTTGGTAAAAACCCAGGAATTTTAATAAGCGGACATGACTTGAAAGATATTGAACAATTATTAAAGCAAACCGAGGGCACTGGTGTTGATGTTTATACACATAGTGAAATGCTCGTCGCCAATTATTATCCAGCATTTAAAAAATATGATCACTTTGTAGGTAACTACGGAAATGCTTGGTGGGAACAAACACGTGAATTTGAAAGCTTTAATGGTCCGATTCTAATGACAACAAACTGTATTGTGCCACCGAAAGCTACCTACAAGGATAGAATGTATACAACTGGAGCAACGGGAGTAGAAGGTGTTACTTATATACCGGAGAAAGAAGATGGAACAAAAGACTTCTCAGTGATTATTGAGCATGCGAAACAATGTGAGCCTCCTATTGAAATTGAGACGGGTGAAATTATTGGAGGATTTGCACATAATCAAGTCGCTCAAGTGGCTGATCAAGTAGTCGATGCAATAAAGAATGGAGATATTAAACGATTCTTTGTTATGGCAGGCTGTGATGGACGCCATAAAAGTAGAACGTATTATAAAGAGTTTGCTGAAGAGCTTTCTAACGATACCATCATCCTAACAGCTGGTTGTGCTAAATATAGATATAATAAGCTTGATTTGGGTGATATCAATGGTATTCCAAGAGTACTTGATGCCGGTCAATGTAATGATTCTTATTCACTTGTCATGACCGCATTAAAACTAAAGGATGCCCTTGGCTTGGAAAGTATTAATGACCTTCCATTGTCTTATAATATCGCATGGTATGAGCAAAAGGCAGTCATCGTATTCTTATCACTTCTATACCTAGGTGTGAAGAACATTCATGTTGGTCCTACATTACCAGCATTCCTTTCACCAAATGTAACAAACTTCTTGGTAGAAAACTTTGGTGTAGGAAGCATTACGAATACAACGGATGATATTGATATGTTTATGAATGTGGTAGCAATCTAAATTACAGTCGTTTCATTAAAATGATAAAAATAAAAGTGGGAAAACATGAATGATTTATGTTTTCCCACTTTTCCTATCTTCTATTTAAGTTACATATAATCATAAACTGAATCATCAAAATAGAGCCAGTGGTAATATTCAATCTGTGAATCTGTCATTTTGGAAATTTCTTTCTCATTAAATTTTTGTAGCTCAACTAATTTCTGCACTTTTGTATTTCTTTCAACTTGGCTCATTTTATATCCTCCCTATAATATGAGAAGTAACTATGTATTTGAATGTTGTTGAAAACGTTTTCTTTTCTTGGTTTTATTATATATCTAAATATTAGATTAAACCAATATCAAATTTAGATTGTTTTTTAGAAAATAATATAGAAATATTATTTATCTACTTACTTTGAAGATGAAAAAAGGGTATGGGTTGCCATGCTGTGTATTGTTAAGGGGGTTGGAGTAATGTCAATAAGATCAACTAGAGAAAAATTAGGGCAAAGGAAGTTGTCAGGAAGTAGGCTGTTTCCATTCATTCATTTGGTTTATCCTTATGTCGTTTGAATGGCCCATGTTGAAACAAGCCCTTATATAATTTTTAAAGTATCAAAAAAACCACTCAAATGAGTTGACAAAAAGTACGTACATATAATAGAATTATCTCAAGTTAAAGATATTTGGTTTCGAAATAAAATGAAAATATTATTTTTTTGATTATAAATCTCGAAATCAAGATAATTGAAATAGAGGAATAATTACTGTGCCTATTAAAAGTTCTACATCATGTCACAGCAAGGATCCGTATTTCAGAACTTATAAGGAGGTGAAAGTAGGAAATGGGATTTTTAGATAAATTATTTGGAAAAAAACAAGAGGAGGAAGAAACAATGACAAAATTAAACATTGGGATCATTTTAGGTTCTACTCGAGAAGGTCGTGTAAGTCCACAAGTAGCTGCATGGGTAAAAGAAATTGCTGACAAACGTGGTGACGCTAACTATACCATTATTGATATTGCTGATTACAAATTACCATTACTTGGTGAAGCTGGTGCAGATGCTTCAGGAGCTGCTGCTTGGTCAGAAATAATCACTAATCAAGATGGATTCGTATTTATTGTTCAAGAATACAATCACTCTATTACTGGAGCACTTAAAAATGCATTAGACTATCTACGTGTAGAGTGGAACAATAAAGCAGCAGGAATCGTTTCTTACGGTTCAGTAGGTGGAGCTCGTGCGGCTGAACATTTACGAGGCATTTTAGGTGAATTATTAGTGGCTGACGTTCGTGTACATCCAGCCCTATCGTTATTCACTGATTTCGAGAATGGAACGGTCTTTAAACCACAGGCAGTTCAAGAGGATTCTGTAAATCAAATGCTAGACCAATTAATTCCTTGGTCAAAAGCATTATTCACCATCCGATAATTTACTTGAAAATCTAACAGAAGTGTAAAATATGTACATGAGTATTTTTTTATACCCATGTACATATTTCCAATCATAAAAGGAGTATGAAGGTTGAGCAGGTCATATTAAGCAATATTGATAGATGTGCTCAGTAGTTATGCTAAGGAGATCCTAATTGTAGGGACTACACATAAGGTAATCATCAATTAAACCAAGCTTACTATTAAATCTGAATTTTCTAGGAGGAAAATATAATGAACCAACTAAAAGGAATTCACCACGTAACAGCTATTACCAGTAGTGCAGAAAAGAACTATGAATTTTTCACCTATGTATTAGGGATGCGTTTAGTTAAAAAAACAGTCAATCAAGATGATATTCAAACCTATCACTTATTCTTTGCTGATGATAAAGGCAGTGCTGGCACAGACATGACATTCTTTGACTTCCCAGGCATTCCAAAAGGTATACATGGTACAAACGAGATTTCTAAGACATCTTTCCGTGTACTAAGTGATACAGCATTGGATTATTGGGTAAAACGGTTTGATCGTTTAGACGTTAAGCATACTGGAATTAAAGACCAATTTGGCAAGAAAACTCTCTCTTTCGTTGATTTCGATGATCAACAATATCAATTAATTTCAGATGAATTAAATAGAGGCGTAGAATCTGGTACACCTTGGCAAAAGGGTCCTATACCATTGGAGCATGCCATTACGGGTTTAGGTCCTGTCTTTGTTCGTATTGCGAACTTTGATTCCTTTAAAGAAATGTTGGAAAAAGCACTATTATTTAAAGAAACTGCTCAGGAAGGATCATTCCATTTATTCGAAGTAGGGGAAGGCGGTAATGGAGCATCTGTTATTGCAGAGCACAATACTATTCTCCCTCAAGCTCGACAAGGTTATGGCACAGTACATCATGCTGCATTCCGCGTAGAGGATCGCTCCGTATTGGATGAATGGACAGAGCGATTGAGTAGTTTGGGATTCTCCACATCCGGTTATGTCAATCGTCACTTTTTTGAGTCTTTATACGCAAGAGTTGCTCCACAAATTTTATTTGAGTTTGCTACAGATGGCCCTGGTTTTATGGGGGATGAACCTTACGAAACCCTTGGGGAAAAACTATCTTTACCTCCGTTCTTAGAACCTAAACGTGCACAAATTGAAAAATTAGTACGCCCCATTGATACAGTGAGAAGTACAAAGGAAATCATCAAAGAATAGTAACCGTTTCATCATTCAATCCCTCCGATAAATAGGAAAGTGTTCTGTGTTGAACAGGATGCTTTCCTTGTTTGTTTTTGAGAGCGAGACATCTTCCATTTGAAATTACTCAAAAGGGAGTAGAGTGCTGGCTTTGCTGTATGAAAGAAATATTTGTTGAAGTTGGCCTAGATTCAATATTACCTACTCCCCTGGGGAAAGAGATTTCGAATAAATTATTTTAACAGTATTATTTGTGAAAGGAAGTTTATAAAGGTAAACCATAATAAAAGCTGACATTAGGGTAATTGATATGCCATTGCTGGATACACACAACACAAGGATACTTTGGGGACATTTGTTTCTGATTTAGTATTGCAGGTTCTTTCGTTTGCTGCTGAAAAAGAAAGAGAGGATATTAATAGGAGGCAACGAGAAGGAATTGAAACGGCCAAAGCAAAAGGAAAATATCTAGGCAGACCGAAAATAAGCCTAGAATCATTAAATGAGAAACAGAAAGCACTTTTAAAAATTAAATAAATCATGGAAAAAGAATGAAAAAACGTCAGTTGAATTTATGAATATAATGGATTTAAAGAAAAATACATTTTATAAAATCATAAAGGAATATGAAATAAGAAGTGCATAAGTCTGTAGCACGGTACATTTCACGGAATGAGGACTATGCAAATAGTATTTTGAGTTGTTTCAAGGGTACTTGATAGAAAAATCTAAGCAGTACGTACATGTTATTTTATGGTTATGGGGTCAGTCTCTCGCTAAAAATACAGGGGTGGGGGACTGTCTTCATTTTGGCGAATGAACGACTGTCACCACCTAATAAATTTATTTGGTGGTGACAGAAACCTATTATGATATTCATTTTTTCTTAGCTTGAATCCTATACGAAAAGCATTTTTACAGGTGAATGATATCCATATAAACGATACGTTGATAAGTTTCCGTTGGTTGTGCACCGTAAAATACATCCATTTCTTTAACAACCAGTCGGAATGGATATCCTCGATTTTCCTCTGTGATAGCTACTTGGCCTTCCCATATAACCACACCATTTGCATCAGGGGTGCCTGGATGGAGCACGATTTCATCAAAGTTCGGCACGTCCTCCCACCCGAGGGTCTCATCTACCATCTCCGCCAGTTGTCGTTGCAGTTGGATATTCATCAAACTAGTAGCAGATTCAACCGTGTTGTTTGGCACGTTTTGGTTCTTTTTCGAATAGGTTACACCGCTTACGGAGACATTGTAGACGCCGGGATGATTTGGATCCCGTGTTACGGTTAAAGAACGATCCGGTGACGTTTGAACGATGTCGGCAAGCACTACGGGTGAGATGCGTAAATCTTCAGGAACTGGATTTGTTAAGATCAATGATTTTGGCTGGAATCGGACAAGGGCTAGGCGGATAAATGGGTAGTAGGCATTGCCGGTATCAAGTTCTAGGTCACAATACCACATCTTGCGTTCACGATCCCAATCGACGTCGAAGCAAACGACCTTTACAGCTTGATTTGGGAGTTCAAACAAAGGAGCATCATAAACCCCTTTATAATTCTTAAAATCTGCTATGGTCGGCAGTGGAAGTCCGGGTGATTCACGGATTGGGTCCTGCCCCCAAAAAGTCAAATAACTGTAAATTTCTTCCGTGCGATTGGGTGCTTTATTTTCAACTAACACAACCCCCAGCATCTCACCGTCTCCGGAAGACCACCAAGTGCGGTCAAGATAAATCCGAACCCCTCCTTTTCGCACACTTGTCACTTTGCCATCATTTTCATTCATTTGCTGCCAAGAAAAAGTAGGCAAGACGTATTTAACTAAAGGCTTAGAAGGTCTAGCGGTGCTAAGGATGTCTATTTCAATCTCTTTAGTGTCGCGGACAAGGCTCTCGTTTGGCATGCTTGGTGAGAAGTACTCACGGAAGCGTGTTGTCGTCCTGACTTTGTAACGGACACGCCTGTACTTCGTATCGCCAAATCCATGTTTCTCTACTTTGCTTGCCAAATTGATTTGTTCCTGTATTTCCGGAGTTGCTGTGTCTTTTAGCAAGGTCTCATAGATCGTTTTCGCTTCATAACTGTTGAAGACCAAGCGTGATTCATTAGGTTCCAAACGTAAGGCATTCGGGTTCCTTTTCACAATTACCTCTTTACCGTGGTCCAGCCAAATCGGTAATTCCATCACATGATCACGGAAAGGGACGGGTTCTAAGTCTGGTTCCGGTTTTGTTAGGTCATCCACTCTTTCTGACCATTCGGCAAGAATATCCACCTTGGAAGTGCTGGGGATATGAACATAGATATTTCCATAAAGATAGGCTTCGGTGCTATTCTTCTCACGTGGTCTTATTTGCAGTATAGGCTGTGAAGGAAAATCTAGCGGCTGCTGAACAGCGTGAACAAGACTAATCTCCCGAAAAGGGGTGAACAACCAGTTGCGGCCGGCATAGATTTCTTTTTCCAGTTTCACCAGTTCTTCATTGGTCCAATTGGCTTTGTCTTCTTTCACCCACTGCAAAAGCCCCATATCTGGAAGATTTCCTCCAAATGTAGAGCTGACGCGAATATTGGTTGTGATACTTGCCTTCGGCAGATAGATTGTCAGAACGCGGTTTCTTTCATCCCACAGAGGTGCATTAGAGCCTTCAACGATACGAATGCGGAATGATTTTGCTTCATACCAAGTTTTTCCTTTTACCTCTACGAAAAAGAAATCTTCGGGATTACCACCGGGAAGCCCTTGAAACATAACCCCCGAAATCCATGGTTCCGGCAAGTAAGGAAGAATCAGTTGCTCCTCGGTATGAACAGCATAGCCATCGGTCGATGAAGGATCAGAACTGGTGCGAATAAAGCGAATGGACGGTGATGATACATCATTGAACGATCCGGACTCACGTGCAGCCAAGTAATAGTAATTCTGGATGACATGGCGAATCTGAGCCGGAGCCATGCCGCTATACTTAGCATCAATGGCTTCATCGAGCAGTCCATGCTCCTCTATCAGTTGAAGTGAGGCTTTCGGCGGTGCAACATGCCTCTCGTTAAAAGGCAAATAGACAGGGTGGGCTGCGACATATTCTTCTGCGGTTTGGTTATAGTTGCTTCGAATCACGAGCCTCTCTAATGATTCACCTTCCGCATAGGCGGTCGTATCCGGATTATTCAAATTGCCACTTGGGCTATATAGCTGTCTCGGAACAAGCTCCGGAGGATTGACGGGATCAAAACGGTGGTACTTAAGGGTACCGATCGCTGTCTGATTAAGCCCTAATGCTGCTTCTATCTTTTGTGATTCGTCCATCGCTGGTCCATTTCCTGCTAAATCAACGGTTCTGACACGGAATGTATATTCATTTCCAAACCTGAGACGAGGCAAGGTACCAGGCACGACGGAAAAGTTTGTCTCTAGTCCAAGCTTTGTCATCGCTGTGTTATTCACCTTCTGCGGCATGGTATCAGGTTCGCTCGGATTAGGCGCACTAGCCGTACTGCTAATGCTTTTGCCGGGGCGGGGAGCTGATAAACTCCAGCCTTGCCAAGTGAAAAGGGACTCGTGAATATAAAGTTCACTAACGGGACCTGTATTTGGAGTACTTGTGACGCTAGGCTGAATAAAACCCTCATCCGTAAACTCCAAGTAATTTGCTACATTCAACAGCTTATATTGACCAAAACGCCGGTGCAAAGAATTTCGATTATTATATTGATCAATCACATCTAGTCGATACCCGCGTAAAAGATCTTCTGCATAGAGGGGGGGATCTTCCAGTTTAGGCGGGCCGGCCTTTAGCATCCCATTCAAATTGTTCGAGCGGTTAAAAATATCGTTTAAATTGTTGGCATTCTTATTCCGTACAACCGAGATACCGCCGGTACGAAGAGGCGAGACACCTGCCTTTTCTTCTGTATCAATGGGTTTGTCGTTTATCCCTTTAGGCTTTTGAGCCGCAACGGTTGCGGCAAGGTTCAAGGTCTTGAGTGCAGCACCATCCACATCGACTTGAACCAATTCAATCTCCTCTTTTTTTGGAATCCAGATTCCTCCGTCTAGTTCATTTGTTTGAGAGTAGGCCGTAAATAGGGTGAGACCATTTTTCTCCTGATAATTATATGCCGTCCATGGACAATAATCTTCCGACGAGGATGTTGGACGGTTTTGAAAAGAAGACTGGTCCCCATTCCCGGAAGATGAACCGTTTTGAAAAGAAGACTGGCCTCCATTATAAGAAGACTGCCCGTTATTTTGCTGAGTATTGAACTGAGAGAACCATTTGGGTACGATACGCAGTTTAAATGTGCCGGTATTGTTATTTGTTTTTGGTATCGCATCAGCCGGAATATAAAAGTCTATCACCAGACCTAAGCGGCGCAAAATCTCAGGATAATCACCTAAGGCTGAGAGCATTTGATGAAAGTCAATTTCTTTCTCAAAGTGAGCTTTGGCTTCTGGGCCATCAGGCATGGCAGCAGGCTGAGCTTCGGCTGGTCGATAGTGATAGAGCATCGTACGGTAATACGCATCTTGAACCTCTCTAACATCCTGATTACGAGGGTCGCCGGGAAGTGGACCTGCCGGAGGCTGTGAGCCGTTTGGACCCGGCGGAGGTTCCGGCGGAAAAGGAAACCTAGGTATAATGGCATCTCCAGTCTTCCCTGAGATTCGGCGTCTGCTGGCTATGACTCTGGCTTCTTCAAGAGAATTGTTCAACAGGTTGCTTAAGTCCTTTTCCGTGTTGATCCCACGAGCACGAAAGCGGTTGTGCAGTTCAACCAGTTCATTGATTAATCGATCTATACTCACACCGACTCCATTTGAACCTCTAGGAGGAATCATAGGTGGCAGGTCATAGCGTGATTCTTTCATAAGCTTTTGATAAAAACTCTTCGTATACTCCAATACTTTTTTCACCGGATAACTCACAATCGGCCGATTGGAATAGTCATCAAATTCATGCGGGTGAACAGGAATATCCGGCCGGAAAAGGGACTGCCATAGCGGTTGACTAGGAGGAGATGTCACTCTCTGTGTCTGGATCACTTTCGTCTGTGTTCCGTCATGCACCTCAACTGAAAATGTCGACCGTTCTGGCTGCATATGGTAGGCCCAATTGAGAAAATCCGGAAAAGATGCCAATGTTGTTTCTTGTTCCGAATATAAACGCGGATTTACGTAAGCAGACAGTCGCAAATAGCGGTTGTTACCATCCATTGTCATTCCATTTGGGAGAGCAATCCAAAGAAGCCTTTGATTGACCATACAAAACTCCTTTATCGTTAGTTTTATCGTAAAAAAAATGAACTGTTTAGGCAAATGCCATGCAATATTTTTCCCATTCAACGGGATAGCCGCCTGGGTGGTCAGGTCCCATGATTTGGGCAAAAGTAGGATCTCCTGCTGCTCCGGCGAATCTGCGCTCCACCTTGAGGCTCACGCTTTTACTAAAAAATGCGATCTTAACGCCAACTGTTAGAGAGGCCTGCCCCCAAACTTCCACTTTGCCATTTCCTTTATCTCGGATAGTGAGACCCATGTAGAATTCAACAGTCACTGAAACCAAACCTAGTACACTCACATTGCCGCCACACCGCAGGTAACCTGTTAGCTTTACTTCGTTCCCGGTCATTCCGAAATAAATCCCGGCCATCACATACACACCGCCACTGGCGACTCCGAGATTAATACTGATATTCCCGCCGAATTCGATGGATGCCTCAATTGCTTCGATTCCCTTGGCACTGAGGGCAAGAGCAAAGAAACCTCCTCCAGCAAAACCGCTTACCGAGACTTTGAATGGCTTCTGACGTTCAGAGAAGGCAAACCTTACACCGGCAGGCTGATCGACAAAGGGGAGAGACAGAGCTGCCGAAAGATTGATATTCTCTATGCTGAAGATACCGACGCCGAAAGACGGGATCCCAAGTGTAAAGCCTGCTATCACACCGGATGCTGTTACATCGACGAATGGCGGGTCGGAAAAGCCATTAGGCGGTATAATGTTTTTAAGGGTTTCGACGAACTTCAGCGGCCCATTGAATACGAGATCAAGACCTTCCGCACTGATATCCATTTTCTTTCCGTTCTCAGCCGTAAACCTTAACGTTGATAATCTAAGCATCATGGCTTTGGCAAAATCTAAAGCAAACTCTCGTAGAGTACCAATTATGATATAGGTGGGAGGGCTGCCATTGGGTGCCGTAACCATTTGTACATTAATGCTTAGCTGAGCATCGTTCGGAAAATTTGTTTTCCCTTTTAGTGTGAGAAAACTAAAGATTCCTAGTGTAAAGTCTTTAATTTCCGGCTTCCATAATAAGCGGGTTTCGATTGCATTATTTGGCAGGCGGCGATTCGTTAGCATAGGGGCTTCCAGTTTGAAATTAGGATCATTAAGTTTTTGGATTAATTGGTCGGGTGTTAATGTTGATTCTATCTCCTTTATTTTTAATGGATCAAAGCTTACTTCCTTTAGAATGTCCTTTAGTTTGATTCCTCCTAGGAAACGAGCATTTTCTAATAGGCCTGCTGGATTGTATTTGCCTTTACTAATCTCTTCTGGGTTAGCGACAGGGCCGAGAGCTCTCGACAACCCCCCAATCGATGTATTGGGTGTAACAAGACCTCCGGCTTTCTCTGTAGGTAAGGATAGGTCAAGCTTTTTAACAAGCTGTACAAAAACTTCACCTTTATTAAATTCTTGATTAAAACCATGTTTTAAATAACTATCCCTATCAAATTCAACAATTGTTTTATCAAATTTCCGACCGGTTAACTGTTCAGCAGCAGGAATGTAGACTCCTGCTGACTCAATTTGTGGAAGAAACCTAGGGTTATAGTAAGCCAATTGATTTAACACATCTTCTTTTACACCTTCAACAAGCTGTGCCCTAAATGTCACTGTTTCTGTTTCAAGTGTGGTCTTACCCTTACTGTCATTCTCGGTTTTAGCATAGGCGATAGACTGGTGGTTTAATTGCGCACGTCGTAAATCCGAAGGTGTGATATTATAGTCAATTACTACGTTTTTCCAAGATATTCTCTTGTCCTTATTGATTGGAATACACATAAGAGGTCTTTCAAAGGAAACGATGTTCCCATCCCAATCTTCTGCGACCATTTTGAAGCGAAATAACTCCTCTCTATCTTGCACCTTGACTTTAGGCCAGAAAGATTCGATTAGGCTTGCATTTTCAATGTGTGGAGTTGTAGTAGTGGTGATTTTTATCCATTTAAAAGGCATTTCACGCCGGTCGTGGAGATACGCTGGTGCTAGAATTTCGTAATTTTTCTCAGGCTCTCGGACTTCAATGAATGAATATTTTCGTAGGACCGCATTTGCCCCTTTCACGTTTTGCCCGTTTGGAATAACATAAGGTTCAAATCGCCGTTCAGTAATGGTTATAATCGATACTGCATGCCCCGTATCACATAGAAAGGCCTTAGTAACGGTTTTAACAAATTGGTCTCTGCCTTGCGTTATAATGTGATGCCATCCTTCTAAGCCAAATAATGGATAACCAAGAGTTGTATCAAAAACTGTAGGGTAATTCCATATACCCTCAAAGTTTGCCCATGCTCCTGCAGAAGAGAGCATCAGACGTCTTATATTTATGGGACTCGGAATGTATTTAAGTGGAATATGAAGACTCTTCAATTTATCCTTCCATGCATCTTCACTCATGCCTCCGGGAAAATTTGGCAATGTAAAATCTGTTGTCAAGCGTACAATTTCGCTAAGATGATTCTCGGTTAGGGAACGATTTTCATCTGCGAATGGGATAGAGCGATTAGACTTAGTAATGATGTGTGTAGTGCCGCCTTCACGGTAAGAGTTTTCATTTTCTTTTTTCTTATCTCCGAGTTGTGTATGCCATAGCACAAATCGCCCATCATGTCCCTCAGGTCGAATGACATTATACCAGACTCCAGATTCGTCAGGAGAAAGATAGAGCCCTGTCGGGATTTCCAGTGCAGTCTTCCCTTCAAAAATCTTCGGGTCAGGGAGGGAATCTGGCAATGGGGAATCTGGTAATTTTGGCACAACAGGTTTGTAATTCTTCCAGTTTAGCAGGGTTTCCATTGTGAGCGGCCAGTTGTTTTCATCATTCGGAAGCTCGAAGACGAGCCGGCTTGGTCCGGAAAGCATGGCTTTGACTGGAATTACATAAGGGTCTCCTTCTTTAAAGACTTCTTCTACAATATGTTGCGCCGGAAAGTGAACGATTAATAATACTGGTTCACCTGCATTACGCCTGACAAGGTGGAGAGGGTATCCATTGGTGCGTATATTGACGATTTCAAAGATCAAGTCTAGGAAGTCTTCTTTCCGTAAAACCCGGATAAAAAGATTATCATTAGACACAAAATTCTCTCCTTTCTTTTTTAAGAAGGAATAACATGAAGATGCTGAGTTAACTAAAAAATCAATTCATATCAAAATATGTATAGGGAAATGGTGGTAGACCAGAAATGAGATGTTGGGCTTGGATTAATTTGGATGTTTTTTCTAAAACTGCTTTACCGTTAACGAACAACGGTGTGTATTATTTTGTGAGTTTTTGCCTCGAAGGTACGGTTTCCCATGGGAGAGGGCCCAAATGATATCGTTCTAAGCCGAAAACATATCCTTTCTGGTGTAAAATAAAGCTTGCGCCGGCTTGGTACTGATTATATTGATCTCTATCAGGTTCACGCCTGGGATCCTCGTACACCTCTGGAAGAATCAGGTATCCACCTTTTGCTGAAAGTATGAAGAAAACGGCAAAAGAGATCGGCCGGTTTTTAAACAATGTCTTAGCTGCATCGGTTTAAACGTTGTCATTTTTGAAAGATAAACGAGTAGTAATTTTAAGATCTACCACAGTTCTTTGAGCTGTGGTTTTTTATTGATAGTGGAGTAATTTTCTTTCTCATTTATCAAAAGCGACCCAAATATATGGTTGTTTTTATGTAGCAAACCAAAAAATGCAATGGCGGCAAAATATCATTTTATTAATAGTGAACTCTATAAAATACAAAGGGTTCAAAATGGAACGAACTACCCACAAAGTGAATAAGATTATACGGCGAATAATTAAATTGCTACATGGTGGTTTTTCGATGAAAATGATGTTTACAATTATTGTGGCCTCCATGCTTGCGATTTGTGAGGGGATTTGATATGTCTGCAATCGATGATAAACACGCGGAGTTGCTTCAAAGCGGGACACTGAATCTTGGTTCTCCGGTCGGTAATGAAGTCAGTTTCGAGGATGGAGGCAGCAAGAGGGTCTACCAGTTCGGCACAATCTACTTTCATCCAAGGGTAGGGGCATTTGAAGTCCACGGTTTGATCCTTGAGAAATATATCGAGCTGGGTGAGAACCAGAGTGGTCTGGGATATCCCATGTCCGACGAAGGCGATAACCCGCATGTACTAATTGGAAGGATGAATCAATTCGAAGCGGGAACACTTAACTACGATCCTGCGATTGGTGTGACGCCCAATTACACGGACCTGCCACTAATACCAGAGGTTGTCGTCAAGATTTCCGATGGATTTCGACTTGGTGTTGATCAAGGAATTTCTCTGGGGCTAGATGACTTCGTTGGCCTCGTTGGCCTTTCTTCTGGAAATCCACTTGTTGAAGCTGTGAAAGCGCTAGTTCCCAATCTGTTCTTCACACGACTTTTTGATGGAGTCGGTTCAGCCGAAATGTCTCGTTTTGTCGCTATCGCCCAGAATTATGAGCAGGATTATAATCCTCCTGTATTCGACAATTTTCTTTTGGTTGCATGTCCTGAAGGTATTAATCCGGAAACCATTGCTAATGTGCTCGGCAAATGGATTGGAGTGGTTGATTACGCCTACGTAATGCCTGAAGCATCCGATCCCACCGTGGTTGGTACATCAAATCCGTTCTTCGTCGGTCAAGGCTATTTGGGAACGGCACCGGTAGGCATAGGTGTTCAATCTGCTTGGGCAAGGGGTGCTGATGGTTCTAGAACACGGTTTGTGGATCTACAGCAGGGATGGCTCTTTAACCATGAGGACTTGCCTAAACCTATTCCGCTTCTCAACGGAGTAAATAGAAGAGAGAGTTTCGCACATGGTGCTGCGGTTCTTGGGATAATGGTTGCGAGGGATGACAATCGTGGAATAGTTGGAATTGCGCCAGAGGCGAAGGCACGTACGATTTCTTACTTTTCGCCAGGAGATGTTTTTAATAGCAGGCGCTCGCGCCAAAGGATTGCCAGCCGCGTGGTAGAAGCCGTCCGTTCGCTAGCATATGGCGATATCCTCCAGCTCGAGGTCCAGCTCGAAGGAACAGTGGCCGGAGTAAGAACATTATTGCCAGTCGAAATTGATCCTGCTGTCTTTGAAGCTATCAGACTAGTCGTTCGTATGGGCATTGTGGTCGTCGAGGCAGCTGGAAACGGAAATGTCAATCTTGATGGGTTTGTCGACGTCAAGGGCAAGCATGTACTTGATAGTGGCAATACTTTGGAGTTTCAGGATTCGCGAGCAATCATGGTGGGGGGCTGTACGTCCGCGGTGCCTCATGCCAAGTTTAGTGACTCAAACTTCGGAAGCCGGATTGATTGTTGGGCATGGGGTGAAAATATCATTACAACAGGTAATCAGAACCAGCCAACTCAGGTCAACGCCTATTGGACCAGTCCATTTTTTCACGGGACCTCCGCCGCTACCCCAATTATCAGCGGGATTTGCATGCTTATCCAGGATCTCCAGATCTTGCTCAACCCGCGACCAGGCCAACTCGGTAAGCTCGGCCCCTTCACTCTGAGGGAAATCTTACGTCGAAGTACCAATGGCACTATAGTTAGTGGGAGCACGCGGGTTATGCCCGATATGGCGAAGATTATGGCTAATGAATATGTGCATTAGCGCCCGAGCCTAAATGTCGAACAAATAATGGCGAGGAAAGCCCCATTACGGCATTATCATAACAGTTTCCTTTACGTGACATACTCTGGGTAAGGTTATGTTCTTTTAATGCCTTTTGGTATTGGGGCATTCTGTAATGCCATCCTTGATCTGAGTGGATAAGCGGCTTTTCTCCACCTGCTAGTCGCTCTAATGCCTTATCCAGCATTGTTTTAACAAGGGAATATCTAGGTCTCGATGCAAGAGTATAAGTAATTATTTCACCATTATATAAATCTAAAATAGGGGATAAATAAAGCTTTTCCCCAAACAATTTAAGCTCTGTAATATCGGTTACCCACTTCTCATTTGGGTTATCTGCCTCGAAGTTGCGGTTCATGATATTCGGTGCAGTTTTCCCGACTTCCCCCTTATATGAACGATATTTTTTCTTACGAACGATACATTTTTGGCTCAACTCTTTCATCAATCGCTGGACTTTTTTATGATTTATTTTATGCCCCTGATTCTTCAATTCAGCCGTAATACGACGATAACCATAGCGACCTTTATGTTTATGATAAATAGCCTGAATCAATGTTTTTAATTCGGCGTCTTTATCTGGACGATCAAATGTTTTAATCCAGTAATAATATGTACTTCTTCGAATGTCAGTAAGTTTAAGTAATGCACCAACAGGAAATTCTAGCCTTAGTTCAAACACTACATTCGCTTTGTCTTGCTTTGTAATTTTTCCTTGCTTTGAACTAAGGCATTCAACTTTTTTAAATAAGCATTCTCCATACGTAAACGTTCCAATTCCACTTGTAATGCTTCAACTGAACCTTAAGCAGATTTTTTCTGGTTTCCTTCCTACATGGCTATCCGCCCCTTTTTCTTAGGTTCTAGGGCGTCTATTCCAAGCGTTTCAAATTGAATTCTCCATTTTCGAATCAAGGCAGGAGAGGTTATATTAAATATTGCCGCTGTTTCATTCGCAGACGTCCCGTAATCATTCATATAATTAAGTACGTCTAGTTTAAACTGTGCGGAATAACTTGTATAGGATTTTTTGAATTCCTCTTCTCCATGATGCTGGTACTGCAATACCCAATTTTCAATCATTGCTTTAACTGTACCGATAGAATCTGCAATACGATCATAACTCTCTTCTCCTATCAAATAACGTTCCACTGCAGCGAGTTTGTCATTTAAATTAAATTTAACCATAGAAAAACTGCACCATATAGTTAGAATGTGTGTCTAACAAATGGGGTGCAGCTCAGTAAGATGGCCGTTTTTAATTGCGCACACCGATTAAATTCATCTTGAAATGTAAGGGTGAATCATTTTTAACGGAGGCTTCCATAAGATACCATTTACATCATAATCGTAATATATATCGACATTTGATCCTTTCAGGACCACCTGATACGGTTCTGGGGACTGCCTAAGGACGATTTCTTGTTCGAATTCTGCAGTGGATTTCACGACGTTATTATTTGGATTTAGTCCTATGGACAGTAGGAGATTATTGGATTGTCGCCCTGGTATTCCTATGAGGTTAGGTACCCTGACATTTTCGAACTGCACAGGCTGGTTAACTCGCGTGTGCGGTTGAAAACGACTCTTGAGGAAAAGTTCTATTGTGCGCTCCACGATGAATTGGAGCCCTGTTATTGCTTCGTCATTATCTAAACTATTCTGAAAGACGACGATGAATTTCTTTTGGGTCTTAAGATCTTCTACGATTGTTCCCTCAGAAGCCACGAATATCCCTGTCTTCAACTTTCCATATCCAATTTTCGTATGTGTTACTCCGTAATTTCTTGGAGGGAAGTTTTTTCTTCGTGTATAGTCTAAAAAAGAAGGGTCATTTCCTGTAGCTGCCGACTCCCATAGCAAGTTTAACATTTCATCTGAGTCACTAGGACTAACTAACGACCCCTGGACTAAGTGTGCATAAAGATTGGCCATGTGAGAACATGTGGATACCTGGGCGGCGTTTGCATCGTTCCTGGTAGGAATATTGATGATGGGTAAAGCGCCCGTAAAGGTTCCGCCAACCCAAATACCTTTCTGCTGGTCTAGGTCAAAGAAACCTGCCGCGTGCAAGGCCCCGTTTATCCAGCTGTAAGATAATGCTTTGATGCAAGCCCCAGCACTCTCATTATAACCTTCGATGATCATTTTTCTAAGATTGGTATTAAACTGGTCACTGAATGTAAACGAGAGGTTCCCCGTGTTCAGAGGGTTCACTTTGAAGATATCTTGATATTTTGGCGCAGTAATGGTACTTCCGAAATCACCTTTTATCTCAGGTTTCAGTTTAGTTAGGATGTTACGAAAATTTTCCATAATTTCTTTATCAAAGTCTGATTTTAACCGTTCAATTAGTGTATTCAATGTTGTGATCCCTAACACCGTTGCTAAGTTATTGACGCTTTTACGCAGTTCATAGGCAGCATATAGAACCCCTACCTTTACGAGACTTGCGGTAAAGAAATTTACTTCGTTAGTAGGGAACGTCCCTGCATGCTTGAATTCTTTAGACGAGTCTGTCTCGTTAATTGCAACAAATGATATGGCGTTTCCCATTACAGGAAATTGAACGAGCGCTTCACCGATAGCAGTAGTTAAAGACGTTTGCAGCATAAAGTCAAAGTTAAGCAGATTTGGGAGAGGGGATGGAAATGGAGTTGTCATTTAGTAATCTCCTTTCTCATTGTAAATCCAAAAAAAACGTTCATTCTCAATTATTCATCATTATTTTTCCCGGTATTTTATACAAACCAATAACTATCTCTCAACAAAACATTTACAGCTATTCATTATTTAGAGTTTGAAAATTGAAAAGGAGGGAGCTAAATTGTCTTATCTTCCATCTCTTATCTATTAAGTGAAGACTATATAAAGACATTATTCTTTCAGGTTCCTACGAATCCATTCTGCAACCTGTGCTCCAGTTGTGAATCTGCCTTGCAAAATGGCTTTCCCCAAATACCAACCCACTAGACTGAGACGCAAATCCTGGTAGCTATTACCACGCTCTTGAACACGGATTTTGAGGAAAATAGGGAGCAGTGCAATCTCAGCTAGATCCATATTTAGAAGTGGATTCGTACCAAGCGCATTTAATGCAATTACGAAAGCAGCTATATCTTCTGGCTTTACACTAAAAAATTGATTACGATAAGAGTTCCATATTTCATAATATAGGGCAGCAGAAGCACCTCCCAGGGGAAGACCCGGCGGAAAGGCAGCCCCTAAAATACCCGCTAGCAAAACATTAGGATCTGGTGATAATTCGTGACCGATGGTTAACCGAAGGGCAACATCATCGTCACTGAGTTCTTTAGGAATTCCGATATGATCACGCATCCGAATTCCTAATACATGACGTGAGACGGTCTCGGGTCGGAATGCAAGACCAACAGCCGTAAGAAAATGTCCAACCTGGTTTCGACTAGAGGGATGAGGGTCTTTAAATCCCTTACCTCCATGGTTCCTATCGCCTTTGAACCCTACATCTTGAAACTCTATGCCTGTTTGCAGGCCGGGGACTATTTTGGATTCGGTCGCATCAAGTATAGCTTTCAGGCGTCCCGGCAGTGTTCTATCGTCCGCAATTTCTTTATCTTCGAACATAAGAGCAAGTGCCTCTGCATCATTGAAACCAGTTGAACTCCTCAAAGTTATGATGCGTTCTTGGTTTTTCGTTATAAATAATCTTCCTTCCCGTCCAACAGGTGGATACAATGTATTTGGAGTATGACCAGCACAATATGTGCTATCCAGTAATTTACCGTTATTACTCTTCCACATTCTTTCAAAACGACAAGGGGAAGAAGATGAAAAAGGATAGGAATATGGTAGTGTGGATATCGTTCTTGGATAGGGATATAGATAATAGATATGCGGTAGGAATGAAGGTGGATGTAAATACAAAATGGGGACCTCCTCATTAAAAGTCCTGATAGTATATTTATTTATGTTCGTTTTAGTTGATTGTCTGTTAAGAAATGGTTATTTTGCCTAACAAGGATTCGTAAATACCCTTTAATATGTCAACAAAGCTACATCTTCATAATATCATTTTTATATAATCAACACAGCCGTCATTTGGTAGAGGGGACAAGAGGGGGTGAATTGGTGGCAAATCAAACATCCTGCCACCAACTACATCTGTTTGAATGATACAAAGGTAAAAGAAAATATTATTATATTAACATTATCAATATGAATCTGTTATAAGTCATATTGACTACAACCTTGGGATTGAACGAGGGTTTTCTATAACATAATTATGATTTCTTTGTCATTCTTAAAAGAATCGTCTTATACCAATATTGTAAGAGAACTTCGTCACCCCCTCCGCCTTTATCGCTTTCCGTAGGTGAATTATACGTTGAGGAGTTCATTGTAGCTGTACGAGAAACTGAAGCAGCATATCCACAAGACAGTCCCGAGCAAATTCTAACTCGAATACGTCAGCTGTACTACCCAGGGACGATGGCTAATATTATCACGGAAACTGCGTCTGACCAGTTGATGCTTAACGCTCCTGTAAGGGAGGCCGATGGCATTACACGACATTTAGTCCGACCTAACAAAGTGTCGGGAACAATGTATAAGCGCCTAACCTCAGTGTCTTACGAGAATTCTGTCCCACCGCAACCTCCGGATAATCCATCACCATATATTGTTGATCCCGAAGGTAACCGTGTAGATATAGGCCACGTCCTGCTCACAATCGATGCTCTTACTCATACAACGACAGGGGAACCATATAAGGGCTTTGGCATACCATCGATCGATCCCGCCTCGTGTGTGGTCGATATTGGGATTGCTGCCGTGTGGGCTGAGCACGACGGTCCACATGCTCCGCGAATTCTTCCCAAGCTTGCTTCCGGAGAACCTGACTTGCCTGGATACTTTGCCATGTCGGCACCAGTATCTGATCTTCTCGGAGATATCGATGGATTTAACATTCTTAACCTTTGGATTGGAATAGGTGGACCACTGTCGGAGGTACTGACATTATATTACCTCGGGGGTGCAAATCAAGAAGCGGCCTATCACCGCCGGTTTCGGACATTCGCAGACAATAATTTCGGTGCCGTTTCAACTTCTGGTACCGAACCTTATGCGGAAGCACTACGGCCATTTTGGTTAAAACGAATTAACCGTTTCTGTGACCTTTATTTCGATGATGGGAAATCATTTTTTTCTTTATCTTATCCTCCGCCAGCAACATGGAGGTATGCCCTTCAAGTACTAGAACGGTTCTTATCCTGGCTATTTACTGGTTATACGATTGAACAGTCAAAACATCCATAAAATTAGGTACCAGTTTATTTTGATTTTCCTATGAATAGTCCCCTTTGTAGCACAGGATAGTATCGGAAGTGTTGCGTCAGTAGGAAAATTGGAACTAAAACCTGGAAGTAGTAATGTCATTCCTGTGAGTGTGGATTTTACATTTGATGTTCGGGATACATCTAATGAACGGCCAAAAAGTACGGTCTAGAGAGGTACTGTAGTTCATATTAGGTCCTGTTTTATGGCAAGACAAACATCATTGAAATTCCAGTAAATTTATTTAAGAAATCAATTCTTTTACGATTTGGAAAATTTTCATCTTAAGTAAAAACACTTTGTTAGGTTTCCTTCGGAAGTAGAGGTTCAACCCCGACCATCGGTATCAAATCATCATGTAAATTCAATAAAATCAACGTTTCGTACATATTGTATGGAACGATTTTGTGCGACGGGCAGTCGCACTTATACTATAAATTAAAGAGCATATAAAATACGGTTTTAAGGTGACGTGTTTTAGCGCAAAAATTATTGATATAGTGAAAAAGCACTCGTTTGTATTCTTTAGATATTAACTGATAGAAGGGAGGTTATATAATCCTCCCCGATGTACTTGTTTAACTCTAACCATATTCAAGAATAATGGTCACAACTTGGTCACGGATTAGATGTTTTTATATTTAATTAGATAAAATTAAATGATATATGTCTGGTTAAAAAGTGCATTAAATCAAGACTCTACGCTATTATATAGGACCAGATAGAAACAAAAGAGATTGTGCCCCTCTAACTTCAAAACTGCTTGAGACCACCGTGTGTGGTCTGGTGGGTTCGATTCCCACGCAGTCCCGCCAAAAAAAACTAAACATATTAAGGGTTTAAGCTGTTTTTGGATGTGTTTTGCCCACAGTTTAAACTGTGATTTAAGAGTGAAAAGTCACCAGTATTTTTTCTAAAAATTACATAGTACTAGTGCGACTGATTTTGTGTGTACAAGTGTGTCAAATCCACCAAATTCATAAATGAGAGGTGGATTTTTTTATGCAAAAGGTTAGGAAAACTCAGCGAAAAGGTTCAAGAAGGGAACAAAATATCAAACTATTCAAACAAAGTGAACAAAAGAGGATTCTGTTTGAAATGTTTGAGCGATTTATTACCTTCAAACAAACTGAGGGTTTAGTAAAGCCTACGATACAAGGCTATCACAGCCCTCATCATATCACCAAGTGTGGGCTATTTGACGCTCTAAAGACTGTCAAATAAGATTTTTCTAAAAATATTAAACAAAAAGAGTAAAATTTTATATATAGTTGTCTGAAATTTCTAATTATAATAAACTTGCAAACATAGTTCTTAACCATCTTGTTCAATTTCCTTAACATGCTAGAAAGTATAAAACTCCTTTGCTTTCTTTCGCTTTTCATCGGTAAATGCACATCTATTTCTCAAAAGGAGAAGCTGTTTATCAAAGTATTTCAACATACGGATTATTAAAAGAGGTACTCAGTTTAGATGCGTTGCGTTATCTCTTTCTAATAATAAAGATTTTCGTTGTAGGGGGTGAAAAGGGGACGTTGCAGAATTATATAGTTACTGCATAAAACCAGAAGTAAAATGGAAGCGGTTACAAATTGTTTAGGACAAATTGACTGGGGAGGAACAGATGGTTGTAAAAAAAGTAATAAGAATTATTTTTATGTATGTTCTTGTACTATCTATAGTAGTAAGCGGATTCGGAGGATTCGCAAACACTACGGTTCATGCTGCTAGCCTTTCAATAACGAACGGTGGAGGTTGGTTTGAAACGGCATATGTAGAATGGTCGCCTGTAAGTGACGCGGCAGGGTATAACGTATATGTTAAATCTGCGAGTGCACCAGATTCTCAATATAAACAAATTGATACTGAATTAATTCGAAGCTACGGATCGTATTGGAGAGCTGACGCTGTAGGCCTTGCAGCTGGAGATTATGTCATGAAAGTTGAAGCAGTACTGTCAGATAGTTCAACAGTAAGTACGGTTTCCAATACGCTGTCCGTAGCCGCACATGACAGATCTGGATTTGCTTTCGCATCAAACTCAACATATGGCACGGGTTCAGGTGCTTATAATAATGATGGAACACTTAAGGCTGAGGCTCAAGTTGTTTATGTAACATCTGAGAATGCACAAACCGTAACTCATGATGTGACAACCAGCAGCTCAGGAGCTGTAACAACAGGTGTGGGTATAGGTAATATTCTGTACCTGAGACAAAAAGGCTATGATAAAACACCGCTTGCCATCCGATTTATTGGAAACATTACAGATGCTGACATGAATGGACAACTTACCAGCAGCGGATATCTTCAAGTGAAAGGTAAATCCAATTATTCGGAAATGAATATTACATTAGAAGGTATCGGGGAAGATACTTACGCTTATGGATGGGGAATCCTGCTTAGGTATGCCGGTAATGTTGAAGTAAGAAACTTAGGTGTTGCGTTATTCCCTGACGATGGTATTTCAATGGATACTGGCAATGTTAACGTTTGGATTCATCATAATGATCTTTTCTATGGAACGGCAGGAGGAGATGCTGACCAGGCAAAAGGTGACGGTTCCACTGACCTGAAAAGTGGATCCACCTATATTACTCTTTCTTACAATCACTACTGGGATGCAGGAAAAGCTTCTCTAGTCGGCTTGAATGAATCAGCAGAATTCTTTGTAACCTTTCACCATAACTGGTTTGATCATTCAGACTCTCGTCATCCACGTATAAGAACAGGAACTGTTCATGTATACAATAACTTCTTTGACGGCATCTCTAAATATGGTGTTGGTGTAACAACAGGAAGTTCATCCTTTGTAGAATCAAACTACTTTAGAAATGCGAAATATCCAATGATGAGTTCCTTGCAAGGTACGGATGCTTTAGGGGAAGGTACATTCTCGGGCGAAGATGGAGGAATGATTAAAGCATACAACAATAGGATTGTTGATGCTGCAAGTCTTATCTATGCCAATTCCGATGCAGGAACAACTCCAGCTCATGAAACATCATTTGATGCTTACTTAGCTTCGTCAAGAAGTGAAACCGTTCCAAGCTCATACAAAACCCTAGTAGGCGGAACAACTTATAATAACTTTGATACTCTCATCGATTTGGGCGTAACTGCAACTGACATTGATGACGTAAGCCTTGTTGAACAAATAGTTACAGCAGAAGCTGGACGACTAAATAATGGAGACTTTACATGGGAATTTGATGATGCCGTTGATGATCGATCGGCTATCCTTAATACAGAACTGATGTCTAAAATAAAAAATTACAAAACCCAACTTGTATCTGTAGGAGGGCATTCAACTCCATCAGATCCAACAGAACCAACAGAACCAACAGAACCAACCGCCCGAAAAATTGACGTATGGGATTTTGGAGGAATCCAAACATCGGGAGATTTATACAACAATAATATTACAGCGGAGGTTCTTAACAGTAAAACGACAATTAAATCCGGTACGTTTGTAACCACTGCATTTGGAGATTTAATCATTGCCAATCCGGTTACAAGTGATAGGTCCTACTATTATGAGTCAGATGGCACTACCGTAGGTGTAAATTCCTCTGGTTTCTGGGGGACTCAAAAGTACAGTTATGATGACGGATATAACGCAAACGGAGTTTATTACGCAAATGGTACGGGAGGTACCGGAAAAAGGTTTTTGACTCTTGATAATGTCATTGCAGGAGATAAAATTACGGTTTATGGTGGAACAAGCAATGGCAATGAAAGCATTCACTTCGTTCACGCAGCAGTAAATGTAAACGGTACCACAGTAACCGTAACACCGGATACTACCGAGGTTCAGGATAGTTCCGCTCCTTTTACTACAACAGCACAAAAGGTTGATTTTACAGCAAAATATTCCGGATCCTATCAAATTTATGTTACGGCAGGTGCAGGTGGAAAACCTTATTTCCAAAGAGTAGTGAGAACTCCTGGAGTTAAGGTAAGTGGTACTGTCAATTTAAACGGCAGTGATATTAACACAGGTTATGCACTTAATTTTACGAATCAGAAATCAGGTGATATAACAACCGTTAATGTTAATGCTGACAATACCTTTGATGCAGTTCTCGGTACGGGCTATGAATATATTGCCACTTTAAAGGATATTGCTAGTTACAGAATTTCCGACGAAACCAAAGTTGTAACCACATCGACATCTGATATTACGACAGGAAAACGTGTTAGTTTGGATGTTATAGCTAACAAGCTTGTCTCTATAAGTGGTAATATGAAGGGCTTTGACAGCAGTTATGATGTGAGTAAATTACAAATTAAATTTACTCCTCCAGACGGAAGCCTTGCCTCACCGATTACAGCAATCGTTAATACAACGGATAAAACATTTAAAGCAGATGTTCAGGATGGAGTGCCGTATACAGCCGTTATTTCGGGTGTTAATGATTATGAAATTGTGGCTGGTGGTAGTATAAATTTAAGCACTGACACCGTTCAGGATATTACAGTTGCTAAAAAATCGGTATATACGGCAACAGGTTCATTCCAGGGATTACCATCAACAGCTGGAATTTCAAGTATTAAATTTACAAATGTTGATGATGGATACACTTATGACGGGACCGTTTCTGATGGTGGATACACAGTAAGCCTTAGAGATGGTGCGTATAACGTTACAGCTGTTAGTTCCGAGAATTATAGTACGAGTTCTCACGTAGTGATTAATGGACAGGATACCACAAAGGATATTTTGTTTGTTAACAATACTAAACCAGAGCCTCTTGCCTGGGTTTCGGATTTGTATGTGGGTGACAGCTCGAAGACCCATAATTACAGTACAGTTAAGGATGCACTTGATGCAGCAGCCCGAATGAACCCAACTGATGAAGCACATAGAATAACCATTCATATCGCACCGGGTGTATACAGGACACAGCTGGTCATAAAAACACCATTTATTTCACTTGTAAATTCTCATCCAAATCCAACGAGTGATCCAAGTACGCAGGTTAAAATTACTTGGTATTACGGAATTGGGTATAAATATTACAGCGCGGGGTCTGATGGCTTCTATGATGGAGAAAATGCATTTGATAAGTATTCTAAGAATATTGTCAGTAAATGGGGAGGTACCGTGTATCTTACCAGTACCGCTACCGACTTCAAAGCTGAAAACATCGTATTTGAAAATTCCTTCAATAAATACATGACAGAAGAGGAATTAGCAGATGGTGTGGAGCTTGCTAATATACCATCCGCAAGCCCAATAAAAGAAGAAAGAAAGTCTTTTACAGATGTTACGTCAAAAGCAGCTACAGAAAGAGCTGCAGCTATGATTATCGAGGGAAACCGAGCAGAGTTTGTTCATTGTAGTTTCCTTGGAAGCCAGGACACACTTTTCACCGGTAACAGCGGTACGAATAGCAGTTATTTTAAAAACTCTTTTATAGAAGGTAACACAGACTATATATTTGGTGATGGAAATGTGGTATTTGATAATGTTACATTGAATTTCGCCGGTTACAGTGATATGGCTGTAGGTGGTTATATAACGGCAGCCAGGGATACGGCATCCTATGGATACCTATTTAGAAACAGTACTGTAACAGCCAGCGGTAAAAATATGCATGCTTCAGGTTTCTTCGGAAGACCTTGGGGAGCAGGAGCTAGAGTTAGCTTTTTAAATACCAAGCTTCAGAGCGATTCTATGATAAACCCCAAAGGTTGGACAGATATGAGTGGCCCACCTGAAAAGGCGAATTTTGCAGAATACAATACGACTTATAATCATTTGGCAGTAGATACATCTCAAAGAAGAGCACCCGTTTTAACTAAAGCACAAGCTGCAGAAATCAATGTTGCTGATTATCTTAGAGGTTGGATACCATCATCTTATATAGCTGACAGTGATACAGCGCCAACATTTAAGGTTGCTCCTTACTTCACAACAGATGATGATATCAATATACCTTACGTCGGTAATACCATTAGCTTGGGTTATGAATTTACTAATCCAAATGATAACGTAAACGACAGTTCTTTAATTCAGTGGTACAGAGTAAGTCCGGATGGAACCGAGACGTTGATCCGTGCAACAACAGCGTATATTTCCAAAACTTACAAGATTACTAGTGCCGATGCAGGCTATTATATCAAGGTTGTTGTTACGCCGGAAACCGTTAATGGTTTGAAGGGCAAACAGATGTCTATTAAACTTGACAACCTGGTTAAGGTTGGCACATCCGGTGGCGGAGGAAATGAGATTCCGGATGGTCAGCGTGTAAATATTTATGTAGCAGGTGATTCAACCGTTAAGACATACGGACCAACCTCAGATACAGGTGGCTGGGGAGAATATTTACAGAAATTTTTCAATTCGGATAAGGTAAACGTTGTTAACTATGCAAACGGAGGCAGAAGCTCAAGAAGCTTTATAAATGAGGGAAGTCTTGATAAAATCGCTTCTACCATTAAAGCTGGAGACTATTTGCTGGTTCAGTTTGGACATAATGATGAAGCAAATCAATCAGGATATCTCTTAGACCGATTTGTTTCTATGGGAGAACCGGATGCAAATGGTATTTATCCTTCCATTCCGGGTGTTGAAGAGGCAACACCGGCAAGTCTTTCACAACAGTATGGCGCAACATTTTATCCATATACTAGCGGTACCTTCAAGTGGTATCTGCAGCAGTATATTGATGTAGCAAAAAATGCAGGTGCAACACCAATTTTAGTTACTCCTGTTTCAAGACAGTATTTTAACACGGATGGCACCATAAGAACTCATCATGATGCTACGGACACCACAACTGGAACGATTACAACTGCCAATAATGCTTATGTAAGAGCTGTTGAACAGTTAGGTGCAGAGCAGGGTGTTAAAGTTATTGATATGTTTGATTTAACAAAAGAGTCCTTTGAAAAAGCATACAAGAATGACCCTGCAGCCACTAATGGAAGCTCGCCTTCAGCAAAGGCATTAATGGTTCCTGCAGATTCCACTCACAATAATAAAATTGGAGGTTTTTACAACGGTGCTTTAATGGCCAAAGAAATACAGGGTCTTGGATATAACATCTCTAACTACGTTATTCCACCTGTAAGAGTAGGCGGTGTAGCCGGTAAGAACAGCGTACAATTTGAAGTGGATTCAAACAGTAAAGTAAGTGTATATATCCCTGATGTAAGCGGTGTTTATACAAGTCAGCTAAATACTTATTGGACTGGTGAGACACAGGCTCTTATTGATCGTCTTTCTGCAGCACCTGTGGATCAAACCGCTCCAGTCACAACCTCCAATGCTCCAACAGATTGGTCGAAAGACGACGTCACCGTCAAACTTGATGTTTACGATAACGAGAGTGGTGTTGCCGAAACCTTTTATTCAATCGATGGGTCTGATTATGTGAATGGTACATCCTTTACAATGGGTTCCGAGGGAGATCATATAGTATCCTTCTATTCTATTGATAAAGCAGGAAATATTGAACAGGCTCATAATCTACATGTTCTGATTGATAAGACGACACCTGTTACAACGGCTGCTGTCACACCAGCTCAACCGGACGGGCTGAACGGGTGGTATATAAATGATATAAAGTTGAGTCTTAACGCTTCTGACATACTATCGGGTGTGGCCAAAACGGAGTATAGCTTGGATGGTGGAAACACTTGGAAAACATACACTGAGCCGATCACCATCAATAAGGATGGAAAATACGATGTAAGCTATCGTTCATTGGATCATGCCGGAAATATGGAAGAGAAGCAAAACATTTCTATTAATCTAGATGCTACTGCTCCTACTATCGATATGACTGGCATTGCAAATGATATTTACAATAATTCCATGGATATCAATCCGCTCATAGAACTCAAAGATAATTTGGCCGGAAATGATAACACAAAAACAACAATAGTATTGGATGGAAACACCGTAGAAAATGGGAAGACAATTCCTCTTTATACTCTGCCACTTGGTCAGCACGAGTATAGCGTAACAGCATACGATTTGGCTGGGAATATGGTAACCCAAGTTGTTAAGTTCCAAACTACTACGAGCATCCAATCATTAAAGGAATTAATTAAACGCTTTACGGAAGCCGGATGGATAGATAGTAAAGGCACAGCAAATAGTTTGGAGAGCAAGCTGGACGCGGAAAATTTGGCTGCATTTTTGAATGAAGTTCAGGCTCAAAGAGGCAAGCATATTTCTGTACAATATGCAGATTATCTCATCCGAGATGCTGAATACTTGTTGTCCAGTAAATAAATTATTATTGAAAGGTCTAGCTCAAAAGACATATTTTGCTCCCCCTTTTTTATGAAGGGGGAGCTTACACATGCGAAAGAAAGAAATAACGCAGCCATTTTTAACAATGGTTTCATTCGTGTATTTCTTTTAGAGAGCCATGCGTTGGAGTAATTTAATTTATTCATGTATTGATGATAAGCTTCTATTGTTGGGAGGGGTTCAAGAATGAAAATTAAGTCAAAGAATACGATTAGAATATTACTGACTTCTTTCATCATGTTTTTCACAGTAGCATTTAACAACGTTGTTGCAATTGCCAATGATACATCTATCGACCTGACAATGACAGCAAAAACTACTGCTGGTACTCCAACGATTTGGATTGTTGGGGATTCGACCGTAAGCTCATTTACGGATAATTACTATTATCCAAGGTATGGATGGGGCACTCAAATTGGAAATTATCTCGATGGCTCCTTCAACATACAAAATCTTGCCTTGTCAGGAAGAAGTTCAAAAAGCTATACAGCTGATCCTGAATATCAGACGTTGCTCAGCGGTATGAAGAGTGGAGATTATTTATTAATCGGTTTTGGCCATAATGATGAAAAACTAGAGCCGGAAAGATATACAAATCCGAATGGAACTTATTTGGATTCAGGTTCATTTGCGAATTCCTTGTATGAAAATTTTATTAAACCGGCTCAAGGAGCGGGAACTCAAGTAATCCTTTCTACTCCTATTGTCAGAAGAACGATATCGGGTGTATGGAGCAATTCCAATCTTCATATTACTGATACTGTCGGAGAGTATTCAGGCGGAGATTATCCGCAAGCTATTAGGGAATTGGGGAAAGCGCTTGATGTACCGGTAGTTGATATGACTACTTTAACTAAAACTCTATATGATGAACTGGGACCAAGTGAAACTATGAATCTCCATGCGTGGAGCTCTTCAAACCCGACAAGTGTGGATAATACACATACCAATATCTGGGGCGGAAGGTATAATGCATACCTTCTAACAAAGGCAATTAAAGAATTAGGCGTAAGCGGACTTGCAGAACATGTGATAAATGCTGAAGCGCCAACGAAAGCTGATACGTTAGTTCAAAATCCTAATTACCAAGAAACGCCGTATACCGGTGAATTGCCGCAAAGTACTTTATGGGCAGATTATGGTATTTGGAAAGGCACGATATTTGGTGATGTTGGCGGTGATCCAAGCACTGTCAATCAAACCCTGGAAACAGATAGTGATGGAAATATGCATATTGCAGTAGCCAATAATAAGGGGAAAATAGCCAGTACAGCTGATGGCATTGGCATGTACTACTATAAAGTACCTGCAAACAGTACATTTACTCTAACAGCAAAAGCTAAAATTAATCGTTTTGATCTAAATGATCAAGTATCATTTGGTTTGATGGCTAGGGATGAAATGTATATTGATAAGAATACAAAATCCGCTCTGGGTGATTATGTTGCAGCAGCACCTTTAAAACTCTCTAAGGCAGCCACTGGAGGATTTTGGAATAGTTTCGCTAGAAAGAGTGGAGTTCTTACCCAAGGTGGAACAGCTAAAAACCCAATTGCAGTAGGAGACACCGTAAATCTTTCTATTACAAGCAATTCAGACGGTTATGCAACTAAATTTGGAATGGAAGAAACTATCACTGGAGGGTTTGATTTTAAACTTACAAGCATTGATTCAGATTACGTTTACGTAGGTATGTTTGTAGCACGTAATGCGGATATAACCTTTAGCGATATTAAACTGGTAGTTGACGGTTTTGAAGTGACATCAGCTGATACTACAGCACCTGTTACAGCGGCCGCTGTAACACCAGCTCAACCGGACGGGCTGAACAGGTGGTATATACAGGATGTAAAGTTGAGTCTTAACGGTTCTGACATACTATCGGGTGTGGCCAAAACGGAGTATAGCTTGGATGGTGGAAACACTTGGAAAACATACACTGAGCCGATCACAATCAATGAGGATGGAAAATATGAAGTAAGCTATCGTTCATTGGATAATGCGGGAAATATGGAAGAAAAGCAAAGCGTTTCTATTAATCTAGATTCCACTGCTCCTACTATCGATATGACTGGCATTGCGAATGATATTTACAACAATTCCGTGGATATCAATCCGCTCATAGAGTTCAAAGATAATTTGGCCGGAATTGACAACACAAAAACCACAATCGCATTGGATGGAAACACCGTAGAAAATGGGAAGACAATTCCTCTTTATACTCTGCCACTTGGTCAGCACGAGTTTAGCGTAACAGCATACGATTTGGCTGGGAATATGGTAAACCAAGTTGTTAAGTTCCAAACTTCTACAAGCATCCAATCTTTGCAGAAATTGATTACACGCTTTACGGAAGCCCGATGGATAGGTAGTAACGGCATAGCTAATAGCTTGCAGGGCAAGCTGGACGCAGAAAATTTGGCTTCATTTTTGAATGAAGTTAAGGCTCAAAGGGGCAAACATATTTCTGTACAATATGCAGATTTTCTCATTCGCGATGCTGAATACTTGTTGTCCAATAAATAAATAAATAAATAAATAAATAAATAATTATTGAAAAGTTTAGCTCAACAGAAATATATTTCTCCCCCTTCTTTATGAAGGGGGAGCTTTTCTTGAAGGTGTAGTGGGATATAATTCTGATTCAACTTTAGCTACCCTACGTATTTTTAATCAATCTTTCTGATTTACATGCTGGTAATCTAAAAAAAATTAGACAAACATTAAACTATACGAAGGAATTTGGTTTTGAAAGTTTAGGAATGTAACATGAACAATTAGCCTTTTATTATCACGCTAGTCCCGCTCCATTAATGGGGAAGTCTTGTAAAACAGTCTAAGCAACGAATTGCAAATCCTAAAACATAACTGTTTTTTCAGCGTAAAAGTCTGAATTCTATATTGTTCCCTAGCTATATTTGTGACACCTTTATATACAAAGGCTTTAACGTAAACTCGGGGTGAAACAATAAGGGGGAAGGTATGATGGAGAAGTCGGGATTGTCTAATCAAGAAATGATGGAAAGGACCAAAACAGCTTTGGAAATTCCTAATGCCCACGACATCAGAGGTAATATCACATTACCAGTAACCACTGATCAAGGAGCAACGATATCCTGGGAAACGGATAGACCAGATATCGTAAATATAAATGACGAGAAAAATGAACATTATGATGATACTCCAGCTGGTGTTGTAATAAGACCAGAAAAGGATACAACCGTTAAGCTAACTGCCACAATAACTGTTGGTAAGATAACGGATAAAAAACAATTTTCCCTTTTAGTAAGGGCTAAGGCCGCAGAAAAATCTTTCGCTTCGTATTTAATGGCTCATTTTGCAGGTGATCATGATAGGGGAGAACAGATCTATTTTGCCATTAGTACCGATGGTTTACATTGGAAAGACCTAAATAGTAGCCAACCAGTCATCACTTCTGATATTGGTGAAAAGGGAGTAAGAGATCCTTTTATCCTTCGATCATCAGAAGGGGATACCTTTTATATGATTGCTACCGATTTACGTATTGCCAATCGTAAAGGGTGGGAGGTTGCCCAGACGGCTGGAAGTAAATCGATTATTGTTTGGGAATCCAATGATTTAGTAAACTGGTCTGAACCAAGAATGATTGAAGTCGCTCCACGGAATGCTGGGGATGCCTGGGCTCCAGAAGCCTTTTATGATGAAAAGACGGGAGAATATATCGTCTATTGGGCGTCAAGGGTGGCTGATGAAAACGGAAATTATGGACCACATCGTATTTACTATACAAAGACAAGGGATTTCCGTATGTTTACAAAACCAAATCTTTTTATTGAGCGTTCAGATGACACGCATATTATTGATACAACCATCATTAAAGATCAATTATTCTATTATCGATACTCAGGGGATGAACAAATCACCATAGAAAAAAGTGAACACTTACTCGGTAGATGGTCAAAGATTGGAACCATAGAAGCGTCAACTGGTTTAACTGGACATGATGTGGAGGGCCCTTTGATTTTTAAATTTAATGATAGAGAAGAATGGTGTTTAATGGTTGATCAGTATGCTACAGGCAAGGGTTATCTCCCTTTACGAACCCAAAATTTATTAAGCGGAGAATTTACTAAATTACCAACTTCTGAGTATTCTTTAGGTTCGACCAAAAAGAGGCATGGTTCTGTTATTGCTATCACAAGAGAAGAATACGAAGCAGTAAGAGCAAAATGGGATGATATTTGAGAAAAATATATTTATCAACTTCCGAGGTGGAGAGTCTATTACTTTTTGATATGCTCCCCTTTAGGAAGACAGATTAAAAAATAAAATCTGTCTTCCTAAAGGGGAGTATTTTTTTAAAAGAAATAAGAAGTTAAACGTAGCGCAGGTCAGTAAAATTCGATGATAGCAGCAGCACCTGCTACTGACAAAATCAAAAATCGATACGTAACTGGTACGTAAACATATAAAATCACCACTACTATCGAACACCATCTTCCGGTACGCCAATAACAGCTTAAAAGAGTTCCCCGATAAAATGACGTACGCCAGTCCCTTTATGCCTTTTTTAAAGTATATCTTTGTGAGCCTTACAAATTTTCAATTATCTTTTTACTGAAATGAAAATGCTCATGATTAGTCAGAAATATTTCTAACTGACGAACTATTCAATAGGAATATTACTAAATAATTTACTAGATGAAAATTGATCATTCATAAGAAAATCGTACTATATCAGTATTTATACAACAAATAAACTGTGTAAATTTTTAGAAAAGTTAGTTTTTATACTTGTAAGCCCTTCCATAAGATGTTATTATTCGAATATACCTAGTAAATATTTTAGTTATTGTTAAGTAAAAATTTACGGTGTTGAAAAGAACATGAAGAGGGTTATGAGATGGCTACTATAAAGGATATTGCGGACAAGTCAAATGTATCTGCATCTACGGTTTCACGGGTCTTAAATAACGATGATACGATTTCCGTTCAGTCTGAAACGAGGGAACGTATTTTCCAGGTCGCTAAGGAGCTTGGATACGAAACGATTTTAGAAAGACGGTTGAAACAAAAACAGCAGACTTCGAAACATGTAGGGATTGTCGTTACCCAATCATTGGACGAGGAGATCAATGATCCATATTTTTTATCCATCCGCCAAGGAATTGAAATGGAACTTGCGAGTCATGGGATCAGAACAGTTACGTTCCGTTTACATGAAACGGAGACCAATCAAATGATTGACGGCCTTGATGGACTCATTGTCGTCGGCAGGGTAAAAGAGATGGCGCTAAAGTCCATCAGTAAAGTGGAAAATGTTGTGTACATTAACCATTCGCCTAACGAGGATTTGTATGATGCGGTTGTGATTGATTTTGAAAAGGCCACAGAGAAAGCGATCAAGCATCTATTAGCAACCGGCTATAAGAGAATCGGGTATATCGGAGGAAGGGAGAAGGAGCATAGTAAAAATCAAAAGTTCAACTCTGAAGATAAACGTCTCACCACCTTTGAACGCTTGATGAAAGAACAAAAAATGTTCGACCCGGAGACCGTTTTTATCGGTGAGTATTCAATGGCACAGGGTTATGAATTAATGAAAAAAGCCATTTATATGAGGAATTTTCCCGAGGCGTTTTTTATTGCCAGTGATCCGATGGCGATTGGGGCGTTAAGAGCATTACAAGAAGCCAAACTCAAAGTTCCTGATGATGTAGCCATTATCGGCTTTGACGATATTGAAGCTGCATCATTCGCAAGTACACCTTTGACGACAATCAGAGTGCATACGAAGGAGATGGGGAAAACAGGAGTAAAACTTTTACTAGATAGCCTGAATGGAAGAGAACTTCCATTAACCGTGACCCTGCCGACCAAATTGGTGATCCGGGAGAGCTGCAAGAAAAATAAATAACTTTTTAGGAGGTGATTTTCGGAAAATACAACCATGTATATCTTGTTCCACGATTTAATGCCCCCCTGCACAGCATGAAAGCTTGCAGGGTGCAAAGTGACTGCCATCACACGCAATGGGCAAAAACTAACAAACTACTCCACCAATGAACGGGAGCTAATTCTATTATATAGTTGCTCCCAAACGTCAGCAAGAAAACGAACTCATTATAAGAGGTAATTTTAGTTATTGTTATTTCAAAAATGACTGAGGGGGCGTTTATTTTGAAAAAGCTTTTAAAAACGGTGGCGTTTGCTGCCGCGTTGACAACGATTGTAACTGGATGCAATAAAGCTTCCGGGGGTAGTGAAGCAAGCAGTGATAAGACGGTTGTAAACTTGTATTCGACAGTAACGAATGAAGCAGATAAAATTACTCTGCAAAATGTGGTAAAAAAGTTTGAAACGGAAAATCCTGATATCGATATTAAAGAAAATTATCCTGCTGACGGGTATGAAGGAATGCTGCGAGTCAAAATGGCGGCAAATGATATGCCTGACTTATTTGATACCCACGGCTGGGCGATTCACCGTTACGGGGAATATGTACAAGATTTAAAAGATATGGACTGGGTGAAGGATCTTGATCCGGCACTAGAGCAAATTTTAAAAGATGAATCTGGAAAAGTCTATGCGTACCCTCTAAATCAGGCAAAAGACGGACTTACATATAACGCAACATTGCTAGAGGAATATGGAATTGAACCGCCGACAACCTTTGATGAGTTCATGACAGCACTTGAAACCATCAAGAAAAAAGGAAAGGGCGAAGTGACTCCACTTTGGTTTGCTGGTTCTGATAAGTCAGCATTCGGACAGTATTTTGATCAGTTTTCCACACCACTATTAATTACTGGAGAACAAAACTTCCAAAAAGAATTGCTAGATGGGACGTTTGATTGGTCAAATTATACGTTTTTAGCGGAAAAACTAAAGGAAATGCACGATAAGAAGCTACTTAATGAAGATATATTGACGGCCAAGAATCATCAGATGGTCGACTTAATGGCGCAGAACAAAATTGGATTTATTGTTGGTGGCGGAATGCTTGGTCCCTCTGTTGAAGAGTTAAACCCAGAGGTCAAGCTTGGGGTCATTCCCATGCCTGTGATCGAGGAAGGTGACGAGCCAAGCTGGATTGGTGGGGAGCGTCATACATTAGCGGTTTGGAAAGATTCTGAAGTCAAAGAAGAAGCGAAAAAGTTCTTAGAATTCATTTCGCAGCCGGAGATTGTGAAAGAGATTGCGGAGGGGACTTCTCTTCCAAGTGGTCTGACTAATACTGAATCGAAAAACTATTATTCTGAATACTACGAAAAGTACAAGGATGTTAAAGTGGAACCTTACTTCGACAGAATTTACCTTCCAAGCGGTATGTGGGACCCAATGGGTGCTACTGGTCAAGAATTATTATCCGGAACAATGAAACCGGACGAAGTTTCGAAAAAGATGGAAGAGGAATATAAGAGATTGCTAGCGCAGAAGAAATAGTTTTGTGATGGAGGAAGGTGATCGCCTCTCCTCCTAATCTAACATTCTAGGAGTTGGTGACGTTGATAGGAGTGGAGACAAGAAGCAAGTCGATGGCCGGCTCTTCTGTAGAAGTGAAAAGGAACCTTAAAAGGCGGAAGGAATCCTCGCTTTGGTGGATGTATCTTCCAGCTCTAGCTGCTGTCTGCTTTTTCATCCTTTATCCTTTTTTAAACGGGATTAAAATTTCTTTTACAAACTGGAACGGATTTTCACAAACGTACGACTACGTGGGGTTCAGTCAATATACGAGGATGCTGAAGGACCCGGATACGTGGCTGGTAGTAAAAAACACTCTGCTGTATGGTGTCGGCAGTACCATTTTGCAGAATGTGATTGGTCTTGGGTACGCACTTTTATTAAATCAAAGAATCTACATGAGAAATTTTACGAGGACGATTGTGTACCTTCCGGTTATTATCAGCCCGCTGATCATGGGATATATCTTCTACTTTTTCTTTGCTTTCCAAGGCGGGGCACTGAATGATCTGCTTGTATTTTTCGGATTGGATAAAATTAATGCATTAGGCGATCCAAAAATTAATATTTGGTTGATCGTTTTCGTTAATACCTTCCAGTTTGTCGGGATTGCGATGATTATTTACCTGGCTGGGTTGCAAAGTATTTCAAAGGATTATTACGAAGCGGCACAAATTGACGGAGCGTCTAGTTTTCAGCAATTTAAAAATATCACCCTGCCGATGTTAATGCCTTCAATCACCATCAACATGGTTATTAACATTATTGGGGGATTGAAATTGTTCGATGTGATCGTCTCGCTGACAGGTGGCGGACCGGGCTATGCTTCGCAATCCATGTCTACGTTTATGTATGACCTTTATTTTAATAGACAAGATGCGGGATATGCAGCGACGCAAGGTGTATTTATGGCCATCATCATTTTGATTCTTAGTCTGGCAGCGCTTGTGTACTTCAAACGGAAGGAGATTGAGGCGTAATGGACTATATGGGTAAAAAGAAAAAGTGGTTACTCTCTGGAGTCGCGCTTTTGATCTCAGCCTTTCACCTAATTCCTTTTTATATTTTGATTACGACAGCGTTAAAGGAAAGGGGAGATTTTAGTTCGAAATGGGTGTTTCCCAAGGTTCTGGCGTTTGAGAACTTTGCGGAGGCGTGGGAAACGGCGACTCTTGGCAATGCGCTTTCGAATACCACGATTATTACCTTTGTAAGTGCTTTATTATTGATTGTTTTTGGCTCGATGGCCGCCTATCCCTTGGCCAGAAGGCAGACGAAACTAAATAAATTTGTTTTCATGATATTTATTGCGGTAATGGTGATCCCGCCTTTAACCGCTTTAGTTCCATTATATAAGCTCGTAGTCGACATCGGAATGATGAATACTCTCGAAATTGCCATCTTGAATAACGTGGCGTCCTTCCTTCCATTAACCATTTTCTTGTATTCAGGCTTTATTCGCTCGACGATCCCAAAGGAATTGGAAGAAGCCGCAAAAATTGATGGTGCTAGTACACTGGGAATCTTTTTCCGGATTGTATTCCCTTTGTTGAAGCCAGTTACGGCATCCATTTTAATCATTTCATGTGTATTCATTTGGAACGATTACCAATTCGCCATCTTCTTCCTTCAAGCAGAGGAAGTTAAGACCAGTACAGTTGCACTGGCACGATTCTTTGGGGAAAATGCCAACCAAATGAATCTTGTCGCTGCCGCAGCCATCATGGCTGTACTTCCAATGGTCGTTTTGTTCCTACTATTGCAGAAGCACTTTGTTAAAGGGTTGGCATCTGGATCGGTTAAAGGATAATTTACGAGAAAAAGCATCATATATTTAAACTAACTTAAAAAATTGGAGGTTCACTTATGTCTAAAATTACTTTTCTTGGCGCAGGTAGTACAGTATTTGCAAAAAATGTGTTAGGAGATTGCATGTTTGTTGACGCGTTGGACGGCTTCGAATTTGCCTTATTTGATATTGATGAACAGCGTTTGCGTGATTCCGAACAAATGCTGAACAATTTAAAGGAAACTCTCGGGAAAAACCTTACGATTAAAGCGTATACGGATCGGAAGGAGTCTTTAAGAGGCGCGAAATATGTAATCAATGCGATCCAGGTAGGCGGCTATAAGCCGAGTACCGTGATCGATTTTGAAATTCCGAAAAAATATGGCTTACGGCAGACAATTGCCGATACAGTTGGAATCGGAGGGATATTCCGTAACCTAAGGACGATTCCGGTTATGCTTGATTTTGCAAAGGATATGGAAGAAGTTTGTCCGGATGCCTTATTTATGAATTATACCAACCCGATGGCTGTTTTGACTGGGGTCATGAATCGTTTTACAAATATTAAAACGGTTGGCCTATGTCACAGTGTGCAGGTTTGTACAAAAGATTTATTTGAGGCATTGGGCATGGACCGTACAGGTGTGAAGGAGAAAATTGCCGGGATCAATCACATGGCGTGGCTGCTTGAGGTTAGCAAGGATGGCGTTAACTTGTATCCTGAAATTAAGAGAAGAGCCCGTGAATTGCAAAAAACAAAGCATGGCGATATGGTTCGATTTGAGCTAATGGATAAATTCGGGTTTTATGTGACTGAGTCATCTGAACACAATGCTGAATATCACCCGTACTTTATCAAATCTCGTTACCCTGAGTTAATTGAGCGTTTCAATATTCCGCTTGATGAATATCCACGTCGCTGTGAAAGGCAAATTAATGACTGGGTAGCTATGAGAGAGGATCTGGTTAACAATAAATCTTTGAATCATGTTCGTTCCCGTGAATATGGATCGCGCATTATTGAAGCAATTGAGACAGATGTTCCGTTTAAATTTGGTGGTAATGTCTTAAATACCGGAAGACTGATTAGCAATCTTCCAGAGAAAGCTTGTGTCGAGGTGCCTTGTATCGCGGACCGTAGCGGAATCACCCCAACTTATGTGGGAGACCTTCCAGAGCAGCTCGCAGCATTAAACCGTACGAATATCAACACGCAATTGCTGACAATCGAAGCAGCAGTCACGTTGAAAAAGGAATATATTTATCAGGCTGCTTTGCTTGACCCACATACCGCTGCTGAGTTATCCATGGACGACATTATTTCTCTATGTGACGACTTAATTGAAGCACATGGTGAATGGCTGCCAAAATTTAAAAGTGAGACTGGCGTAGCCATTACATTATAGGTCCTAGTCGAAGTTTGTCCATCGTAAAGGAGACCGGATTCTGAATGAATCCGGTCTCTGTTTTTATTACTTATGCGAATCTGCTGCAAACGAGTTTTAAGATGGAACATATTAGTATAATACCAATACCTTTACGAAATGGAATTATTAGATTATTATAATGCTTAATTGAATAAATAACTTCTACTAGGGGTGCCCTATCTTCGGGCTGAGAGAAAAACGCAAAGTTTTTTAACCCTTTGGACCTGATCTGGATTATACCAGCGTAGGAAAGTAGCCAACCAGTGAATGAATGTAACCATTCTAAAACTAACAAGGCCAGGTCCAATTATTATTGGAGCTGGCTTTTTTGTGTTACATAGAGAAACCATTTCAGAGTATTCCCTTGTAAAGTTCATCACGCGTTTGTACATAATTTATAATTTGGTTATTCAGGTGCTACATGGTTGAAGACTGTTATTGCCTTAAAAGAACCATTAAGTGCTTTATTAATAAATAGGAGGATATTGTAAATGAGAAAAACACACAAACTTACATTAACAGCCATGATGATTGCCATTGGGACACTATCGAGTAATCTCCTTTATATTCCAATCGGATTTACAAAGGTATTTCCCATTCAGCATTTTATCAATGTGTTGTCAGCGGTCCTATTAGGTCCATATTATGCAGTTGCTCAAGCACTATGTGTTTCCATATTGAGAAACATCATGGGAACCGGCTCAGTTTTTGCTTTTCCTGGAAGTATGGTTGGAGCATTTTTGGCTTCTCTTTTCTTTTTAAAAACAAGTAAGATTTATATGGCTTTTTTAGGTGAGGTAATTGGTACGGGAATCATTGGGGCCATTCTTGCCTACCCGATTGCCATATTACTGCTGGGGCAAAAAGCGACCTTGTTTGGATTTATCCCTTTATTTATTTTTAGTTCTCTTGTGGGCGCATTTTTTGCTGCTATCATTCTATCAATCTTATTAAAGAAAAAAATAGCTGTTTTTATTACAAAATGAATTTAAAGGAAAATATTATCATCTAACTTTGCAAGTAGGGAACTTTCGATGAAAAACTTATTTTATTACAGATGTCGATTCAGTTACAAAAACCATTGAGAACTATGAAGCCTCTCAAAAGCTAGCCGTGTTACCCGGGGATATTAATTATACATATTACCAACAAACTCAAAGCTTTGTATCATTACTTGATAAGTAGCTGGCTAATATGAATCTAAAATAAGATATAATGATTATGTAACCTTTTAACGATTATTTAAATGGTTAGAATATAATAGAGAAATTGGGAGGTAAACTTAATGACTGAAGCAAACAAATTTCCACTTATATCAGGTTATCTTTCTCTTGATTTAGTGAACACGGAAATAGTAAGACGTGGTCAACGTCAGGATTTATTGCTCTCGGAAGAGGATTTGATGGACTGGCTTCATGTAATAAAAGAGGAAAACTCTTATTGGGATGATCAGCTATTCTTAAAGGTCAAAGAGAGGATTGGACAAGTATTATTATGTATTCTAGAAATGCGGACTGTTTTAAGAGACTATTTTGAATTAATAACAGATGGACAGTCATTTCCTGATCAATTTATTGTTTTTTTAGAAAAAATTGTCGAAAAAGCACCATTCACTTATAAATTAATGCATAAAAAATTGATTCCCATTCCTGTTGGTGAGGTAGAGAATGCCCTTTTATCGTTGATTGCCTTTGATGTATTAACTTTAATTGATACAAAAAAGCTGTCCTCCCTCAAACGATGCTCCAATCCGGATTGTGTACTTTTATTTATTGATGAAAGTGGAAGACGCAAGTGGTGTTCAATGAAAATATGCGGAAACAGAAAAAAAGCAGCACGGTTTCAACAACGTAAATCCGATAATTAATGAAGAACCGACTTATTTCAAGAGTTGGTTTTTTTTTTGCATACAATATAACTAACCCTTAAAATATGTTTTGACAGGTTAGTTATATTGATGTATAGTAAAAAATAAGTAGAAGGAGGGGAAATAATGGATCGCGCTACAACAGTAAAGCGAAAAGCAGCACATTTATTTCACGTACGTTATTTATCTAAAATGAAAGGGAAAGGGAGAAGTCCATTAAAGGTAAATGTAAAGGACATAATAACCGGGTTAATCGGTGGATTTTTAACCATTTTTGCGTTAGTACTTTTAACAAACATGACAGCAGCCGTATGGTTAATGGCTCCCTTTGGTGCTAGCTGTGTGTTGGCATTTGGTGCATGGAACGCGCCTTTATCACAGCCGAGAAATATTATTGGGGGACATTTTGTTTCAACATTCGTTGGATTAACCATATATCAGTTATTGGGTAATGAACCTTGGATGATTGGTTTAGCTGTCGGTTTAGCGATTGCGTTTATGATGATTACAAAAACGACTCACCCACCAGCAGGGGCAGACCCACTTGTTGTTATGCTGGGCGCGTACAGTTGGAGTTACTTAATTACACCGGTATTAATCGGCTCGGTGATAATTGTTTTCTTTGCGTTGATTATTAATAATTTGCGAAGTAACCGGGAATATCCTACATTTTGGATATGATTAAGAATGTTCAGGAGGGAATAAAGTGGAAAACTATATCTTTAAACAATTAAGATTTGTTCGGGATAATACGATTGGTCATGTGGCAGAAATGAATGATGAGTCATCACTTTCCATTCCAGAAGGATTCAATAACAATATTAAATGGAATCTCGGGCATATATATGTCGTGCAAGAAAAGTTCGCCTTTCATTTCACTGGAGAAGAAATGAAGATACCTGATCAATTTACAGAATTATTCAGTCCAGGCACTAAACCAAGAGATTGGGGAGAAGAGGTGCCACCAATTCATGAATTAATCTTATTACTCGAAAATCAAGTCCGTAGGATTGAGCAAGTATTGAAATTTAGGATCAAAGAAGCTGTAGAACAACCTTATACAACATCCACAGGTCTTACATTATCAACAGTAGAAGAATTTCTTAGCTTTTGCTTATACCATGAAGGCATGCACTTTGATACGATTAAATCAATCAAACGAATTATTCAAAGTGGGAGAAAGAGTGAAGTATTTAGTGAGAAATAAAAGTAATAGTTTAAAGTCTTATTTTTTTAAATAAATTTATTGTCACACTCCATTAAACTTTCAATGATTCAAATCAATCTAGTTGCAGGTTAAACAAAGGTAATCATAAACAGTTACATGGGTTATATCTTTTGTTTCAATTATGTAAAAAGTAAAGATTAAATTAACAGGGATATATTAAAATAGTTAATCATAAAAAATCTAACATCTTTAATACTTGTTCAACAAAATGCACTCCTTTATTTCACTATGCCTTCACGAAGCCAAAGTGGTCTGAAATCATCCCATTTAACTGTTAAAACTATTTAAAAGGGTATGAAATCCTGCGAATAAGCGAGCATTCGTGAGAAAATCGTATTAAACTGAGGGAGTTCAAGAATGAAAAAAATTTTTATCGCTTGAGGGCTAATCTGTGAGGTTAACTTAATAGGTATAAGTCTCACCAGATTATCAAAACTTATAATTCATCGCTTGACAATAAACGAACGTTCATTTAATATAATACCCATGAGACATAAAGATGAAAATAAAAACCAAGCCATTTTTGATTCTACAATCCAATTGATTAACGAAGTTGGATTTGCGGATATTTCGATGTCCAAAATAGCCAAGAGAGCTAAAATTTCTGCAGCAACTATTTATGTTTATTATGACAGTAAGGAGGATTTATTAGTCAAGCTGTATCTCGATGTAAAGGAAAAGTTGAGTAGAAGTATGATGTATAATATTCATGAAGGTATGGATTCTAAAGAAGTCTGCTATATCTTTATGAAGAACACGTTAGAATTCATGATTGAAAACAAAGACTGGTTCCTTTTCTTGGAACAATTCTCAGCATCACCTTTTATGAATAGGCTGTGTACGGATGATACTGTTCCTTTGTTTAAACCCTTGTTACATTACTTTGAACTAGGAATTAGTAAGGGTGATTTAAAACAGGTGAAAGCTGAGTTACTAATTTCATATTGCTATTTTCCAATTATCCAACTCGCTAAGGGGTATCATGAAAATATGTTTACTGCACTTGAAGATGAATTTGAAACCACTTTGTTACTGAGTTGGAATGCCATTAGTCAATAATGGCATTCATCTTACACTTAAATTAAATGAACGTTCATTTAATTTAAGTATATTGAAAGGAGAAAAATATTAGAAAATGATTAAAGCACAATGGATTGAAACTCGATATCTCCATGTTCAAAGTATGGTGGGACAATCACCTCCAAGTTCCTCCGACTGAAGTGGATATTGTGATTTCTGAAGCCACTAGAATCAGACGTTATTCGGAGGTGTTGGTCTTTCATCAATATCTAAGTATTGAAACAAGCAAGTGACAAAAAATTTTATTATTAAAGGAGATCATACAAAATGACAAAAACATTTCAAAGCAAAGTAGCTTTAATTACAGGTGCAACCGGAGGAATTGGAAAAGCGACAGCTTTAACACTCGCAGAACGTGGTGCAAAGGTTGTTATTAGCGGTCGTCGTCAAGAATTAGGGAACCAAGTAGTTGACGAAATTGTAGCGAAAGGCGGAGAGGCGTTGTTTGTGACTTCTGACATTGGAAATGAACAAAAGGTACAAGAACTTATCAAGAAAACTGTTTCTCACTTTGGAAAGTTAGATATTCTTGTTAATAATGCAGGAATCTCTTTAGAAACGTTACCAGTAGCTCGAGCAGATGGAGAGCTTTTCCGAAAAATGTTACAAACAAATGTGATGGGTGTTTTCTATGCAATGAAATATGCAATTCAGCAAATGCAAGAACAAGGACATGGTGGTTCAATTGTTAACTTAGCATCTATTGCTGGTTTAAACGGTATTCCTTACGCAGGACCTTATGCTGCGACGAAACATGCTGTTGTAGGTTTAACAAAATCAGCTGCAATCGAATATGCACAAGAAAATATACGTGTAAATGCAGTAGCTCCAGGAGCCATTAAGACGGATATTATTGCACAATCAATTGAACAAGGTACCTATGATGAAAATATGATTATTCAAATGCACCCAATGATGCGTATGGGTCGTCCTCAAGAAATTGCAGATGCTATTGTTTGGTTAAGTTCAGATGAGGCATCTTTTGCCACAGGAACGATTTTAAACGTTGACGGCGGATTCACCGCTAAATAATATCTAGGTTAACTAAGGAAGTGGACAGAATCTTATAGGAAGAGAAAGGCTAGATTGTACAATTAGTAGTTAGTACAGAGGATTTTTGGCGGTGGGCTGGTAAGGGGAAATTCACTTTTCGAAAATCAAATCCCCCTACCTGCCCTTCCTATTGAACCGGAATGGGTATGCAGAATTTGAAAAAGAAATGGAAGAAATGGTAAAAGGTATTACTGTTGGTGATCCAATGAATATGGAAAATTTTATTGGACCAATGATTCATAAAGCACAACAAGAGAAAGTAAAATCATATATCAAACTTGGTCTTGAAGAAGGTGCCCGCTTAGGAGTAGGTGGATTAGAAACACCGGAAGGTTTAGAACAAGGAAATTATGTGCAAGCGACATTATTCTCAGACGTGGACAACTCAATGAGTATCGCTCAAGAAGAAATCTTTGGTCCAGTAATGGTCATGATTCCTTACGAAGATGTAGAAGATGCAATCCGTATTGCGAACGATACAAACTACGGTTTATCAGGTGGTGTATGGTCAGCTTCGAAAGAAAAAGGATTAGAAGTGGCACGCCGTATCCGTACAGGTACGGTAACTGTAAATGGTGCTGCAAGTACATTTGATACACCATTTGGTGGCTATAAAGAAAGTGGTATTGGTCGTGAATTCGGTGGTATCGGATTAGGTCAATATGTAGAATACAAAACAATTAACATATAATCGTGATAAATAAGCCGATTCTCTTTAACGAGAGTCGGCTTTCCAAAGAAAGGATGGCAGTAATGAAAGTGATTTTATATGGTGTAACAGGTATGGTAGGTCAGTTAGCATTAAGAGAAAGTTTACTCGATCCAGAGGTGGAACAAGTATTAGCGATTGTTCGGAGACCCACAACAAATCAACATGCCAAGTATCAAGAAATCGTGTTACCAGACATTTCAGAGCTTTCTTCTATTCAGGAAAAAGTGACAGGATTTGATGCGTGCTTTTATTTAATTGGTGTTTCATCAACTGGTATGTTAGAGGCTGACTATATCCATATCACCTATGAAATGACGATAAAGGCTGCCGAACAATTAGTGAGACTCAATCCGAATATGAAAATAATTTATATTTCGGGAATGGGAGCAGATAGTACAGAGCAAGGAAAAGAAATGTGGGCTCGTATAGAAGGAAAAACAGAAAACACCTTACTTCGCATGCCTTGTAAAGCAGCATATATGTTACGCCCGGCAGCAATTTTACCAATGCATGGCGTTCGTTCAAAAACAACACAATATCGTATGCTATACAATATAATAAAACCTTTAAATCCGTTGTTAAAACGACTGAAGTCGGTTATAACATCTGAACAATTAGGTCAGGTTATTTTGCATCTAGCAAAAACAGGAAAGACAAAAGAAGTGCTAGAGAAAGAAACGTTAAAAGAAATAGCATTATCGATTCAGAGATAATAAGTGTTAGAAGGTTACTTTTATTTTTCAATTAAATTGTATTTAGTGAAGAAATGTATTTAAACAAACTAAATAAGTACGAACTAGCTGCAACAGCCTTTTATCTTCAACAATCGGGCGCATTTCTGGAGAAAGAAATGCGCTCTTCTTAATGAATTGGGCCATATAATTGAACAGCGCCTTTAAAGAAAATTGGATATTTATGTTAAAGTAACAATGTCGCTTTGTGTGAATAGGTAAATGTTAAATATAGTAGAGGATAAAGATATCAAATTGCTGTTTGAATATGCGATTCACTTAGGGGAACAGCATAAAAAAAGCATTGAGTCATTTTTATCTGAAGAACAATTTCCTATCCCTTTTGGCTTTAAAGAAGAAGATGTTAATTTGATGCTCCACGTTTATTCTCTGATGAATTCTGTTTGTTTTATCTAAATCAAATGACAACTCACGGTTTAAGTGGTTATAGTGTATCGTTACCAGTTTCCACACGAAAGGATATTAGAAACTATTATGTAGAATGTAATACATCAGCTATGGAGGTTTATAATCGCAGAATTGATATATTACTTGAAAAAGGTTTGTATACAAGACCACCCAATATATCTACTCCCCATGGTGTTGACTATGTTAAAAATCAAAATTTTATGAAAAGCTGGTTAGGTGAAAGAAGACCATTAAATGTTATTGAAATTAGTCAGATTCATTTTAATTTGGAAAAGACAATTTTAGCTAAAGCAGTTGTCCTGGCTTTTTCTCAAGTAGTTAAATCCAAAAAATCAAAAAAGTTTTTATCAGATACAGTAATGCTTGCAAATAAACATATTGATGAATTTAATGCGAAATTTCAAGAAGATAACTTACCTGTTCCTTCATCTTGGGAAGACCAAATTACAAATTCAACCGATTCTCCATTTTCTGACCGACTAATTATGTTCCACTGTGGCTTTTTATATCAATCTGCATTAGCATATTACGGTTCGGGTATGGCAGTTTCAATGAGACCTGATTTAACAGCACAATTTGAAAAGATAATAATGGAGGTACTTAAATCAGCAGGAAAATGGGCTGATATGATTAAAAATGGATGGCTTGAACAGACTCCACAAACAGATGATAGAGGGGCATTGGTTCATCAAAAAGAATTAGAGAAATAATTCATTTCGTTTTTATTCAACTATCGGGCTCTATTGTTTAAGATCCAAGGTAGAAAAAGATCAAACTTCCTATGTTAGAGAAGAATCCATTTTGATCAATCTTTTTTTCCAAAAATGAATAGTAAAAAAAACAGAGGAAAATCTAAAAAAAAAGGAGTTTAAATTTAAACATGTCATTGAAAAATCAGTGGTTAATCAATATTGCAATGATTTTACTTCTATGGTTATCCTTACCTTTTTTTGGTAGACGCAATATAAAAAGATTTCTTCCTGCATCGGCACTTATTGTGCTTTTAGAAATATTTCATGGTCAAGTTGGAAAGAAACGAAAATGGTGGATTTTTTATAATAAGCCAAACTCATATATTTCTGGTGAATTTCCTTTTGATATTGGTCCATTTTTTATAGCTTCCATGTGGATATTAAAGTGGACTTATGGGAATTTCAAAAGATTTATACTACTTAATGCCACTGTAAATGCCTTCTTTGCTTTCATTGGAACAAGGTTACTATTAAAATTAAAGGTTTCTCAATTAGTCCGAATAAATGAATTTCAATTTTTTCTGTTTTTCTTTTACAAAGCTTTTATCTTATATGGGTTACAATATATTTTTGAAAGTAAAAGGAAATTTACATAATCAATTAAAAGGATCTTCAAATCGAAGATCCTTCAGTTTGTTGTTGATTTAAAATTAAGTTTGATAAACCCTGTTTAATATAGGATTTTTCTTTTGACCCTTAAACTTCACGTGTCTTGTTCAATTAACGGTGTTGTATTAATTGTGCCGTGTAAGTTTTTTTTATTTGTTTTATTTTCCAAAAAAAGTTGGATGCTTTGAGATGGAGAGTTCTGTAAAATTATAAATATGGTAGACAATGAAGTGAAAACACGGGGATGATGTTAGATCTTTAGCAATCGGGCGCAATTCTGCAGCAAGAATTGTACTCGTTCTTTATGTATTGGGCGCAATTGTTGAATAATTAAATCCCAATTTTCTCATTTATATCACTGAGAGATTGGGATTTTTTAATACTGGAATATCCTTAACGTTGTAAATCCGCGTTTTGCGGCCGGTAGTTAACTATGCCTAATCCTCCGAACGTTACCAACCACTTTAGTTTTGCAATGCATCAATGGTGTAAAATTCGAAACCAAAAAGGTAGAGTGATATGGTATAGTATATAAAAAATTACCGTACCAGAAAAATAGATAGGGGAACCTATATGAATAGTCATGAATTACGAACGTTTCTCTTAGAAAATAACACGAACGAAGCACCGGATTGGAATGTAATAAAAAACATCTATCATCCTGAATGTATCGAAGTGAATGGTCAGCAGGTATACATTTTTAATCTGAGTTTTGATTCCTCGACTACACCCGTTGAAGATAACATTGTGATCTGGCAGCAGTTTCCTACCGCATACGTCCCTATACATATTCATCATTACATCGAAATGATTTATGTCTATCAGGGAACATGTACAGTTGTTATTGATAAGGGTGAAATGAGCCTAACTGAGGGAGCCATTATTATCATTGATAAGAACACTCCTCATACGGTAAAGGATATTTCACCATCAGATATTATTATAGATATCAAACTAAAGCATGACTTCCTGTCAACAGGGTTTCTCAGTCAGTTTACAAATAAGAGCATTATCTCTCAATTTTTAATTGATTCTCTCATTAACAAGCGAAGAGAGAATAATTTTCTTTATTTTCCTTTAGAAAACGGTTCCAAGATTGTTGGAATTATGGAGCAAATCATGTGCGAGTATTTCGATAAGGACTTTGTTTCGGCGGATATGATCAATGCGTATCTGTTCATTCTCTTAACCGAATTAATTCGTCACACGAATAGTACGACAGATAAAAAGAAGGACCAGATGACACAGAATGATGCGATTGTGCTCGATTTTCTCAAATTTATTGAAGACCATTATAAGGAATGCACGTTAACCGAAATCGCTGCTTATTTTAGGTACCACCCAAACTATATATCAGCTGTCCTTAAAAAAGCCACGGGAAAATCGTTTAAAGAACTTCTTCAAAATCAACGCTTAAATAAGGCAGCACTGTATCTATCAAACTCTGACTTGCCTATTCCTGATATTGCGGAAGAGGTTGGTTACTCGAGTGTTTCTTTCTTTTACAAAAAATTTAATGAGGTGTTTGGTCAAACACCTAAAGAATATAGGGAAAACCACCGCTAAACATCATGGCTTAGTTCGATAGGAACTAAGCTATTTCTATTAACATTCTCATTCTCCAGTACATATTAATCGAAATTTCCCATCTTACATCCAATCTTTATCTGTAAATCGAGTACTATTGTTGAAATCTTTGATTCGAGCAATCATTATCTTTGTTTTTACCATTAAATTATCTGAAAACGCTTGCTACAATAAAATCAGAAAGTAAGTTGTAGCAGCGAGGAGTGTTAGAAATGGATTTTCAATTTCCACCCAATTTTCTTTGGGGATCAACAACAGCAGCGTATCAGGTGGAAGGAAACAATGTAAACAGTGATTTTTGGGCAGAAGAGCATGCGGAGGGCTCACCGTATAAAGATAAATCCGGTGATACGATCGACCATTATCGTCTGTATCGAGAAGACATTGCTCTCATGGCCAGACTGGGATTGAAGACTTATCGGTTCTCGATTGAATGGTCTAGAGTCGAACCAGAACCAGGACAATACTCACGATCGGCCATTGAACATTACCGGGATGTACTAGAGACTTGCTACAAACACGGGATCACACCGATGGTAGCGATGCACCATTTTTCTTCCCCAAAGTGGCTGATGAGATTAGGCGGATGGGCGAGCCCAGAGGTACCTGATCGCTTTGCCAAATATTGTGAAGTGGTTTTCAGTGAAATTGGTCATCTAATCCCGTATGTACTGACCATGAATGAAATCAATCTGCCAGTCATGTTACGTGAGATATTTTCAAGAATCGGATTCATCCCACCTGTTGGAATGAATAGAGATGCGTGGACAGCTCCTAAATGGAGAGAATCAGCTGCTCGATTGTGCGGAACGACCACCCAGAATTACTTTACCTTTCATATGATTTCAGATGAGTCTTCCATCCATAATTTAAAAGAAACTCATCGTAAGGCACGTGAGGCGATCAAGCGGATTCATCCAAATACGAAAGTAGGATTTTCAATGGCTCTTTCTGATATTCAGTCGATTCCTGGAGGGGAAGAAGAGGCCGATCGAAAGTGGAACAGCTATTTTCGACAATATCTAGATATGTTGGAAGGAGATGACTTCTTCGGACTTCAAAATTATACAAGGGAAGTTTACGGCCCAGAAGGTCAAGTAAAGCCAGCTGAAGGTGCGGAACTGACCCAAATGGGATATGAGTATTATCCAAAGGCACTTAGTAATGTAATCCGAAAGGTAGCCAAAGACATATCGATACCGATTATCATTACTGAACATGGGATCGCAACGGATGAGGACGAGCGTCGGGTAGAATTTATCCGAGAAGCATTAGAGGGTGTAAAGGCCTGTTTGAAGGAAGGCTTAGACGTTCGAGGGTATCTTCACTGGACCACCTTTGATAATTTTGAATGGCAATCCGGCTATGCTTTGAAGTTCGGTTTGATAGAAGTGGACCGATCGACACAGGAAAGAAAGGTAAAGGAAAGTGGCCGCTTCTTAGGACAAATTGCTCGACAGGAGAGTCTAGTAACAAAATAATTTTCATGGCTCCCTGTGTTCTTGATCAGGGGCTATGAAAAAATCTTTGAAACACGCAAAATAATTCTTTGCTTTTTATAAAATCCAAAATGAAAACGCTTGCTTTAATATTAAAAATGGAATATTACTAGGGAGGTTATGAAAATGGAACATGCTTTACTAAATAAAACGCCTTTTAAAAGATTGGTAGTAGCAGCCATGCTGGGTGTTGGTACGTCGATTGCTCCTTTGGTTTTACTATCATTTGGACTTTCTACTTTTATTGTGATCCGAATTGTTGGTCAAGAACATGCAACGGCTGCCTTTGCTACTGCCACTGGAATATCCGGAATAGCCGTCGTACTTTTTGGGCTTTTAAGTGGAGTGATAGCGGATAAGACGAAAGTAAAGATGGGGAGAAGGCGGTTTTGGATGATTGTGGGCAGTATTGGCGGAGCCCTTTCAATGTTATCCCTTACGTATGCTTCCTCCATTCCAATGTTTATTCTTTCCATGTGTTTGGTTAACTTCTTTTACGGTATGGTTTCTCTCGCATGCTACGCCATTGTACCTGAACAAGTAGAACCGGAAAAGTATGGTCGAGTAGCCGGATTAATTGGTGCATCTGCACCTGCATTCGTTATGACGGGACAAATGATTATGGGAGCTTTTGCCGATTCTACTCTTGAACAGAAAATGATTACGATTATTATTGTCCAACTGATCGGTGGATTTTTAGCTGCTAGCCTTATTAAAGATAATTCTTTTGCCGGGACGACAACGAGTGAAAAGAAATCATTGGGTCTTCGTGGCTTTTACCCAAGTTTTAAACAACATCCTTCTTATACATGGGCTTTATTAACCAAGTTATTTATTAACTTCTCTAATGCAGGGATGGGGATGTTAGTACTATTCTATATTACAAGATTTCACCTAGGGGAAGCAGATATATTCAAGATCATGGGACTTACCGCTCCTGCTATTATGTTAATGGTTGTAGCTGGAATTCTTGGAGGTTTCTTATCTGACAAGGTGAAGAAACAAAAGCCTTTTGTAATGGGAGCAGCACTTATTACAGGACTCTGTTTAATTGCCTTTGCCTTTTCAACAAACGTTACATGGGTCATCGTCGGAAACTTTATTTTTAACTTTGGATTCGGGATGTACAATGCAGTAGATAATGCCCTTGTTAACCGGATTCTCCCTTCAAAAGAACAGGCAGCAAAAGATATCTCGATCATGAACACAACGACAAGCTTGTCTTCTACATTAGTTAATTTTGCTGCACCAAGTATCATTGCTTTAGGAGTCAGCATGTTTGGTGGAGATGGATATACGTTATTTTTCCTAGTGCTTGCGGCATTCTCCATTCTTTCGGCAGTGGTTGTCATCCCGATTCCTGAGATGGAACCGAAGGCAAAGGATGGTAAAGCTCCTGATAATGAAGTAGTAGCTTAACTTAGATAAATATGACAGGGGGTGAAGTATACTTAAGTGTATATTCATCCCTATTGTCTTTTGACAATTTGTGTGGAAAGGAATCTAGAAAGATGACAAACCTAACAGTAGAAGCAGTAACATGTGAGTATAGAAAAAATCCTCAAGGAATGGATATAAAAAGACCACGTATTAGCTGGAAAATACGATCAGACTTACGGGGAACGATGCAAAAGGCGTATCGAATTCAAGTAGCGGACCATCAAGAAGATTTTCAAGAGACGATATGGGACACAGGGATTGTCCAATCAGACGACTCGATTCAAATTGAATATGATGGTCCCCATCTTGAATCCCGTACAAGATATTTTTACCGCATCAAGATTTGGGATAACTATGACCGTGAATCCGATTGGAGTGAAACAGCTTGGTGGGAAACGGCGCTGTTTTCACCAGAAGAATGGGAGGCCGAGTGGATCACACCAGACCCTAACCAAATGGATTCTCTTTCAGAAGCGGCTTTTCTTTTACGAAAAGAATTTGCCCTTAAGACAGATATTTCTTCGGCTCGGGTGTATGGAACCGGTGTGGGTTTATATGAATTATTCCTTAATGGCGGGCGGGTTGGAGAGGATCTTCTTGCTCCAGGCTGGACTAGCTATCACAAACGTCTTCAATATCAAACGTATGATGTCACCGACCAGCTTCAGGTTGGTGCAAATGCATTAGGGATTGTATTAGCGGACGGATGGTATAAAGGGAACCTGGTAAGGGAGGATCATCGAAATATTTATGGTGATACACGTGCAGCAAAATTGCAACTTCATGTCACTTATCACGACGGGACAGAAGAGCTAATTGTGACGGATCCTACATGGAAGGCGGCAACTGGCCCCATTTTATTCTCAGAAATTTATCATGGGGAAACGTACGATGCCAGACTGGAACAAGAGGGATGGAGCCAATCCCATTTTCAAGATACGGATTGGGTGAATACCATCACTCCAGAAATGCCTATTACTCAATTGGTAGCACAGGAAAATGTCCCGGTTCGTGTAACAGAAGTTCTAAAACCAATCGAATCCTTTGTTACACCAGCGGGGGATACCGTTCTAGATATGGGCCAAAACATGGTTGGTCGGATTCGATTCCAAGTCCGTGCTCCAGAAGGAACTCGAATCGTCTTAACACATGCCGAGGTACTGGATAAGGAAGGGAATATCTACTTTGGCAATCTCAAATTTGCCAAGCAGAAGATTGAGTATATTACAAAAGGGGAAGGGATGGAAACCTTTGCTCCACATTTCACCTTCCAAGGCTTTCGATATGTGAAAATTGAAGGATATCCTGGACAGGAAAACGGGCTGCCACTTGATCACTTTATAGGGGAAGTCATCCATTCCGATATGGAGCCAGCTGGAACATTCGAATGCTCTGATCCACTCGTAAACCGGCTGCAGCAAAATATTGTTTGGGGGCAAAGAGGGAATTTCCTAGATGTGCCGACCGATTGCCCGCAGCGAAGTGAGAGACTGGGATGGACCGCAGATGCACAGGTCTTTGTTCAGACGGCATTGTTTAATTACCATGGAGGTCTATTTTTTACCAAGTGGCTACGGGATTTACAAGCCGATCAGCTTCCGGACGGCAATGTGCCATTTGTCATTCCAAATGTGGAGGGTGGAAAGGGCTCTGCCGCCTGGGGTGACGCAGCGACAATTATTCCTTGGACAGTCTATCAGACATACGGGGATAAGCGTTTGCTTGCCGATCAATACGACAGCATGAGAGCTTGGGTGGAATATATTCGCAGGCAAGGAAGAAATGAATTCCTATGGAACACAGGCTTTCATTTCGGAGATTGGTTAGCCCTGGATGCCAAAGAAAATAGCTTTGTTGGCGCCACACCAAAGGATTTGATTGCGACGGTGTTTTATGCGTATTCCACAAGAATACTGAGAGATGCAGCAAAGATCCTCGAGAAAGCTGATGACTTTGAAGAATATAGCACACTATTAAATAATATTATTGAACAATTTAATCAGGAATTTGTTTCCCCAGCAGGAAGATTGGTGTCTCCAACCCAAACGGCTCATATCATTGCTTTAATGTTTGATATGGTCGATGGGAAAGCAAAGGAGAGAACCGCCTATGAGCTGAACGAATTAATTATTCAAAATGACTATCATTTAAATACAGGATTTGTTGGAACTCCGTATATTTGTTTTGCTCTTTCCAAAGGCGGTTATCACGAAACCGCTATTAAATTATTAATGAAGGATGATTATCCATCCTGGCTTTACCAAATTAAAAAAGGTGCGACGACCGTTTGGGAACATTGGGATAGCATTAAGCGGGATGGCTCGTTCTGGAGTGACCAAATGAATTCTTTTAACCATTATGCCTATGGCTCAATTGGCAATTGGATGTACAAAGTCGTAGCGGGACTGGATATGGATGCAACAAGTCCTGCCTATAAGAAGATCAAAATTGAACCGAAATTTGCTGGAATTTCGTTCACTTCTGCAAAAGCCGTCCATGAATCGATGTATGGAAAAATACTCTCCTCATGGCAGCTAACACAGGATAAGGTAGAGCTTGATGTAGAGGTTCCTCCGAACACAACAGCAGACATTCTTTTACCAAAAGCAAAACTGGCTGATGTTTTTGAAGGCGGGCAACCATTAGTATCGAGTGAAATCCATTCGTCTATTGAAACAGCAGACGGTGTAAGGGTGACAGTCGGTTCTGGCTCCTATCAGTTTATCTATCCAAACGAACAGGGACTAAGACCAAGTTTTACGGAGAATACGAAAATCATCGACTACCTTGATCACAAAGAGGCAGTAGCCGTCCTTGAGAAAGTAGCACCAGGCATTACAAAACCACCTGCTCTATTTACAACAAAAGCAAGAAGCTTGAAAGAGTTAGTTGAAATGGGAGAAGCAAACCTTACAGAGGAGAAAGTGAAAGAGATAATTGAAGTAATCAATCAGCTTGAATGGGAAGCTGTATTGGTTTAAATATTGAAGGGGCGGATCTCATGCTTCATCGTAAGAACCGTCCCTTTGCTTTTCATCATTGTTAGATCCTTTTATGAAATAGGTTAAATAAGGGGAGTGAAGTAAAAAAAAAGTCATTACTAGTGAAGAGACAATATCGGGTCTTTATTTGAACAAATATCGGATAGTCTGAAAGTTTTAATGACCCTATAATAAGGAAATTAGAAAGCGTTTCGTTGGATGAACAATGAAGTTCAATTTACTTGGTGCGATTCCGTTTGGTTTATTGGCGGTTCTTGCTTTTTATGTTCCGGATTTAGGGCCTGTGGGAACTCTTGTTTACGCATATATCACGTATATTGGTTTATCAATGGCTTATACAATGGTAAATATTCCGTTAGCTTCTATTCTTCCAAGCTTAACTAGTGATTCACAAGAGAGAACGGTTTTAGCAACAACAAGGATTCTTTTTGGTTTTGTAGGTGCAACTATTGTAAGTGTTACGACGTTGCCGCTTGTTAGCATGCTTGGTGGTAGTTCCCAAGCAACTAGATTTTTCTATACGATGATCATATTTGCGATAATAGCAACTTTGTTATTCTTTGTTAGTTTCAAGAACGTTGAAGAGAAAGTAAGGTTGAGACTGGAAAAGGTAAGCACTTAGACATGCTACACCAAATGCAAATAATGAAGAGGGGCAAAAAGCTTTTGTTACTAATTTTAGCGTAGAACAAGGAGCATTTGGAGCCTTTCTAACAGTAATCTTTGATGAATGGGTTCGAAATGATGTTGGTTCCATACACGTTATGAACTTCGAGTGGGCACTTGAGTCTTGGTTAGGGCTGCCATCAACCGTATGCATTTTTTCGGAAACATGCGGCAATGCATTGGCAATCGAGCATAATGGGGATATATATTCCTGCGATCATTATGTTTATCCGGATTATCATTTAGGAAATATTTTGGAACAGGATCTAAAAGGGATGGTGGAGTCGAATAAACAGAAATCATTCGGGCAAAACAAGAAAAGTTCACTGCCAAAGCAATGTATGGAATGTGAGGTCAAATTTGCCTGCCATGTGGAATGCCCTAGACATCGTTTTGTGAGAACATCTGATAATGAACCAGGACTTAGTTATCTTTGTTCTGATTATAAGCACTACTTTCATCATATTCATCGTTACATGAAGGTCATGGTCGAGTTGATTGAAAATGGACTTCCTGCTTCAAAAGTGATGGATGTGATTAAAGCTCCGATTGTTATTACGAATCACCAAAGCACTACAGTCTAGCCTAATTATAGTCATAATTACACACCCCAAGGACATTAGCGTTTCCTTATAAAAGGCTATGTTTTATAATTCGATTTAAACTGTAGTTTTTTATATATTCGCTCAAATCTAAATGTAAGCGTTGACAACCTCTATAAGATTTAGTAGTTTTAAATAGAAATCAATATCATTCAAAGGAATGTTACCTCTTTTGGGCATAACCTGAACAGTTTTGAATCACATTCGTGTTTCATTCTGTTCGGGTTTTTTGTTTTTTTAAAAGAATGGAAGAGAGGTGTTGATAGTACATAGACCTTGAAATAGGTAACTTATCTTTGAGTGATTAAGATTTTAGTATGATTCATTTTAAATGTTTTTTGAAGGAGTGAGGGAATAGTGAGAAGAGTATTTAAATACTTATTGGCTGTAGTGCTCGCTTTAGGTTTTGTCGGTGGTAATGTATCAGCTGCATCTTTAACATCTACTAATGTAAAGGCAGAGGTGTCATCCTCTCAAACGTATAAAAAAGGAATTACTCAAGAAACAAATTATGGAAATGTAAAAGGGTATGTGAATGTAGAAGAAAATGCGCTGGTATGGAAAGGACTTCCTTACGCAAAAGCTCCAGTTGGGGAGTTGAGATGGAAAGCTCCAGAAGACCCTGCACCATTTGGAGGCACCTTTGATGCAACAAAGTCTGGAAATATTGCCATTCAGTCTTCTGCTCAAGGGATTATAGGGAGCGAAGATAGTCTGAATCTAGACATCTATCGACCGAATACAAATAAAAAGAATCTCCCTGTGTTACTTTTCATTCATGGAGGTAATAATCAAACGGGGAAATCCGAAGAAATAACAGGTGAATCCTTTGTTAATGACTTAGACGCTATTTTTGTTTCGGTCAATTACCGACTTGGACCATTAGGATTTAATCCTCTACCAGCCCTAAATACAGGTAACGGATTAGAGGACTCAGGAAACTATGCGCTACTTGATATTGCAAAATCTCTGGATTGGGTCAAGGAAAATATTAAAAGCTTTGGAGGAGATCCAAACAACGTAACCATCTCTGGATTCTCTGCTGGAGGCAGAGATGTAATGGCTGCCTTAGCTTCTCCCATCTTTGAAGGGAAATTCCAAAAAGCGATTGCCTTCAGTGGTGGAATGACGATGGCCGATCAAGATGATAGTGTGAAAGTTTTTGCCAAAGCCATCGCTCCATTAGTCGTGCAGGATGGTGTCAAATCAACAGAAGAAGAAGCATATCAATGGCTTCAGACTGAGGATGAGGCAGTAAAGGATTATCTTTATTCATTATCTGCTGATCGATTAAGTGGATTAATGAGTAATGCAGCAATAAGAATGAGTGTATTCCCTCATCTATATAATGATGGTGTGGTTCTTCCAAAAGAAAAGTTTGATACAAAGAACTATAATTCGGTTCCTTTAATCATGCTGACTGGAACATCGGAATTCTCTTTCTTTGCATGGGGAGACCCTTACTTTGCAAGTAGTGTACAAGATGGCAGTTTATTAAAAGACGAAACGAAATATGCTGAATTCACTTTTGCTAAGAAATATGGAAGTGATCTCTACAGATTGTTTAACACTCAGGAATCAGCTGAAAAAATGTATGTTAGCTATAAGGCACCTATTTACACCGTTGAAATACCTTTTGGGGAAGAACCTACGGGAACCACGGATATGATGTCTGTTTTCGGATCATTCCATGGTGTCTTTGTCCCTCTATTAGACAGTAATAATAAAAGCTATTTATCTATGATGAGAGAATCGTATAGTCTAGATGGAGCGAAGGAACTGAGCGTTCAGTTCAAAGAATACCTGGCTAACTTCCTTCATGATCCAAAGGGTAACCCTAATGGAAAAAAATTAGCAGACTGGGAAGCCTGGACGAAAAAGAAGCCAGCTAACCTAGTATTGACTGCGAATGAAACAAATGCCTTTGCAGAAATGTCTGTTGATACTACTAGCAAATTAGATGTGATAAATGAGATAGAAAAAGATACTTCTATTTCTTCAGATGCCAAGAAAAAAATAATTAGTGAAGTATTGAATGGCCGTTGGTTCAGTGCAGAGCTTGATGAATTCTTTGGAAACAAAAGCTTGTGGGTTGAATAACTTCTATAAATAATAAAGTTAAAAGTAGCACAGGCCAGTATAATGATCTGTGCTATTTTATTCTACCCTTATAAACGATAAAGGATGAAATATTGTTTTACCATTTATATCTAATTGATTTAGTTGATACCTAAGTTTATAAATCTGGGTTTAACATAATATACTTCCGACAATTCTGTGACAAGACGCATACGACTTTTCCCTGATTACATAATAAGACCATTCTACAAAGGAAAGAAGGGTGGTTTATTATGCCAAAAAAGATGAGCTTAATTATGTTTAGTGGCGAGTATGATAAGGCGATGGCCGCGTTGATTTTAGCGAATACGGCTCGTGAAATGGATGTGGAAGTGACGGTTTTTTGTACGTTTTGGGGGTTATTTATGCTACGCGAACCAGAGAAAATGACCATGGAAGATAAGACAGCATTTGAAAAAATGTTTGATTTTATAACACCAAAAGGAGTGGAGGAACTTCCGTTATCGAAAATGAATGTTGCTGGGCTAGGAAAAAAGATGATGGGTCATATGATGGAAGACGATGATGCACCCCCTCTAATTGCGTTTTTAAAAGGAGCACGGAAAAAACAGGTGAGATTCTGTGCCTGTAAGCTATCAGTAGATATTCTTGGGTTTAAACAGGAGGAGTTTTTTCCAGAAGTAGAGATTGTCGATGCAAAAGCCTATATGGAGGATGCCTTGCAATCGGATATTCAATTATTTATATAATAAGTTTGCCAATCCTGTGACAGTTTTTCTAGACAAATGCCCAATTTCCTCCACTTTACATACGTTATAAAAGCCCTTTGTTTGAGGAGGATCTCCACATGTTGTATGTAAAGATTGGTAGCTACGAAAGGTCTTTTAACGGTAAACTCGAGTCCTATTTTACCCAATTTCGAACGGAAACGATAGGAACAAATCATATGATTACTACCCCTTTTGGTGTCAAACGAATGATTTATGCAGATTGGACAGCAAGTGGCCGGCTCTATCGCCCCATTGAGGAAAAGATCATCGATGAGCTCGGGCCGAATGTGGCTAATACGCATACCGATGTGAATTACAGTGGTTTGTTTATAACAGAGAGCTATAAGGAAGCTAAAAAAATCATTAAAAAGCATGTGAACCCAGGACCAAAGGATGTACTACTTTCAAGTGGAACCGGAATGACAGATGTCGTCAATAAGCTACAAAGGATAATGGGATTACGAATTCCTGAGAATGTTAAAGAGAATCTCAAGATCGAAGAAAAAGACCGTCCTGTTATTTTTATCACCCATATGGAGCATCATTCGAACCACATTTCATGGGAAGAAACCATTGCGGATGTGGTCGTATTGAAACCCACAAAAGATGGGATGATTGATGTTGATTACTTAAAAGCGATGCTAAAAAAATATGAGAACCGTAAGCTGAAAATTGGGTCTTTTACAGCCTGCTCGAATGTCACAGGCGTTCAGACTCCCTATCATAAACTAGCAGCCATTATGCATAACCATGGAGGACTATGCTTTGTTGATTTTGCAGCATCTGCCCCTTATGTCCCAATTAATATGCATCCAGTGAATCAAGAGGAAAGACTCGATGCAATTTTCTTTTCTCCGCATAAGTTTTTAGGTGGACCTGGTTCGTCTGGCATTTTACTCTTTGATTCGGACCTTTACCAAAATACGATACCAGACCATCCGGGTGGAGGAACGGTTCATTACACGAACCCCTGGGGAGGTCGCCTCTATTTGAAAGACTTGGAAGAGAGAGAGGATGGGGGGACACCTGGATTTTTACAGACCATTCGCGCAGCTTTAGCTATTAGACTGAAAGAAAAGATGGGAACGGAACAAATCTTAGCTAGAGAAAAGGAACAGCTAGATATCCTGTTACCTGCGTTAGATAAAATAAATCATTTACATGTATTTGAATCCGGCCAATTGGAACGACTTGGTATCATTTCTTTTCATGTAGAAGGGATTCATTACAATCTTTTTACCAAACTATTAAACGATCGGTTTGGTATTCAAGTCCGTGGCGGCTGTTCTTGCGCGGGAACGTACGGTCATTATTTATTGAAAATTGATAAGGAGACTTCTAAGCAAATTGGTCATACGATTGCCAAAGGGGATCTGTCTTCAAAACCAGGTTGGGTAAGACTTTCGATTCATCCAATTATGACAAACGAGGAAATGTATGCCATCATTTATGCGATTGAGCAAACCGTAGCGAATATTGATGATTGGGCGAAAGATTATATGTATGATCCTAAGAAAAATACTTTTTATCATATAATAGAAAAGAATGGAAATGGAATGAGAGGATTGAACTTTTAAACCAGATATAAAGCTGTAGTCATTGGAGCAGAGGACGAACCTCTGCTCTTTCCATTTAATCTTACATGGATCCTGTCCTTTTGTTTCGGGAGACTACCAGTTTCCTTATTAACACCGATAATGGTCGTACTGATGATGTCGGTTGGTTTTATTTGGGCAGCCATTGGTGGTGTCTTGTTATGATAGTGAAGAAAGATTTCTCAAATACAAAAAGTTTACCTTATTAAGAGAACATGGGTGCTGTTCGTAGAGGAACGGTCCCTTTTTTGTTTGTTTCAAAATCATTGTTCAATAGTGAGCAAGTAAATGTAATCCGAGATAAAATAAAAACATTGTTAGATAATACGACATAAATATTTAATATTATGAAAATTCATTATAGGATAGCAATCATAGAATAAATGCTGGAAAATATTTATTCAATTGTTCCAACTATTTAATACAAGCTGAAAGAGGCTATATTTTTTTACCTCAAAAAATTGTATACAAAAATACAAGTATTCATTATTGATTAAAAAACGAATTATTGGAGGGGGAACATGAATAAACAGAGTCGTTTGTTAACGAAGGATATTGCTTATTCGAATATAAAACAAAAAATCATTTTTGGTGAGCTGAAGTCTGATCAAATTGTAAGAGAAGAAAAACTGGCTAGTATGTTAGATATTAGTCGTACCCCGCTAAGACAAGCCATTCAGATGCTAGAGATGGAGGAATTTTTAATTCGTCAACCGAATGGAAGGCTCAAGGTTGCATCTATTACGAAAGAGGAGGTAGAAGAGATTTTTATGATTCGTAGCATGTTAGAAGGAAAGATTGCTAGACATGCTGCAGGGAACGCGACAAAAGATGATGAGGTTGTCCTTTCTGAGATATTGGATAAGCTGAAATATTCATTTCGGTTAGGATACAATCAAGATTTTGTCACCTATGGAAATGAATTTCATGATTATATTGCTGAAATAAGCGGACTTAAGTCTACTATAAAACTTCTAAATATGGTTAAAGATCATGCAAACAGGTACTGTCATTTGGTTACTATGTATGGAAAATGGAATGAGAAAGCGGACGAGGAGCACGATTTAATTTTTCAGAGTATTAAGAAAAAAGATGGTGATGGTGCAGAAATGGCCATGAAAGACCACATCATGAGTAGTTTGAAAGATGTTCTTAATAGAATCGAAGAAAAAGAGCAATTAGGCGAGTTGGTGTAAGCATGGATACGAATTGGAGTATGGATACCCAAGTCATTCATTCGAATCACCAAGTATTCGAAAAGCCAAAGGCAATCTCACATAGCATTGTTCCAGCAGTTGCCTACGCTTTTCCAAATGTTGAATCGGCTGCTGATGTTGTATCAGGGAATGTTGAGGGTTTCTATTATGGTCGATACGGCAATCCAACCTTACAAGTTCTAGAGACTAAAATAGCTGATTTAGAAAAAGGAGAAGCTGCATTAGGTGTAGCAAGTGGAATGGCTGCTATTTCGATCGCGTTATTAGCTTATTTAGAAAAAGGTGACCATGCATTAGTGACAAAAGATGTGTATGGTGGAACGTATCATTTTTTAACATCATTAGCACCTAGATTCGGAATCGAATTTGATTTTGTGGACTGTACGGATGTAGAAGCAATCATCACTGCGATCAAACCAAATACAAAAGTAATCTATATTGAAACACCATCGAATCCCACTTTAACCATCCTTGATATTCCTTTAATCGCAGAAATATGTCAACGGAACGAGCTTGCTTTAATTGTTGATAACACATTTATGAGTCCATATTTGCAAAATCCTTTATCACTTGGAGCGAATGTAGTTGTACATAGTGCCACGAAATATATTAACGGTCATGGAGATGTACTTGCTGGTTTAATTGTGGGGAAAAAGGCTGACATTCAGTTTATGCGAAAGAAAATTATGGGAGATTTAGGTCAAAACTTAAATGCATGGGAATCATCCTTAATACTAAGAGGATTAAAAACAATGGTACTGCGAGTTCAACGGCACTGTGAAAATGCTCAACAAGTTGCTGAGTTTTTGCAGGGCCACCCCTCTATTGCTAAAGTTTATTACCCGGGGTTATCATCTCATCCCCAGTTCGAGCTTGCTCAACGTCAAATGAAAGGGATGGGTGGAATTGTTTCGTTTGAAGTAAATGGCGGAATAGAGGCCGGAAAAAAATTGATAAATAGCTTAAAGCTGGCGATGATTTCCTTTAGTTTAGGGGATCCTGAAACCCTTGTTCAGCATCCAGCATCGATGACACATGCTTCCATACCTAGAGAAGAACGAGCAAAGTATGGAATTACTGATGGATTAATACGAATGTCAGTTGGATTAGAGGCTGCCAAAGATATTATAGCTGATTTAAGCCAAGCATTATCAACTGTGGAAGCAGTGGTAAAAATGAGGGGTGGAGCAGAATGACCATGATTGAAATGAAAGGCGTTTATAAAACCTATCAACGAAAAAACGTGACGACAGATGCTCTTAAAGGTATTGATTTACAAATACAAGAGGGAGATATCTTTGGTGTTATTGGTTACAGTGGTGCCGGAAAAAGTACTTTGGTTCGCCTCGTCAATTATTTAGAGCATCCAACGAAAGGGGATGTAATTGTTGATGGCCAAGTGCTCGCTCATTTATCAAATGAGCAGCTTAGGGCAATGAAGAAACAAATAGGAATGATCTTTCAACACTTTAACCTACTAGAATCGAAGACTATATTTGATAACGTAGCCATTCCACTCGTGCTATCTAAAAAGCCAAAGCAAGAAATAAAAGCGCGTGTGATGGAGTTATTAGAGTTCGTCGGATTAAGTGAAAAGGCAAAAAGTTATCCGAAGGAGCTGTCAGGTGGTCAAAAGCAACGGGTTGGGATTGCTAGAGCATTAGCATCCAATCCGAAAATATTGCTTTGTGATGAAGCCACATCTGCGCTTGATCCACAAACGACTCAATCGATCTTACAGCTGCTAAAAAAGATTAATACAGATTACAAAATTACTATTATGATCATCACCCATGAGATGTCGGTTATCCAGGAGGTGTGTAATCGGGTTGCTGTCATGGAAGATGGAAAGATTATTGAGCAAGGGTCTGTCCTAGATGTGTTTGGTCACCCGAAACATTCAACCTCCAAAAATTTTGTTAAAACGGTTATTCACAATAGTATTCCGAATAGTGTGAAGCGTAAGTTAATCCGATCAGAAAATAGCCGAGTGTTTAGACTGGAAGTGAAAGGTGATACAGCATCTGAGCCAATAATCTATCAATTATTGAAAGATTATGATGTAAAAGTGAATATTCTGTTTGCTAATATGACAGAAATTCAGGAGACCACACTTGTTATTATGTACTTGCAATTCGAAGGAGAGACAGCTGAAATCGATAAAGCCTTAGAGTTTGTGAGAGGAAAAGTTACTGGGGTTGAGGAGGTCGTTGAACATTGATAGAAACAACCATTACGCTAGAACAGTTTATCCAAGCAAGTATTGATACTTTTTATATGGTAGGGGCTTCTTTACTAATAGGCTCATTAATAGGCATCCCATTAGGTATAGCTTTGGTCATCACAAGGCCAGGGGGGATTGTACAAAGTAAGGTATTCTATTCCATCTTGAATCCGATTATTAATATTGTTCGTTCCTTGCCATTTATCATCTTAATGGTAGCGATCATTCCGTTTACACGGATGGTAGTTGGTACATCAATTGGAACCAATGCGGCGATTGTTCCACTCATTATTTTTATATCTCCCTTTATTGCTAGATTGGTAGAAAATTCTTTATTAGAAGTAAACCCAGGTATCATCGAAGCGGCGGAATCAATGGGTGCAACCCCCTTTCAAATGATTTGGTATTTTTTACTGCCGGAAGCATTTGGTTCATTAATTCTATCGATTACTACAGCAACCATTGGATTAATCGGTGCAACTGCGATGGCAGGAACCGTTGGTGGCGGTGGTGTTGGTGATTTGGCAATTGTATATGGGTATCAGCGCTTTGATACATTTGCGATGGTTTCTACCGTTATCATTCTTATCATTTTCGTACAAGGAATTCAATCATCCGGAAATGTGCTAGCACGCAAAGCGAGAAAAGAATAGAGAAAAGGGGAGTAAAAGAATGACGAATTTAACGAAAATGCAACGATTTGAACAGCTTTTATCTGGAGAAAAAGCCGACCGACCCATTGTAAGTGGATGGCATCATTTTCTCGAAAAAGAACAAACAGCAACAGACCTAGCCGAAGCAACGATTACGTTTGCTAAACAATATGACTGGGATTGGATAAAAATTAATCCGCGAGCTACTTATTTAGCTGAAGCCTTTGGTAATATTTATGATTTTAACGATTACAGATGGGTTTTTCCAAGGCAAAGTAAGCAAGTGATTCAAAATTCCTCCGATGTTTGGGATGTGAATGAGGTCGATGTAGCAACATCGGCAGCACTACAAGAACAAATAGAGGCTGTAGGGTTGATTCGAGATGGTTTACCAGAAGTTCCAATTATTCAGACGATTTTTTCACCACTAACGATTTTGATGTTTTTAACAGGAAATTCATCATATGTTGACCAAACGATGTATGGGAGTGAAACACCCGTAGATTTTAAGGAATTGTTAAAGACAGAACGGGCTGGTGTTCATCGAGCATTACATGCGATAGCCATGACTATAGCTAACTATGTGAAGGAATTAGAAAAAGTAGAGGTCAATGGGCTATTTTATGCAGTTACAGGAACTGCTCATCCTGAATTGTTTGATGAGGCAACATTTAATGAATTTTCAAGGCCATATGATTCCATCGTCCTGCATGCGATGAAGAAAGGGAAACGAATCTTACATACATGTGGCTCTTGCTCACAGCCGGATCGTTTTATCGATTATCCAATTGAGGGTATCAGCTGGGACACAGAAGCAGAAGGAAATCCTGGATTAGAAATCAAGTTAGATAAAACAGTAGTAGCAGGAGTTGACCATCGTATTTTTGAAGGAAGAGATGACTCCCTTATTGATCAGCAAGCAAAACAAGCAATCGATGTGATGAAAAATCAACCATTTTTATTGGTTCCCAACTGTGCAGTTTCTGTAAAGGCCACTGAGGGAGCATTAAATACATTACGAAAAAGTGTTTTATAGTATTCATGGGGTTTTATATATGACCAATAAATTAAAAAAGAAAGAGGGGGCAATAAGAATGAAGAAAGTAATTTCATTTTTGTCTATTATGCTGGTGTTGTTTTTAGCTGCGTGTGGAAGTGAGGAGTCTGCAGGTCAAGAAGAGAAAAAGGACCTTATTTTTGGGTTTGGAGTGGGGACATATGAAGAACAGTTTCGTAAAGGAATTTTACCAATTCTAGAAGAAAAGGGCTACAAAGTTGAAATTAAAGTTTTCTCACAAAACATGCAGGTTAACCCAGCGATGGCAGAGGGCGCAATTGATGCGAGCGTGTTCCAAAGTACCTCATATATGGAAGGAATTAATGAGGAACTAAATGTTGAAATGGTTCGTCTTGCATTTTCCCCAGGTGCACCGCAAAGCTTACGTTCTGTAAAACATGATTCACTTGATGCTGTAAAGGACGGCTCAACGGTTGCTTTACCGAATGACCCGGTCAACCAAGAACGTGCTGTTCGTATTTTAGAAGATTTAGGATGGGTTACTGTAGAAAAGGATGCGGGGACAACAGATTTTAATTTAAATAGTGTGAAACCTGCTGCTTATGATCTTGATTTCAAGGTACTAGATCCTGCACAAATATTAGTGTCTTTAGAGGATGTGGATTTCGGAGTTGTAAACGGAAACTACATTGCTAGTTCCGGATTAAAAATTTCAGATGCTTTACAAATTGAAAATACTCCAGAAGAACATCGTATCATTGTATCCATTTTGAAAGAGGACTTAGATACACAATGGGCAAAGGATGTAAAGGAAGCCTTTGAATCACCTGAATTCGAAGAATATATTCTAGCAGAAGAAAAGTTTGATGGCTTTATTTTACCTGAGGCTTGGGAAAGTAATTAGAATTAATTATGGAATAAGTAGAGGGAATACCGCTACTTATTCCAGATATTATTTTACGTAAGGAGGTTGTTTCGATGATTCATTTTGTTGGTGGTGGACAAATGGTTGAAGCGATCATTCGCGCTATTTTAAGGAATGGAGCGCTAACAAAAGATCAAATTACCGTAACGGATGTTTCGGAAGAACGTAATACATATTTAAATACAACTTATCAGGTAAAAGCGAGTAAGGAACTAGAATCTTCTGTACAACAAGCGAATATGATCGTGATTGGAGTACGTCCACAGGATGACCTCGCATCAATTGGCGAAGCAATAAGAAAGTATAGTAACAAGGATACGGTAATTGTATCCATTATTGCGGGTGTGACGATAAAAAGACTGGAGTCATTTGTGGGAAAGGAGCGACCGATTGTACGCGTCATTCCAAATACATTGACAGATACGGGGTTTGGATATAGTGGAGTAGCATTAAATGAACAAGCTTCTATAGAGCAGGTCGATGATTTTTTAACTGGATTTGGAAAAGTCATGTATATCGAAGAACGATTAATTGATATTTTTACAGGTTTCGGAGTGGCTGGGCCAAACTATGTCTATTATTTTATCGAATCATTTGCAGATGCTGGGGTGTTAGCTGGTTTATCGCGGGAACACGCATGGAAAATCACTTTAGAAAATATAGTAGGTGCTGTAGAGATGTTAAAGCAAACTGGAAAGCATCCACGTCAATTATTGGATATTAATAATTCTGCTGGTGGAGTCGGAATTAACGCATTACATGAGCTAAATGGGTCAGACTTTACTGCTGGTTTGCAACGAAGTGTATTAAAGGCGGTCAAACGGACGACGGAGTTAGGGTCGTAAATTTGGAGGTGGTAAGATGGCAAACCTAGAATGGGATCATACTGTTCATTATGTTAACAGCTTAGAGTCAGCGATTAAGAAGTTCCACGAGAATGGGTTAATCGCCTTTCAAGGTGGTTCTCACAAGCAATGGGGTACATACAATGCATTAAGTTATTTTGACCTCTGTTATATAGAATTTCTAGGAGTGGAAAATCGAGAATTAGCCGAAAGCGTTGTAGAACCAAATGAGGTGGTACGAGATTCTGTAAAGTTATTACCTAGTCAGGAAGTTTTAAGCAGAGTCGCTTTGCGAACGGATGATATAGAGGAAGTAGCAAGGCATTTAACCAAGCTAAATTTAGATGTTTCGCTAATTATGGATGGAAAGCGATTAGACGCACAAGGCAATTTGATTGAATGGCGTATGATGACCATTGCTGGAGATTATCAAGGATTGCCATATCCATTTGTTATTCAATGGAACGGGACTGATGAAGTACGGAGAGAAAGATTAATAGACTCAGGAATTATTCAGGAACATCCTTCAGGTAAAGTGACGATAACGAGTGCTGTATTCCAAGTGAGTAATCCTTCTGCATTAGCGATTCACTGGCATCGGTTATTTGGATTTGAAATTTTGGATCAAAATGTTACTTCTGATTTGGATAAATTGATTTTGGTGGTAGGGAATCAAACCTTTATATTTATTAAAGGTGATGAAAACCGAATGCAACAACTAGTTTTTAATACGTCTGCACCTGACTTAAAAGGTAAAACGATTACAATCGGAGAAGGGGAATATCTATTCGGGGGATGAAGTACTATCCTAAGAGCCATCGTATTTGAAAGCAGGGAACTATCAGCTGTTTCTAACCAATTTATTTTGATAAAGTAAAAATTAGCGATTTATTGATCATTTTCTAAATGTAAATGAGGTGATTCAAGTGTGTTTTTCTATTAACTACATTGAAGAGCCAGCAAGTAGAATGACAGACGAGATACGAAACCATTCCGTTTATAAATTTGATGGACTAGACTATTTTGGGCCAGACAGTAATATTTCTCTTCAACCTTAATATGCCAATAGTGAGAATGCATCATTAAAGAAGATGGGATTAATTTCTAAGGTTTTTCTTGAAGATAAAGATGGCACCCTCTAAAGTGTTGAACTCAACATGAATGGATTTAGATTTGCAAAAGGGGAAATTAGTTACAATAAATATAGAAAATTGCAGAGAAAAAATGAGACAACAATTTTCATAAGTTTTCTTGGAATTATAGGGATTATTTGTATATCCATGTTTTTTTTGAGTAAATTCATATAGATAAAGAAACCTAATTTAAAAAATAAAACCGCATTTTATTAAAATGCGGTTTTGCTTTATAACCTGGACAATTTATGGCTGTGATGAACTATTCTACTTGTATTGCATAAGCCAACCATGGTGTGTCATCCCTATATTAGGAATGCCTAAAGTTATACGAGTGTTTGAATGGATTGTTATTTCGCAGAAAGCTCACTTTCTGTTACCCATTGATGATTGGTTACTTTTTCTCCACCTGACGTCGGAGTGTAATCCACCATGTATACAGTTGTTTGTTGAGCTGAATCAATCACTGCAGTTGCACCTTCCATACCTTCCATATGGTCAGCGTTTACGGTAACCTCATCACCAGGCTGATAAGGTTGATCACCAGCATCTTTAATTTCTTCGTGAATAATCCATTTGTGATTCGTCACTTTTTCTCCACCAGTTGTAGGTGTATAAGATATAGTATAGACGGTTGTATTATAAGCACCAACAATGGTTGCTTCAGCTCCATCCATACCTTCCATATGATCTGCATTTATAATAGCTTGACTACCAACTGCAAACGTTGGATTTTCAGCATCTTGTAGGCCTTCAGGAATTTCCCCTGATCCAGAATGATCCATTCCTTCATGACCTCCGTGACCTTCACTGCTAGTATCCTGTTCTTGTCCTGTTTCCTCACTGCTGTTATTCGAATTGTCTTGTTCATTCTCCTGATTATTGGAACATGCTGCTAAAAAAACTGCGATAATCAAGGAAAATAGAAATAAAGTAGTACGTTTAATACTCACTATTGCAACCTCCTTTATATTATTTACAATCATACTACTATTAAAATTTGCAGAAATTATGGAGAATGCCTACCGGTTTTTGGGAAATCTTTTTAATTTTTAAGAAGTTACATTTTATTTACTTACCTTATAAAATTCACAAAGCTGTCATACTCCTAGTCGGATTCTGCAAATTTTCTCCACAAGTATTTACTATAGTGAAGTTACCAAAGATAAGGAGTGTTTAAAGATGAAAAAAACCATTTTCATAAGCTTGTTATTATTATTTAGTATTACTCTAGCTGCATGTGGTAATACAGAAAATAATGTGGTGGAGGAGAAGAATACCGACACTTTAGAAAATAATGAATCCAATCAGGATGGAAAAGAGCAAGAAAAAGCTTCGTTCTACTATACCGCGGAAAATGGGGGCATCACAAAAATCGACGCTACAACTAACAAGTCAGTGAAATCAATCGAAATTGAGGGTTCGGTTCATAATGTTCAACTATCACCTAACGGAAAAATAATAGGAGCTACTGTTGTTCCTGAAACAGGTGAACATGGGGGACATGATAGTGGACATGAAGAAAAAACAGCTGGACTGGCGCAGTTTTATGATGCGGAAACAGACGAATTAATCAGTCAAGTGGAAGTCGGATCTCATCCTGCTCATATTGTGTTTACTGAGAATATGAAATATGCATTAGTAACAAACAATGAAGATAATCATGTATCTGTAATAGATGTAGCAACATATAAAGTGATTCAAAATATTTCAACAGGAAATAGACCACATGGTTTTAGAGTAGCAGCCGATAGTCAAACAGCATACATCGCAAATATGGGCGAGAACACGGTAAGTGTAATAGATTTAGAGAGTATGAAAGAAACCAAAAAGATTGTAGTAGGGAATACGCCTGTTACAACAGGGGTAACTCCAGATGGGAAAACACTTGTGGCAACGTTAAATGCTGAAAACTCCCTAGCCGTTATTAATCTCGATTCTGAAAAGGTTGAAAAGATTCAAGTGGGAGAAGGCCCTGCTCAAGTGTATATTCAATCGGATGGTAAATATGCATTCGTTGCAAATCAAGGAACGCCTGAAAATCCATCGAATAGTGTATCTAAGATCGAGCTAGAAACCAGAAAAGTGGTGGCAACCATTGAAGTGGGCGAAGGTGCCCATGGGATTGTGACGAGTAAAGACAACCAGTTCGTTTATGTAACCAATATGTATGATTATACAGTAAGCGTAATTAAAAATGATGATAACCAAGTAATCGCAACGTTAGAAGTTGGCGAGGAACCAAATGGGATCACCATAAAATGATGATTCAAAAGAAGAGGAACGGGGTCAGTTCAGACACGTCTTTTTCTAATAAGCAATACTACATTGGTATTGATTGGAAGAAATATATTAGTCTATTATTATTCCTACTTCATATATTCAAATTAAGAGAGTTAAAACGCTAGACTTAAGGAGGAGTATATGAGGAATAAAAATAGCCAAATGGTTTTTATAGATATTAAAATTATTTTCTTTATCCTTTTCTTTATGATATTCTTACTTATTTTTATGATTAATTTTATTGATATTAAAGACAAATTTACGTCAGAACTATTATATCGAACCAGTAATAGATTACCTACAGAGTTTTTTCTTGAATTAACGTCTAATGAAATCGCTCTTTTAGGTGAATCGGATATAGGTGATGTAAGTAACGAATTACCATCTATATCTGAATTTATTACCAGGTCTGTATTCGATATAAGGCACAAAGATATAACAACGTTGTTTGGTAACGAAATTCCTAATTTTCGTACGTTTAATACAGAAATAGCAGTTGCAGGTATGGGAACAGATCTTTCAAATCTCCCAACAGAATCATCCCCACCAGTAGACATCTTGCTGAAAGAAAGAGAACTGGCAGGTCAAGAATTGGAAGAATCAAATAGTAATCAGGCGAAAACATTACCGCCAAAAGAAACAGGAGAAGAAGAAGTTTTTATTTATCATTCACATAGTTGGGAAGCGTTCTTACCGGAATTAAACGGGGTTACGGACCCAGATTCAGCTGTTAGCTTTAATGAAAATAAAAACATCATTGATGTTGGAAAAAGCTTGCAAGAAGAATTGGAAAAGGAAGGAATAGGTTCAAAACATAGTACAACCAATGCGACGGAGGAGTTAAAAAAGAAGGATTGGAATTATTACCAGTCTTATACTCTTTCTAGAGAAATTGTTCAACAAGTTATGGCACAGGAAAAGACCATCCAATATTTAATAGATATACACAGGGACTCGCAACCGAGGAGTGTCACAACAATGGATATCAACGGGAAACCATTTGCTAGATTATTCTTTGTTGTTGGGAAGGAAAATGCTAATTATGATAAAAATCTAAGTTTAGCCAAAGAACTGAATCATAAACTGGAAGAAAAATATCCAGGCATTAGTAGGGGAGTTTTTGTAAAAACAAAAGATGATGGAAACGGAGTTTACAACCAAGACCTATCCAGCAAATCGATGCTGCTTGAGTTTGGCGGTGTTGAAAATACAAAGGAAGAACTCGACAATGCAATAAAAGCATTTGCAGAGGTTTTTAGTGAGTATTATTTGGATGCAGAACAAGTAAATGGGGGTTCAGAAGTGGATGGGGTTTAATTAACATAAGTATCTTTGGATAGTAATTTATTTGAACAAGAACCTTCTTTAGTAAAGGAGGTTTTTTGTGTTCTTTAATTGAAAAAGTAATTCGTTCATAATTTCTGCAAATTCATTTCCTATAACAAAAAAAGAGTGATTGAATTGAAAAAAGAAAATTGCAATTGTTACGTCATTAGCGTTAGGCTCATTATTAATTCTTGGCCAAATCTGTTTTTTTTTAATTTGCTAGAGGAACAGACCATTTTCGAGACCCCCTTTATGGTATAATTTGTATCATAATAGAGTAAGGATTGACAGTTTACCAGTTTTTGAGGAGAGAGAACATTGAGCAGAAAAGGGGAAGAAAATGACAAGATTCACCCTATGAGGAAAGATTGGTTAAAGGTATCTCTTATTGTGTTATACGTCCTGGGTATCACTTTTATTATTGGTCTTTTTATAAACGACGTGTTCTTTACTGATCATTCATCAAAAAATACAACTAATAATAATGTACCAGCAGTTGAAACTCAACCAAAGAATACAAACACACAAGCACCCACACTGACCACACTGGTGGTAGAACCGATTGTTACGGATCCAACCATTATCAGTATAGTAAAACATGTTTTTTATTTTTTGGTTTGGATTCTGTTGTTTTTACTATTCCCAATTGGATTTACCAGGTTAAAGAGGTTAAAGCTTTTTAATTTTGAGTTAGAAGTTGAAAAGCAGACGGAGAATTTGATTGATGTCATCAATGTCACAACCCAAAAAATAAATTTTCTATCCAAATGGGCTACCGAAGAATACGCAAATGGTTTTGCTAGTATAGCAAAGGATTTTACGAAAATTGATGATGGCATGGGGATTGTTTTGAAATCTCTAACCGACTATTATTCTGAAAATTGGCAAGGAAACGTGGAGTATAAGATTTATCCCGCAAAGACTTTTGAATCAACGAGAAGAATACCCAAGGTAGTTCGTGATTCATATAAAGCTTCCTTAGTAAGAGCGCAAGCCATACCTATTAACAAAGAAAATAAGGACCAGGCTTACATAAAAAACTATCTTCTATTAGCGATTTCCTATGAAAATACAGAATATGCGATTACTTTATCGAGTTATTCTTTGGAGTTCGACGAATATGATGCCGTATTACTATATGGACTTATATCATTGGCTATCCAATACTATGAACGGACCGAAATGTTGGGGTTACTGGAACGGATTGATATCGAACAAGCTTGAACAATATTTTCAAATACAGTAAAATAATGATAAGAGGTGATGGAGATGACTAAAAACACTACCGTTACAGTTATTGTAGAAGAAAACGATCCAGCACTAAAAGATTTTCAGAAATACACGAACAAGGCTAAAACCATCCTTAATGGTAAACATTCTTCGAACAACATCGTCCCTAACATTAAGATTACGAAGGATAGCATTATTGTTAAAAAACTCGTTCACCAATAAAAGGTGGTAGAATCGTTGATGATTCTACCATTTTATTTTTTTATGCGGTAATATTTTGCTATCACATGCTGAACACGTTCATTATTTCCAAACCAATTAGTCGCTCTTTTTATATTCTTCATTTCCCAAGGCTTAACCTGCAAATCAGGATTGACACCTGTATGTAGGATGTTTTTAGCCTTATTAATTAGTCTATTTTTATTACTAATGTCCACATCCATCATCCTCCTCTTTATAGTGTATTAAGAACCTTTTTAAATATCCCTTTTAGGTATTTAAATCGAATATTTACTTGCTTTAGGAGTAGGGTACAGTATGTTTAAGATGGGAAATCTCTCGATTATTGAAAAGAACCAGAGTTGAATAAAGATGGAAAAACCATTATTCACCACGAATTTGAAATTCCAAAAGGAGTGACCGAAGATCAAGCAGTTGAGTTTTGGGAAACCCATAGAACGAGCTAAGAACTCCTAGAACCTCCAAAAACGGTGGTTTTCTCTACCATAAATAAACTACAAAACCATCCTATTGGATGGTTTTGTCATATCTATGTTTTTCCTTGTAACTATAAGGCGTCTCATGAAACAATTCTTTAAATTTTTTATAAAAAAACGTCACACTTGAATACCCTACTTCCTCTGCTATTTGTGGGATAGGAAGATCCGAATGAGATAAGAACAAGGCTGCCTGATTTAACCGTTGAATTTGGAGAAGTTCTTTGAATGATTTTCCTGTTCCTTTTTTAAGCAAGGTGGAAAGGTAACTTGGATGGAAGCCAAAAGTTTGACCCATATCAACTAGGGAACAATCCTTATAATGCTCTTCAATATATCTCAAAAATTCTAATAGAGAAGCATCCTTATTTTCTTTCGAGTACTCATTTCTAGTAGGGTAGTTGTTATAACGAAGGAGTGTGGAAAATAAAACAATCATGTAAGAATCTATAATTTCTTCAGAACAGAAGTCTCGGTCAAAAAATTCACACATCATATTCTCCATGACTTCTATGATCTTCGTCTGTTCACCAGGACGGAAAATCAGGCAATGATTTTGTTTCCGTTTGCTGACTAGCGATTCAATCATGAATTGAGAGATAATGCTTTTTTGCGACAATCTTCTTAGAAAACTTGGAGAAAGATAGTCCTGTTTCATGATTATATTTATAATGATATCCTTCTTGGTCGTTGCACCCACACTATGAGGTGTTTCTTTGTTAATGAAAATCAGTTCTCCTTTTTTCAAAACCACCTTATTTCCTTTTACTGTAACGGTACAACTGCCTCGATAGACAAACATCATTTCAATATAATCATGCATATGGAGCGGAATCACCGAGTGATATGGCTGTTGTGAAATAGAGATGTTCTCTTCAATAGGTGAATCATTAATATCAAATCCTTTGCTAAAGAGAAACACTTCCTCTTCATCTACTGTCACTATGGAGGGTTTATACTCCTTTAAGACTTTTTCCTCATTGACCTCAAAATGTACTGATTTCAAATAGCTTTCCAGTTCTAATCGTTCCATCGTTCCGCACCTTTTTCGATTCGAGTAATCATTTTACTAATTGTAATACAAATAAAACATGGTGTTAACCCTGAAACTATTTATTATTATTGAAAGTTTACTATAAAAATAAATCTATGATTCGAGCAATCAAGTCCTTGTATTTTAACATTATCTGAACGGAAAGCGTTTGCTAATATCAAAGTATAGCTTTGTAAAATATCGTTCGGAGGTAACTTACTATGAAATATACATTTCCTGAATCTTTCCTATGGGGAACGGCGACATCTGCCTACCAGGTAGAAGGAAACAATAAAAAATCAGATATGTGGGCGGAAGAGTATTCTGAGGGATCACCGTACAGAGATTTTTCCGGTGATGCGGTCGATCACTACAATAGATACAAACAGGATATTGAACTGATGGCAAGCCTAGGGTTAAATAGTTACCGTTTTTCAATCGAGTGGTCAAGAATTGAACCGGAGCCAGGTGTTTTTTCCAAAGAAGAAATGGACCATTATCGAGATGTTATCAAAGTTTGTTATGACAATAACCTCACGCCTGTTGTGACCATGATGCATTTTACTTCTCCACAGTGGCTAATGCAGATGGGCGGGTGGAGAAATCCAAAAACGGCAGACCTTTTTGCAAAATATTGCGAGGTAGTGTTTAAGGAGCTGGGGCAGGATATTCCTTATGTCTTGACCATGAATGAAGTCAATTTACCGGTCATGCTAAAAGAACTGTTCATTAATCTAGACTTTATGCCGCCTGTTGGTATGGATGCTAAATCATGGACAGCACCCGGCTGGCGTGAATCAGCTGCCCAAAAATGCGGAACAACGGTAGATCAATATTTCACTTTCCACATGGCTTCTGATGAGGTGTCTTTAGAAATTGTGAAAGAAGCCCATTGTAAAGCCCGAGAGGTTATGAAGAAAATAAACCCACTAACCAAAGTAGGATTATCTTTGGCACTACCAGAAATTCAAGCAGTTGAAGGCGGGGAAGAGCAGGCGGCAAAGGTTTGGCATGATTACTTTGGACAATTCAAATCTACCATTGAAGGAGATGATTTCATTGGTGTACAAAATTACACACGAGAAATCTACGGACCTCAAGGACAAGTTCCGGTTGCGGAAGGAACGGAAGTGACAGCGATGGGGTATGAGTTCTATCCGGAAGCTTTGGCCGGTACGATTCGGAATGTTGCTAAAGACCTGGATCTCCCTGTGATGGTGACAGAACACGGCATTGCCACTAACGATGACAACCGCCGGGTCGAATTTATCCAACGCGGCCTTAAAGGACTTCATTCGTGCATCGAGGACGGTATTGAAGTATTAGGTTACCTTTATTGGTCCACATTTGATAACTATGAATGGACGTTTGGGTATGAACCGAAATTTGGGATTATCGGGGTGAATCGAGATACTCAAGAGAGACAGGTGAAAGAAAGCGGACATGTGTTAGGTGAAATTTCAAGAAACAATGCAGTACGCGGGTAGATTGACGCAAACTTTTAACATAGAAGGAGATTTATCATGAAGTATACTAATCCTGTTATTTCTGGCTTTCATCCGGATCCAAGTATTTGCAAAATGGGAGAAGATTTTTATCTAGTGACTAGTTCATTTGAATATTTCCCAGGTGTCCCGATTTTTCAATCGAAGGACCTCGTGAATTGGAAACAAATAGGACACTGTTTAACACACGAGAGCCAGTTATCGCTTCATCAAGCCAAAAGTTCCTTGGGAATATTTGCCCCGACGATTCGATACAACCATGGGCGGTTTTATATGATTACGACTAATTTGACCATCGGAAAGAACTTTTTTGTTTGGACTAAACATCCAGAAGGTCCTTGGTCTGAACCGATTTTTCTGGATTGGCCTGGCATTGATCCTTCGCTATTGTTTGATGATGATGGAAAGGTATATATAACCGGAACACAAGATATTTTTAGCGGAGAACCAATGGGGATTTATCAAGCAGAAATCGATATGGAGACGGGGAAACTGCTTTCTGAACGACGATTGATTTGGGAAGGAACGGGCGGTGCTCATCCGGAAGGACCGCATCTTTACAAAATGAACGGAACCTACTACTTACTGATTGCCGAGGGAGGAACCGAATACGGGCATATGGTGACCATGGCTAGAAGCCAACAACCATTTGGACCTTCTGAGAGTCATCCGAACAATCCGGTTCTAACTCACCGGAGCAGTGCAAGCCCCATTCAAGCTACAGGACATGCTGATTTCATTCAATATACCGATGGCAGCTGGTGGACGGTATTTTTAGGAATACGACCAGCTCCTATTCCTTTTAGTGGAAAGCACCATCATCTTGGGCGGGAAACCTTCTTGGCACCTGTTGAATGGAACGATGATGGCTGGCCAACCATTGGTGGACCAGTTGAATTAGAAATGGACGGAAAATCACTCCCGATAGAGGAAAGGGAACAGTGGAAAGAACAGTACGATTTTGATGGGAATACCTTAGATTTCTCCTGGAGTTTTTTGAGAAATCCTAAAAAAGATAGTTGGTCATTATCTGACCGACCAGGTTATCTAACGTTATATGGCTCTTCTATTTGTTTAGATGACGTGGATTCCCCGTCATTTGTAGGCAGAAGACAACAGCATTTTGATTGCAAAATCTCAACACTTCTTGAGTTCTCTCCAACCGTGGAAGGGGAAGAGGCTGGATTGACCGTCTTCATGAATGAAAGATTTCACTATGAAATTGCGGTGGGAATCCGTGATGGGGTGAAAAAGGTCTTTGTCAAACGAAGAATTGGTTCACTTTGGAAAGTAGAGTCGGAGTATGAGTATGCACAAGATGCTATTATTCTATCGGTTCATTCAGATGCCAAAAACTATACTTTCTGCTATCAACAGCAAGACGGAGAGTCGATTCCTTTAGGGACGGGAGAATGTTCTCTTTTATCGACGGAAGTAGCGGGTGGATTTACAGGAGTTTTCTTTGGACTTTATGCCACAGGAAACGGACATCCTTCTACAAGCCCTGCGTATTTTGATTGGTTTGAGTATCGATTGTAATAGTTAAGGGTTCACAGATAGAAGTCCAATTCATGGTGAATTGGACTTTTTTATTTTGTTTTTTCAAGTTCCCAATGTTTAAATCTTTGATTCGATAACAGCAGCCGCACCTGCTACTGCCAAAATCAAAAATACCGGGTACGTAACAGGTACGTAAACTTATAACAGGACCACCACTATCGAACTCCAGATACCGGTACACAATAACAGCTCAACGTAAATATAGTGTCAATTGACCTTACATGAATAATGAATTTCTTAAAAATTCAGATTAATATTTTATTACATTATAGTCGACAGTCGACCAAAAGAGGACATCATTTTTAGGGAGGTGTTAGAATGAACAATGAGTTAATCAATAATAACGCTTTATCAAACTTGATTAAAGAAACGATTATGAGAGATATCCTTTTGGGAAAATTGCTTCCAGGTGACAAGTTAGTGGAAGCGCAATATGCTGAAGCGTTTGGTACCAGCAGGGCTCCTGTACGCGAAGCATTCTATCTTCTAACTCTTGAAGGAATGGTGAAGAGAATTCCTAGAAAAGGGACCGTAGTACGAGGCTTTTCTTCAGAGGAAACAAAGGACATCATTGAGATTAGATGTTTTCTAGAGAATATGGCGCTTGAAAAATTAAGGAATAAAAAATATGATAGCTATCTCCAAAATATGGAGGAGATTATCAAAAAAACAAAGTCAATCAAAAATCAAAGTAATGAGTATACTGAACTCAATTACCAATTTCATGAACAACTGATTCTAGCGAGTGAAAGTGAAGTAATAAAAACGAATTATGCACGATTAGGAAATATCCTTCTAACTATTCAAAACGTCGCATTTATGAAAGAGGAGGATGTTAACAATTCGATTTCAGAGCATGAGCAATTAGTTAAGTACATATACGAGAATAACATAGATGAAGCGAAAAAGTTACTTGATGATCATAATCGTAGTGTATTGGCGAGAGTTGAAAGAAATCTTCAGGGATACAAAGAATCTACTAAATAATTAGGAGAGAAAAATGGATAATACCTTATTGGTTTTCATTGGAATGTTTGCAGCTATTTGTGGATCACTCGTTGGGCTTGGCGGGGGATTTATTATCGTTCCTAGTTTAGCAATTCTATATAACTTTCCCGTTTCTAACATTGTTGGAACATCCATGGCCGTATTAGTGTTTAGCTCGATCTCGAGTACGCTAGTATTTGCTAAACAGAAAAGAATCGATTATAAAAGCGGTGCCCTATTTGCCCTCGCAATGATTCCTGGTTCCATATTGGGAGCTTGGATAGCTGATTTTATTACAAGTAAGGCATTCTTTATATCCTTTGGTTTATTCATGTTACTGATGGCCATTAGTTTACTTTTAAAACCTAGTAAGTCATTCTCGATAAAGCCGACCACCACTCGGACAATAGTAGACTCAACAGGTAAGGAATACTCCTATTCTTTTCATTTACAGGTGGGTACTTTTATTGCCTTCTTGGTGGGGTTCTTATCAAGTTTGTTTGGAATCGGTGGGGGTTCGGTTATGGTTCCTACAATGGTTTTATTACTTACCTTTCCTGTGCATATAGCCACTGCAACCTCCTCATTTTTTATTTTGATTACAGCCGTCATTGGGTCTATTTCTCATATGGTCTTTGACCATATTTTATGGGAAAAAGTCATATTTCTAGCTCTTGGTTCAATCATTGGGGGGCACTTAGGAGCGAAACTGGCAGCCAAAGTTCCAGAAAAAACTATACTTGGTGTTTTATCGACTTGCTTAATCGTTGTCGCCATTCGATTGATGTTTAACTAATTTCGGTAGAAAATATGACAAGGTCGCCGTTAGATTTACCAGGAAAGATGTATTTATTGAAAAATCTGTAATTTAATCTTACAACTGTGTGGAAGGTGAAAAATTTATTTGATAGTCTAGTATCAACTTAAAGGTAAGACAAATCTAACGCTACAATCAGGGGAGTGAAAAACTCATAAGCTGATTCGTCCAATCGAAAAAGTCGACAATCGACATAGTGGAACTAAAGTCTGAGTTAAAAAAAGAGATAGGGGTTGATCATGTGACAAAGGAGATTTGCTTTGAAAGTGCCCGAAGTCTTGCGAAGAAGATTCGTGAGCGAAAACTATCAGCTCAGGAAGTGGTCGAAGCTCATTTGAGGCAAATTAAACAGACAAACCCTATAGTTAACGCGATAGTTTCTCTTGATGAAGAGAGTGCTTTACAGGCAGCAATGTCTGCAGATGAAAAGCTAGCTTCTGGAGGAGAAATTGGTCCTTTACACGGACTACCGATTGCTATTAAAGATACCCACAATGCAAAAGGATTCCTTACTACATATGGCTCTCCTATTTTCAGGGAAAACATTGCAACTACAGATGATCTAATTGTCGAACGATTACGTGCAACAGGGGCCATTGTAATCGGGAAGACAAATGTCCCCGAATTTGCTGCAGGATCGCATACGTTCAATAACGTTTTTGGTGTTACAAGAAATCCCTACAATCCTACTAAAACAGCAGGTGGCAGCAGTGGTGGAGCAGCTGTAGCTGTAGCATGCGGAATGATCCCGTTAGCAGATGGAAGCGATATGGGAGGATCGTTACGATACCCGGCTTGTTTTAATAATGTCGTAGGCCTTCGCACCTCTGCTGGTCGCATACCATATCCAAAAGCCGCGATGTACTCACCGTTAGGAGTTCAAGGTCCGATGGCACGAAATGTAGACGATGCTGCTTTTATGCTGTCAGTCATGGCTGGCCCTGATATTCGTTCACCGTTATCCATTGAGGAACCGGGAAGCGTCTTTTCAACCAACTTGAATCTTGACCTAAAGGGATTACGAATTGCTTGGTCAGCCGATTTAGGTGGTATTCTCCCTGTTGAGTCAGAGGTGAAAAGAAATCTTGAACAGCAAATAAGTATTTTTACAGACATGGGGTGTGACGTTGAAGAAGCCTGTCCGGATTTAACAGATGCGGAAGAAATCTTCCAAGTGTTACGAGCGTATGAATTTGAACTTACCTATTCCGATTTATTTGACCGGTTTAAAGAATTGATGAAACCAAGCTTTATTTGGAATTTGGAAAAAGGACGAAGTTTGAACGTGACAAAGATTGGCCGTGCCGAAAACCTTCGCTTCCAACTATACAATAACATGCGTACTTTCTTTGAAAAATACGATGCATTAGTATTACCTGTCAGTCAAGTTCCAGCCTTTGATGTAGACCTGGAGTACCCGGTTAGTATTGATGGCGTTCAAATGGAAAACTATATTGATTGGATGCGGTCTTGCTACTATATTTCTGCTGCGGGAAATCCTTCTTTGTCCGTTCCTAGTGGTTTTACCTCAGAGGGACTCCCTCTTGGTATCCAAATTGTTGGCCCGTATAGAGAGGATTACCAAGTATTGAGAATTGGGGCTGCTTTTGAACAGGCAACTGGATACGGGAAAAAGCGTCCCGCATTAGCTTTGAGCCAGGATATTCAAATATGTTAAAGAAATCATAGGACACTGTGTATTTAGCTTTGATGTATTCTGATAAATCAAAATTTTTAGTTTATATAAGGAGGCTAAAAGGATTAAGGGCTTGGAACCAAAAAACTTAACTAGTGAAAGGAGATTTCAAATGTTAGATAACCTTTTTCTCAGATTACAAGAATTATATCCAGAGATGGTGGATTTTCGCAGAGACCTTCATATGTATCCGGAGCTATCACATCATGAAGTAAACACACCTAAAAAAGTGGCTAATTACCTGACTAAATTAGGAATAGAAGTCAGAACCGAGGTTGGCGGAATAGGGGTAGTTGGGTTATTAAAAGGAGGAAAGCCGGGGAAAACCGTTGCGTTACGTGCTGATTTTGATGCTCTTCCAATTCAAGAGGAAACAGATGTGGAATTTAAATCCCGTGTCCCTGGAGTTATGCATGCATGTGGACATGATATACATACCGCTGCATTACTAGGGGTTGCCACCGTGTTAAGTGAAATCAAAGAACAAATTCCAGGAAATATCGTATTTCTCCATCAGTTTGCTGAGGAAGTAATTCCTGGCGGAGCGAAGGCCATGATTGAAGATGGCTGTCTGGATGGTGTGGACGTGGTATATGGTGCTCACGTTTCTTCCATCCAATCTCTTGGACAGGTCGGAGTCAAAGAAGGGGACGCAATGGCTGCTGGAGATACATTCGAAATTGATATTTTCGGTCGAGGGGGCCATGCGGCAACTCCACATTTAACGGTAGATCCTATCACAGTTGGCAGCCAACTAATCGTGAATCTACAACAAGTAGTTAGTAGAAAAGTAGACCCTGTCAAACCAGCTGTGGTATCTGTTGCTGCTTTTAATGCCGGTACAGGATTTAACGTTATCCCTGATAAAGCAAAGATAACAGGAACGGTTCGAACCTTTGATGAGGATGTTCGTGACATGATTGAACAATTGCTTGGAGATATCGTCGAAACAACTTGTAAAGGCATGGGAGCAACAGCATCATACCAATATGTAAGGGGCTACCCAGCTGTAAAAAATGATCTGGCTGAAACAAAAAGGCTGGAAGGATTGGCAAAAAATTTATTTGGTGAAGAGAATGTCCATTCGATCTCCCCACAAATGGGTATGGAGGATTTCGCGTATTATTTACAAGAAAGACCAGGGACCTTTGTTTATGTCGGTGGCGCCACCGAATTGATTGAGGTGTACCCGCATCATCATCCGAAGTTTAATGTTGATGAGCGTTCGATGCTGGATATTGGAAAACTATTTATCTCTGCCGTTTTTGATTATTTAACAGAAGGAGAAATCAGCCAATCAGAGCTGATCGAAATCACAGCAAAGTAGTACGTCATAATTACGTGAGTACCGTTTCAAGGTAATTGGGTGAGTGTCTAATTACCTTGAAGATTACAAAAACTTTATCGAAAGATGGAGCTCAATAAAAGGAGGTCACAAGATGGAACAAGTGTTAAACTTAGCAAACAGTACCCCGGTATGGATTATAGCTAGTTTTTTTGTATTCATAGTTATTTTTCAGGCGTTGATCTTTATGCGCATTGCTACAAAAACAGCACCTAGCATTGGTATGACCTCAGTTGAAACAAAAAGAGCGATAAGGACTGGGTTTATTAGCAGTCTTGGTCCATCTTTTGGGATTGTCGTAGTCATTATTTCTCTAATTGCTGTCCTCGGCGGTCCCATGACTTTAGCCCGTATTGGAATTATTGGATCAGCGGCAACGGAGTTAACAGCTGCAGGGATTGGGGCAAATGCCTATGGGGTCGAATTAAACTCATCTGAATTTGGCTTAGTAGCATTTACGAATGCTGTTTGGACGATGTGCCTAGGGGGAACTGGATGGCTGATTTTCACAGCTTTATTTACAAAATCCTTAGGAAAAGCGCAGAAAAAGGTTGAGAAAACAAATGGGGCCATGTTGACAATCGTTTCAACTGCTGCGATGCTTGGAGCGTTTGGTTATCTTGCCAGCCAACAAATGGCAAATGGATTTAGTGAAACAGTAACTGTTATTTTGTCGGCGATCATGATGATATTACTTTTAACTTTAGCTAAGAGAATGAATATTCGTTGGCTTTCTGAGTGGGCGTTAGGCATCTCACTTGTGGTCGGCTTAACGATTGGTTATTTATCTACACTTATTTAATCATAGGAGGGATGTTGTAATGGCAATTTCAAGGTTTGTCGAAGTGGCAAGTAGAAGCGTTGAACGTGGTTCAGAAGTAATTGATATGGATACCTTTCATAAGCAGTCTGACTTTTGGGGACGGTTAACGTTATGGACACTTATTCTCCTATCGTTTGTTCCTCCTTTATATTTTTCCTTCGTTCTCGGTTATCATCCGGGTTGGTCGGCTATTCTGGGTGGTTTAGTGGGATATGCAGCTTTTGTGGGGGTGATGTGGTTTTTAGAACCGATCACTTACTATCCTATTCTAGGAAAGTCCGGCACGTATATCGCATTTCTTACGGGGAACATTGCTAATATGTGTCTTCCGTGCTCCGCATCGGCACAAGAAGCAGTTGGTGCTGAACCAGGAACGAAAAAGGCAGAAATTGCCGGTACATTAGGTATCGCGACGGCATCACTGACCAATATTATCGTGGTTATCCTATCCGTTTTAGGAGGAACATTCCTCCTTTCCATTATTCCGCAACCCGTTGAGGATGCACTTAAGTTCATCCTTCCGGCCATCTTTGGTGGCGTACTTGGCCAGTTCGCCATGAAAAAACCATTATACGGACTGATTGCATTTGCAATTGGGATGGCTGTCTTCTTTTCACCAATCACCGCCTTAATTAAGCTGGTCTTATGTGTTGCTTTAACAGTATCCGTTGTGCTTTTTATGGAAAAATTAAAAGGCGCTAAAAGCGCTTAAGAGAATTTCGGGAGATCTGTCAATTTGGCAGGTCTCTTTTTTATGCTAATCGTGAGTAGTTATTTTCGTACTTCAATAGTAAGTTGTTGAGTTAATGAAAATTCACATGCAAGTTTTAAATACTCTAATGAACTAAAATGTAAGTGCTGTTAAAGTAAACAAGATTTTAGTAGTTTTATATAGAAATTTGCCCTATTTATGATCCTTTTTATGTGCTAACTGCCGACAAACTTAAACACATAAGTTTGTCGACAGCCTTAAGCAGCCAAGGCTGCTATTTTTTTCTCAATCTTAATAACGGTTTTGAAATAATTGGCGTCAACACACCTGAAAGAATAGCTTCAGTAATTCCATTAGTGGCTACAATGGTCAGCAGTGCAGGCAAGAGCTGCTCCATGTCCAACTTTAAAAAGTTCGCATATGGCTCCCGATAAAATAAATAAATGAATCCAAGCACTAAAAAAGTATTTGTTAAAGATCCCAGCACACCGGCAACACTCATTCTTGCTGTTTCATTGAGCTTGCCACTGAGTAACCGATGGAACACATATGCAGCAACCACACCAATTAAAATCCGAGGCAAAACGGATACAAGCGGATTCGTGAAAACAATTGGTGCAATTAGGCTTGTCGGGGCGACAAATGCCCTGATGAACGTGATGATTCCCCATATGCCGCCTACAATGGCTCCTTCTTTCGTTCCGAGGACGATTGCTGCGATAATGACCGTTACCTGAATAATCGTCAAGCTAAGCGGTCCCATCGGGATATATCCTAAAAACGGGATTGTCGTTTGAATAATGATGATGGCAGAAAGCATCCCTAATAGGACCATTCGGAATGTCTTATTTTTTTTGTTCATGAATAGCCTCCTTTTAAACTAATAATATATTCTTTGTTATCATTCTACAAATACAAAAGAGACAATAGGGGGAAAGAAAAAGAGCGTTATTTCTAGATATTCCTATTCTTTTGTCGGTTTCAAAAAGGTATCAAGAACATTAAATCGAATATCTTTACAAAGGAAGCAGTTGTTAGGAAGATAGGGATGAAATTTATAGTAGGTTAGAAAAAATATCCAAATTACCCTTGTATTACAAGGTATAAACCATTATCCTAACTATATACCTTGCAATACAAGACATTGAAGAATGGTGGAACACGAATGTCACAAACACAAATGATGAAGGGGATATTAGATGGTTGTCTCTTAGCCATTATAAATGGGAAGGAATGCTACGGGTATGAGATGGCCGAGCGTTTAAGTGAGTATGGTTTTGATACGGTTAGTGAGGGTACAATTTATCCACTATTAATGAGGATGCAGCGAGAAGGATTAGTCACTTCTGTCCTTAGAGAATCAACAGCTGGTCCAAAGAGAAAGTACTATACCTTAACTGAAGAAGGGCAAAAGGCATTAGAGAGTTTTTTAACTAGATGGAGCCAACTCGAGAAGTGTGTGAATACCATTATTTCAAAAGAAATTAAGAGTTGAGGTGATACATGTGGCACAATATCAATTATCAGATAAAAGTATGAAATTTATTGAGGATTTGACACTTTATTTGTTTTCAAGCGGAAAAAACAACGAAGAGATTAATGAAATTACCGACGAGCTTAAAGATCATCTTTATCAAGCAGAACAAAATGGGAAATCCATTGAACAAATCGTCGGTGCTTCCCCAAAAGAGTATATGAAGGGTATTTCTAGTGAAATGAAAACGGACTATAAAGCATGGGCGAAATATGTTCCTCTAATCATTCTCGGCTCCATGTCCTATTCTATTTTTGGTGATCTCCTAAAGGGGACACTAAATTATAGTTTGTTAAAAATCATAGGATCAATCGTATATAGTCTCTTGTTCCTTGGTGGAGTTTTCTTTGCTTTTCGATACACCGCTAGAAACCAGTTATCTAGAAAGATGGAGTTCGTTATTTTATTATTGCCCATTATGATAAGTATGCTCTTTTTTGGGGCAACAATTATAGCCGACGCTATATATCAGACACCAGTCATTCATTTTGGAGTGTTAGGTAGTTTGTTCATTGGACTCCTCTTTCTTTGTTTTGTTATTTATTTTTCTTTTTGGGCTAAGACAGCCATTTTACCAGTAACCTTACTAGCACTCCACCTCCCAACATTTATTCTATCGATTACTTTATCTAGTAAAGAATTACAATTAATCATTGGGATGATCGTATCGTATTTGATAATTGGGCTATATTTACTTTACCTATTAAAGAAAGAGAAGAAGAAAGAAACGAGTCAATAAAATCACTTCCACATACAGAGCGTTGATCCAAATGGATTAAGGCTTTTTTTGTGTAGAAAATCTATCTACTTTATGGATATGACAGACATTTATTATAAAGGTATTGATTTGATTATTGATATTGTAAAGTGGCACTAAAAAAAACATAATCAGGATGCTCTTTAAAATTGAAGTGAATACAAAGTGAATTGAGAGGGTTGGGACCGTACAAATTCTCAAGTAAAAAAGGGCTAAAGAAGGGTTTGTTCTTATGTGTGAAAATTGTTTGAATATACGTACAACTTATATTAATATAAATGAAAGTACACTTACGTACAAGAAAGAAACTACAATGTAAGCGATTTCTGTTATTTCGACAAAATCATTTTACAAGACGAGGTGCTCTTATGAAAACGAAATATGACATTGTGAAACAAGAAATTAAATCGAGAATTTTAGATGGAACCTTTCAACCTCACCAAAAAATACCTTCTGAGAGTGAATTAATGAAGCAATTTGAGGTAAGCCGTCATACTGTTCGAATTGCAATTGGGGAGCTTGTTAATAAAGGATGGCTTTATAGAGAACAAGGTGCAGGTACTTTTTGTACAGACCGCATACATAATAATAATGGGCTATCAAGTGTAGGAAATCAAAAAAACATTGCCATTGTCACTACTTTTATTTCAGATTATATTTTTCCTTCAATTATTAGAGGTGCAGAATCCGCTTTGAGCGAACACGGTTACAATGTAAGTCTATTTAGTACAAATAATGATCATAACAATGAAAGAAGGGTCCTTGAAAAGATTTTATCAGAGCCTTTTGAAGGAATCATTGTCGAACCGACAAAAAGTGCAACATCAAACCCCAATATTAATTACTACCTAAATCTCGAACGTTTAAACATTCCATATATTATGGTTAATGCACTTTATGATGAATTGGAGCCAATAAGCATAACGATTAATGACCAAAAAGGTGGATATATTCAAGCTGAACATCTCATTCAATTAGGACACCGAAACATATTGGGCTTCTTTAAAACGGATGACCTTCAAGGAGTAAAAAGAATGAAGGGCTTTATTCAAGCTCATCGTAATCATGGTGTCACGATTAATCCAAATGGGATCATAACTTATAATACAAGTGAAAAGTTAACCAAACCAAAAGAGGTACTTACAAAACTATTAGACCTAGACAAAGATTCTAGACCTACAGCCATTGTTTGTTATAATGACGAACTAGCTATTACCTTGCTAGATGTACTGCGAGAAAAAAACCTACGTGTTCCGGATGATATATCTCTTGTTGGCTTTGACAATTCGTTTATGGGAAATTTAACGGAAGTAAAATTAACAACGATTACTCACCCTCAGAGTAAGTTAGGTGAAACAGCGGCAAATATGATTGTAGATCTTGTAAAAGAAAAAAATGGTCAACAGAAAAAATCTGTTGAAAAGGTACAATCGGTTGTTTTTGAGCCAAGTTTAATTGTACGGAGTTCTACAGCGGAGTTAAATCATTGTAAAAAGGTTACTTAATGAAAAGAATAACCCTTCATTACCAAAAGATAGAAAATATTATTTTTTAAATTTTCTAAAAGTTCTTGAAAAAATATTAACAGTTTAATATAATCGTTTGTAGATACATATACGTACGAGTTTGATTAAATGAGGCCTTTTTGTAATGGTGGTTCGTATAATAAAGGAGAGATTTTAAGCAATAACTCATTAACTGATTCTGCATTTTTGTAAGCGTAATCATAATAATGGGAGATATTTCATCGAAACTTATTTTTCATATAACTTTAAAGGAGGTAAGATAAGAAAATATTTTTTTTAAAATTGTATGTAAGCGCGCTGACAAGAGAGTAGAACGCTTAGTTAAGTTTTCAATAACCAGTAAATTGGATGTGTCTAACTAAATAAAATTTTTTATTACGAAATGAACACATACTCTTTCATCCTCATAATCATTTCACCCCTAACTTTCTTTGACCAAACACCTGTGATAACAAATAAAATGACTCAACTCTTGAATATGATTAGTGTTTAAATGGTATTTATGAAGAATCTTTTAAGCTAATGATGTATTTAAAAGGGAGGGTTTTCTAATGTTACCTACGTCAAAGAGTACATCCCAAGAACTTGTTTTGCCGGTAAAAAGACAAAATAAATTAGTAAAAATATTAAATTCAAAAAAAGTAGTACCTTATATTTTTGTCTCTCCATTTATTCTTTCTTTTCTGGTGTTTTCTTTATATCCGTCTATCAAAGCAATAATCATGAGTTTTCAACAAGTACTGCCTGGACAAACGACATTTATAGGTCTATCTAACTATTCAAGAGTTTTTAATCCAACATTTTTTAAAGCGCTATCAAATACATCAATCTATGTTATATTGACTGTTTTCATTTTAGTCATTACACCTATTATTTTAGCCGTGTTGTTAGATTCTAAGATTGTAAAATTTAAGACGTTTTTCCGTGCATCTTTGTTTTTACCTGCTTTAGCATCAACCATCGTATCTGGTATGGTTTTTAGATTAATGTTTGGTGAAACGGACACAGCAGCTGCCAACCAAATTCTTAACTGGATAGGATTAGAGTCTGTTGACTGGAGATATAATGCGTGGTCTGGAATGTTTTTGATGGTCTTACTTTGCTCTTGGAGATGGATGGGTGTTAATATCCTTTATTTCTTAGCAGCACTTCAAAATGTGCCTAAGGAATTATATGAAGCAGCAGAAATAGATGGAGCTTCAACGTTTAAGAAATTCATCTATGTTACTTTACCATTCCTAAAGCCTGTTACGATCTTTGTTACGACCATTTCAGTTATCAATGGATTTAGAATGTTTGAGGAAAGCTTCGTGTTCTGGGAAGCGGGGTCACCAGGAAACATCGGGTTAACCGTTGTTGGTTATTTATATCAGCAAGGTATTCAACAAAATGATATGGGATTTGGTGCAGCAATCGGAGTGGTTTTAATGCTTATCATATTTGTTGTCAGCTTCATTCAACTCATTTTAACTGGAGCATTTAAAAAGGAGGATGCGTAAATGAAAAAGAAAAATCATTCTCTTTTAGTTTGGGTTGCGAACATTAGTTTTATCATCATTTCATTTATTGCATTATTCCCCATATTGAACCTATTAATCTCATCATTTAGACCTTCATCGGAAATCATGCGGAATGGAATTAGTTTAACATTCGACCCTAGTAAACTAAGCCTTACTAACTATACGTTCATCATTACTGAAGCTGGAAATTACTGGACTTGGTATATAAACAGCTTATCCATTTCAGCGATTACAATTATCTTATCGTTATTGTTTTCTTCGATGGTAGGGTATGCACTGGCTTTATATGATTTTAAAGGAAGGAATCTTATCTTTGGCTTTGTTCTCTTTATCTTAATGGTTCCATTTGAAATACTCATGCTGCCTTTGTTTCAATTAATGATCAGTATGAACTTAATTAACACCTATACAGCTGTTATTCTACCAGCAGTCGTAGCGCCAGTTGCTGTGTTCTTTTTCCGACAATATGCGATTGGTCTTCCTAAGGAATTAATGGATGCAGCTAGAATTGATGGAGCTACTGAATACGGAATTTTCTTTAGGATTATGTTGCCACTCATGGCACCTTCGATGGCAGCTATGGCCATTCTTCAAGGGTTGGGAAGCTGGAATAACTTCTTATGGCCATTAATTGTTCTAAGGTCCAACGATATGTTTACACTACCAATTGGTTTAGCTACTTTATTAACACCATATGGGAATAACTACGATATTTTAATTGCTGGGTCTGTAATGACAATCGTACCAATCATCATTCTATTTATCTTATTCCAACGTTATTTTGTAGCGGGACTTACCGTTGGTGGAGTGAAAGGTTAATAAAAGCACCAGAGTAAAGAGGTGGAAAGTAACATGAATGGAAAACAACTAGTAACAAAACTAGATACTATACTTCAATGGATTTCACGCCTTGTCCTTTTAAATGTATGTTGGATTTTGTTTTCAGTCCTAGGTTTATTTGTGGCTGGTCTATTTCCAGCTACGGCTGCCTTACTCGGAGTAGCTCGGAAGTGGATCATGGGAGATCATGAGGTAAAAATCTGGAATACATTCAAGCAAATATATCGGCAGGAATTCGCTGCTGCTAATATCATTGGATGGATTTTATCACTCGCTGGAGCAATCCTTTTCATTAATTATCAATTGATAAGCACTGCGACAGGTGAACTGGGTTTTGTTTTACCATTTGCGTTTTACTTTCTTGTTTTTTTCTACTCCATTCTCTTAATCTGGGCTTTTCCATTACTTGTCCATTATAAGGCAACGTGGAGACAACATATTAGAAATGCGATGATTATCGGATTATCTAAAATTCATTATACGATTATGTGTGGGTTGGTGTTGTTTTCTATCATCTATTTTTCCCTTAGTTATCCAGGTCTGATCCCATTTTTTACATTTAGTGTGATTGGGTTTGGTTCTATGTGGTTTTCCATGCGAATTTTCAACAAAATGGATCAAGGGCTAAAGAGTCAGCTAGCAGATCATTGATAAATAGTAGTATAAATAACCTTTGAATCTTTTATGAGTTATCTCCTACAGTGAAATAGAATACTAGCTAATGATGTAGGTTTAATCAGCTTTTGTGAGCGCTCACTAAGTTTAATAGTTTTCCTAACTTAGGGGAGGTGAGTATTCCAACTTTAAACTTTTTATTAAGTACTCCAGTTTTTTAAAATTAGAATTAGGGGGATGAATATGAAAATGAAAAGTTTGTTATCTATACTATTGGGATTATCCTTGTGTTTCCTGTTGGTAGCCTGTAAAGGTGGAAGCTCAACTTCTGGGGAAGCAACTGAATCAGAGGTAATAGGTGGAGACGTTGAAAACGCTACCGAATTAAAGTATTGGACTTTTGTTGAATTACACATGGATTTCTTCAAAGACGCAGTACCTCGTTGGAATGAACTTCATCCAGATAAACCGATTAAACTTGTTGCTGAAACTTTCCCTTATGATCAAATGCACAACAATTTGCTTCTCGCTTTACAATCTGGGAAAGGTGCACCTGACATTTCTGATATTGAAGTAGGTCGTTTTCCAAACTTCTTACAAGGTGAACCGCAGTTGTTACCTATGAATGAATATGTTGAACCTGAAATGGATAATTTCATTAAATCCCGTCTAGATATCTATTCAAAAGATGGAAATTATTACGGTATGCCTACTCACGTGGGGGCAACTGTTATGTATTACAATAAAGAAATTATGGACCAAGCTGGAGTTGATATCGATTCAATTAAAACATGGGATGATTATGTTGAAGCAGGTAAAAAGGTTGTTGCAAACACAGATGCTGTTATGACAACAGTACATACTGGTGACGCAACCACTTTCCAACAAATGATAAGCCAACAAGAGTCTGATTTATTTGATGCAGAGGGCAATTTAACGGTAGATAGTGAAAAGAATGTAAAGACACTTTCTTTATTAAATGACATGCTTCATACGCATAAAATTGCAGAGTTAACTCCAGGTGGGGAACCACATGCTGAAGAGTTTTATGCTTTTATGAATGACGGAAAAGCAGCTTCCATTTCAATGCCAATGTGGTATATGGGACGTTTTACAGACTATATGCCTGATCTAAAAGGTAAGATGGTGATTCGTCCAATGCCTGCATGGGAAGAAGGCGGAGATCGTTCCGTTGGTATTGGTGGAACAGGTACAGTTGTAACAAATCAAACAGAGCATGCAGAACTTGCAAAAGAGTTCTTAGCATTTGCGAAGCTTTCTAAGGAAGCAAATATTAAGCTATGGACCGTTTTAGGGTTTGATCCTCCACGTTGGGATGTTTGGGAAGACCCTGCCGTTCGGGAAGATAACAAGTTCTATCAATACTTTGGTACCGATATATTTGATACGTTACTAGAAATTAAAGATGAAATTAATGGTATTAAAATAACGGAACATTATCCAGACGTTTTAACGGAGTTAAATACAAACACATTAAATAATGTCCTCAGACAGAAATCACAGTCACCTGAAGAAGCATTAAAACAAGCACAAGAAACTGTCGAGGCGAACATGCAATAACCACATTGAATAAGGGGTTGGAATCCTTTTATAAAGGGGATCCAACCCTTTTTTCTGATAATGCAGAGGTTAATATGGCTGGCAGATTATATTAAAGCGAAAAAGCGTGGTAAGAAGAATATTAATCTTTCCTTTGATGAGTGGAATGTTTGGTACCATTGTAGAGAGCAGGATAAGCTTATTGAACCATGGAGTGTCGCACCACCACTGCTTGAAGATATTTATAATTTTGAATTTGAATCCGGAAAAGTGGATCGACTAGGTATCATTTCTTTTACTGTAGAAGGGAATGGAAATGGAATGAGAGGGTTGAACTTTTAAACCAGATATAAAGCTGTAGTCATTGGAGCAGAGGACGAATCTCTGCTCTTTCCATTTAATCTTGCATGTATAGAATTTCTAGGAGTGGAAAGAGAATTAGCCGAAAGCGTTGTAGAACCAAATGAGGTGGTACGAGATTCGGTAAAGTTATTACCTAGACAGGAAATTTTAAGCAGAGTCGCTTTGCGTACGGATGATATAGAGGAAGTAGCAAGGCATTTAACCAAGCTTAATTTGGAGTGGTGCGTTTTTGTGATATCGTTTGTACATAAACAAATCTTTTACTACTGTACTTAGTTGAATTATCAAATGGGTTAACATGAAATTGGAAATAGGAGATTGGTTAGCAAAATAGTGAGATTTATAGTATATATAGATAAACAAAGTATTAGTTAGATATTATAGGAGGGTATATGAAGCGATTTCTTTCTATCAGTTCCACTCTTATCATTCTCTTGTTAGCCGGTTGTACAGGAAATGAATTAGATCAATCTCTCAATAAAGAAAATCAGATTGAACTTGAATTTTTTTCACCGAAACCTGAAACAGAAGTGATCTTTAATGAACTCATTCAAGAGTATGAAGGGTTGCATCCTAACGTTACGATTAAGCAGGTCATTGTACCTGAACCGATGACCGTTTTAAAAGCAAGAATTGCAAGAGGTGATATTCCAGATCTATTTATTACTTATCCGATCGAACAAGATTATAAAGTAAGAGCTGAAAAAGGATATCTGCTTGATTTATCATATGAACCCTTCATTAAAAATATCCAACCCACTATCCAAAATCGTTATCTTATAAACGGAAAGATGTACGGTGCTGCGTTAACCCAAAATGCAGTAGGAGTTCTATATAATAAGGATCATTTCGAAGAATTAAATTTATCGGTTCCTAACAGTTGGAATTCGTTTGTGCAAGTTTTGGAAGAGTTAGAGTCTAATGGGAAAACAGCTTTACTCATGCCAAACAAAGATGCAAACCAGGCGAGTATTTTTAATCTAAACTTAGTCGCAAATGAATTCGAAACGAGTTATTGGGAAAAGGATGAGTTTTCAATTGTTTCTGATCCGAGGTGGAGAGAAATATCAGAAAAAACCCTTACGGTGCTGTCATATGTGCAGCCAAATTCTTTTGAAGACAGCTATTATGATGTAAATAAAAAATTTGCAAACGGTGAAGGTTCTATGTACATTATGGGAACTTGGGCGTTAACGATGATCGAAAAGTCGAATCCATATTTAAATTATGGCATTTTTCCATTTCCAGCATCGAATCAAATGGATCATAACGTATTGGGAGGAGTTGATATCGGCTTTGCCATTTCAGCTGATACGGAACATCCTGAAGAAGCGAAAGCGTTTTTAGCGTTTTTAATAAAAAAGGAAAACGCTCAAAGAATTTCCGATTTTGAAGGTTCGATCAGTGCTGTTAAAGGAGTTACAAACACCCATAAAGAAGGTCATTTCATAAGAGAAAAAATTGCAAGCGGGCAAGTAGTTAATTGGCCCAATCATTACTGGGCAGGAGGAACTGCTGCAGAATCCGAGTTTCGAAAATATACGGCACAGTTTTACTATGATCAAAATATGGATGTGTATCTTACGAATCTAGAAAAGATGTTTAACCGCTATTCGAATGCTAATTAAAGGCTCTTTTCTTAAACTTTGTTGCTTTTTGGAACATAATTTTATTGATTATGCTAAGTTTCAGCAGAAAATAGCATAAATTTAATAAGAAAAGAGCCAGCAAACTAAATTCATAAGCGCAAAATAGCTAATACTACGTTAAAATCGGCTTTAAGATTTTAACAACAATCTTTACGAAAACAGTTTAATTAAAAGAATTAGGTGCCGATATGATAAAATTTCAGCATAAGTTAATTATAGCCTTTATCTGTTTTGTATTAATTCCTATTATTATACTAGGGATTGTTTCTTACAAAATTTCATCCACCACGTTACAAAAAAATATTAGTGAGCAAATGATCCAAACTTTAAAGGCGGTTGATCGAAACTTATTAGCCGCTGTTTCTGAAGTGAATTCCTTTTCTGACTATGTGGTTTCATCAAGTGCCATTCAGGACTATTTAAATACACAAAATACGTCCTCGATCTATGAATTTTACAGCGATCAGCAGGAAATCGCCGGAAAGATGTATGGAAATTCACAGATTGATAATCTTGTTCTTTATACGAATGATGGGAATGTGATTACTTATACCGAGGATATGGTTACGAGCTTAGATGCGCTTCGCTCAAGTTTGTTTTTGGATCAGGTTTTACAGCAGAAAGGTCGTCCGGTTTGGTTAACTCCCTATGAAAATCAAAATCTATTCTTTAGTCAGAACTATATTCTAACTCAATCAAGAGTAATAAAGGATCTTAACACGCTTGATAATTTAGGGTATTTAATACTACATGTAAAACTAGATTTATTTGATCCGATTTTTAAAGATATATATGGAGGTCCCAGCCATGAATTGATTGTAAATAAAGCGGGGACCGTGCTTTATTCATTAAATCGAAATTTCATTGGTAAAACTCTTGACATTCAAAGTTTTTCTGAATTTCCAACAAATAAAAGTGGTTACCTCACTGATGAGTGGGACGGTGAAAAAAGTCTGATTACTTTTATGCCGTCTAGTTTTGAAACGGGAGGTAACTCACAGCTCATCCTAGTATCAATAAAGCCTTTGAAAACGATTTCCAGTGAAATCGTTAATATCCGAAACACCATGTTACTCGTTGTAGGGTTTACGGTGTTAACCGCCATTTTATTTAATTTATTGTATTTAAAAAGAATTTCTCGTTTTATTCACGAACTGTTAAATGGCATGAAACAAGTTGAAAGCGGTAGGCTGAGCAAACGAATGGGTAGTTTTAAATTTCAAGAATTACAAAACATTTCGCAGGGCTTTAATAACATGATCGGAAAACTTCAACAATTGATGAGCGACATTGAGACAGAACAGGAACGCAAGCGTGAGGCTCAGTTTAAAGTGCTACAGCAGCAGATCAATCCTCATTTTTTATACAATACACTTGAATCAATTAATGCACTCGCCGCTTTAAACGGGCAAAGGGAAATTAGTAAAATGACGATTAACCTCGGTAAACTGCTGCGCATCAGCATTAATGGAGGTTATGAAGTGAAAGTAAAGGATGAGATCCGTCATGTGATTAGCTATCTGGAAATACAGAAAATAAGATTTAATAATCGATTTTCTTTTGAAGTAGATGTAGTGGAAGAGCTGAATCATTATCCCGTCCTTAAACTAATTCTACAGCCGCTCGTAGAAAATATTTTAATCCATGAGTTTTCAAAAAGAGATGATGAAGAAGGGCTGATTAAGATTAGAGGTACGGTTTCAAACGGCCAAGGCGAGTTTTGGATTGAAGACAATGGGAAGGGTATTGATGAACGTGTCCTAATGGAATTAAATAAGTGGAGACTTGAAAATCATCATACTCAGGCAAGTAATGGTCACGGTGTACGCAATGTTGATGAGCGGCTCAGACTTTTTTATGGAGAGAAATATGGTCTTATCATTTGTTCGACGAAAAATAAGGGTACGGTAATTAAAATTTCATTTCCGATTAAAGGTGATTAAATGGGATATAAAGTAGTAATTGCGGATGACGAAAAGTTAATCTTAAAAAATCTTGCACAAATCATCGATTGGCAGGGATTAGACTGTGAAATCATTGGGACAGCTGAAAATGGACAAGAAGTCATGGAGATCATCGAAAATCAACAAGCTGATCTTCTATTAACAGATATTTCAATGCCTGAAATGAACGGGATTGAACTGTTAAAGACAGTAAATCAGATCGATAATAAGCCAATGGTTATATTAATAAGCGGTTATGATGATTTTGAATATGCAAAAGAAGGAATTAAAAATAACGCGTTCGACTATATTTTAAAGCCAATTGATTATGACGAATTGGAAGATTGCGTTAAAAGAGCGCTTAACCAGATAAAAGAGAAAAAAGTAAATGTGTATGAGCATGAGAAATATGCGATTTATGAGCTAATTACATCAGGGAAAGTGGACGCACAAATCAACAACAAACAAGCTCTTTATTTCTCAGTGATTGTAAAAAACTATAAGGAAGACATCGAATTCATTTTTACAAAAATTAAAGCCTTTCTTTGTAAGTGGAATGCGAACCTATTTGTTTTCAAGCTGTCAGATAGAGAAGTGATGGTAGTCGTCGAAATGGCAAAACACTTCATCAATCAAGCAGGGGAGATTACGGATGCATTTTCACAGCAGCTTCTTTATGCAGGCTCTGATCAATGCATCATCTCGGTTGGTAAAGTCGTTGAGCAGTTATTCGAAATAAAGCATTCCGTTGATGTTGCCAAGGAATTACTAAAATATGAAAACTATATAAGTGGCAATGTTCTGACAGAAGAGCGGTTAAAGAAAGAATATAAGCCCAGCCAATCAGCTGCAGATATGATGGAAGAGGCGCTCGACTATATCCGAAATCACTTTCAAACCGATCTTGGTGTGGAACAGACAGCCGAACATGTAGGATTAAGTGTTAGCTATTTCAGCCTGCTTTTTAAACAAAAAACCGGTCTTACATTTCTCGATTATGTAACAAATGTCAGAATGGAATATGCCTGCCTTTTCCTGCAAAATACAGATCTTAAAACATATGAAATTGCCGAAAAAGTCGGCTATACCGACCAGCGCTACTTCAGCCAAGTATTTAAAAGGAAAATGAAAAAAACACCAAGTGAATTTCGTAAACTAGTAAAAAATAAGTAAGCCTCTCCCTACTAGGTTAAAGGGTTCCGTTTTGAAGTGCTTTTCTTAAAATACGTGCCGAAATGACAGTCGTATTGGCATCGTTATTGGTATATAAAAAAGTAAAACTCGCCATAATTGGCGAGTTTCTTTATTATGAATACAAAAACGTTATTTATATAAAACCTCACTTACTTGTAATACGGTTCACCGTAATGCATCAAAATGAGGTTCTCTTGGATTTTTGAGATAAAACTCAGATGTTTTGTCCTTAATCGAGTAACCAGCAAAAGTAAAATAAGCGGAGAATTTCCGGTTAGATGCTGAATGGAGCCTCGTTTCGGGGTAAATAAGGGGACGTTTTCCGCTTATGCAAAGCAAAATCTCCCATTTTCGAATTTTTCGAGCAAATAGGCGGAATCTCTCCGTTTATTTAACCTTTTTTTAAAATAATTACTAAGTTAAGCGGAATTTCTCCGTCTATTTATCAGGTCAGGTGCTTAAGCTGATTTCAATAATAAGAATTTAAACATTTTTTAGAGAAATGTCGCATTTTGAAAGCGCTTTAAGTACTTTATTATTAACTTATGAAAGCGCTAAACTAACTCGCACCTCAATAATGAAAGCGCTTGATTAGATATTAAGAGAACGAGGGGGAGAAGTATGAAAAAGTTAATATTGTTTGTTTCAATACTGTCTTTAGTCTTTTCGTTAGTAGCTTGTAGTTCAGACAAAACTAGCGGCAGTGACAAAATTGTAGTTTGGACACAAGCCGCAGCAGATCATCCAGAAGGAAAGATGTTTGCTGACCGAGTAAAGAGCTACAATGAGGCTCATCCAGACGGACCTAAAGTCGAAATACAAAACATCACACGTGCAGGAGCTGGTTCAGGATACATAGATAAGCTGAATGCAGCAATTACAGCAAATGACATGCCTGATATTTTTACATTAGACGGACCTGATATTGGGGCTTACGTTGATTCAGGATTACTTGGTGAACTAGATGAATACATGAGCGAAGGATTCAAAGATGGATTCACGCAAGCGATCATCGACCAAGGAACAGTGGACGGGAAATTCTACGGAATGGGTTACTCAGACTCAGGCGTAGCCATCATGTATAACGAAGACATGATCAATGCACTACCTGAAGATATAAAAGCATTAGTTCCTTCACTTGATCAAGACTGGACATGGGATCAATTTATTGAGTTATCAAGAAAAGTGGACGAGTTTGCAAAAACGTCGGATGATCCAGTGTTTGCAAATTATGAAGCGGCTGTAAGTTTATTACTAACAGATATTACTGCAGGTGCCTATGAATTAGGAACATACTACTTCACACCACTTCTTTGGGGAAATGATGCAAACATCGTCGCTGAAGATGGTGTCACAGTTGATGGCGTCTTAAACAGTGACAAAAGTGTAGAAGCACTAACAAAGTATGCGCAATTATTTGCTGAACCAGCACTTGCTAGTGCGACAGAATCTGAAAAAACATTCCATACAGGAAAATCAGCACTATCAGTTAGCGGATTCTGGTATGTAAATGAACTGATCAATAATTATCCTGACTTAAAATTCAAAACCGTTCGTTATCCGAAAATGAGTAAAGACTTCGAAGGGTTATACACACCATCAGGTTCTTGGGCATTTGTACGTAACGGACAAGAAGAAGACGAAGAACGCATTAAGCAAATCGTTGAAGTCATGGAATGGTTAACTAACGACGAAGCATCAAAAGAATATTTCGCTAAAAACGGTTCTATTCCAACAAGAATCAATTCCGTTGACGCGATTGATACAAATACAGACAACCCATCTCACAACGATGCTTGGACCGTATTAAAGTATCAAGTGGAAAACACAAACAAATCTCGTCCGGTATCACCTGGATATCCTTATCTTTCTGAAACCTTTGCAAAAGACGTTATTCTAAAAATCGCTCAAAACAAAGCGACAGATGAAGCAACAATCAAGAAATATTTAGACGATGCATCGAAGAAAATTGAATTGGAATTTGCGAAGTACAAAAAATAATCGTTTGTAAAAAGTAAGAGGTGAGGTGATGACCTCACCTCTTACTTTTTTTATAAAAGGGGTGTGAACCATGAAGAAATTGATCAAACGTATTGTAAAAGTGAGAAATACAACCGAACACCTCAGACAAAGTGAACATTATAAAACAAGAGATATCGTGTCCGCTTACGGATTTTTAACACCTGCTTTAATTCTTGCGATTCTCTTCATTGTATTACCAATTATTCTAGCGTTTACGTACGGGTTTACGGATTACTATTTATTAAAACCAAACGACAAAGAATTTATTGGACTTGAAAATTTTAAGCGAATGATGACCGATGAAGTGTTGATCCAAAGTTTTAAAAACACGATTAAGTTTGTGGTGTTTGTTGTTCCTCTGCAACTGTCGATGGCACTTGGACTTGCACTCATTGTCAACAAAAAAATCAGAGGCGTAGGTTTCTTCCGTACCGCGTATTTTTCACCAGCTGTTTTATCTCTTGTTGTCATCTCAATCCTATGGACGGTTATGTTAAACCCAACATCTGGATTAATAAATGAACTCCTTGCGAATGTTGGGATTTCAAAGCAGCCTTTCCTCTCAAGTGCGTCTCAAGCAATGTATACGATCATTGCGATCTCTGCATGGTCAGGGTGTGGGTATCAAATGATGATCTTTTTAGCAGGACTTAAAAATATTGATGGAAGTCTTTATGAAGCAGCGGATATTGACGGAGCCAATGCGTTCCAAAAGTTTTTATTTATTACCATTCCGTCGTTAAAACCCATTCTGATGTTTTTAGTGATTACCACCACGATTCAGGCGTTTAAACTCATTGTTCAACCGATGGTTATGACAGGTGGAGGTCCAGATTACTCAACGATTACCATTTTGCAATACATTTATGAGTATGGATTCCGTCACCGAAACATTGGATATGCAAGTGCCATTACATTAGTATTCACAATTTTCTTAGTCGTTATCTCAATCATTATTAAAAAGCTATTTAGAGAGGAGAAAGCAGCATGAAAATTGTAAAGAAAACCTTGTTTTATATCTTGGCGTCTCTTGTGGCATTACAATTTTTACTTCCTCTTATTTGGATGATTCTTTCTTCATTTAAAATCGATGAAGTGATTTACAAAGATATGGGTACAATCTTTGCCTTTGTTCCAAGATTTTCTGATCTTTCGTTTGATTCCTATGTGGAGTTATTAGGTTTTTATAACATCTTTAAGAACGTTGGAAATAGTTTGATTTATGCATCTGTTACAGTGGTTGTAGGATTAACCATCAATTCATTGGCAGGATATGCTCTAGCAAGATTTAAATTTCCATTTAAGGATTGGATTTTAATTTTTATTATCGCACTTATGATTGTGCCAATTGAAGCGACCATTCTACCATTGTTTTTAGTGGTAAATGAGATGGGATTAATCAACACGATTCCAGGTTATTTGCTGCCATTTATCATCAATGTGATGAACATATTCTTATTCAGACAACATTTCTTATCCTTCCCTGGTGAATTGATTGAATCAGGAAAAATCGATGGACTAAGTGAAGTAGGATGTTTCTTCCGAATCGTCATGCCGTCAAGCTTAAATATGTATATTACAGTTGGAATTTTAACGTTCTTAGCATCATGGAATGATTTTTTATGGCCGGTTATGGCGTTATCAAACGCAGATTTGATGCCAATTCAAGTTGCCCTTAATGCGGTTTTTGCAGACACGTATAACATTTTCACAAGTCACATGATGGCAGCACTAACAATCGTAACGATTCCAATTGTTATTCTTTATATCATTTTCCAAAAATACATTGTGGAAGGTTCCATGCAAAGTGGAATTAAATAGAAGAGGTGCCCTATGAATCGACTACAAAAAGCAAACGAATATATCAAAGAAAACAAACATAAAACAAATAACCGCCCCCTTTATCACTTTTCACCAGAAATCGGATGGCTCAATGACCCAAATGGTTTTTCCTTTTACAAAGGGAAATACCAGCTCTTTTATCAGTATTACCCGTATGACATTGTATGGAATGACATGCATTGGGGTCATGCAACAACAAATGATTTTGTCAATTGGGAGTACCTTCCCGTAGCGATGGCCAATGATAAAGCGTATGATGCAAACGGATGTTTTTCTGGAAGTGCGATTGAAAAGGATGGGAAGCTCTATCTCATTTATACAGGTCATATTGATCCTAACTTAGGGTTTGATAAAGATGAATCACAAATTGCTGAACGTCAGTGTGTTGCAGTATCAGAGGATGGTATCCATTTCGAAAAATCCAAATTAAATCCCGTGATTGGCGAAAAAGAATTGCCAGAAGGGTATCTCATTTGTGATTTCAGAGACCCTAAAGTGTTAGAGCGTGACGGGGTATACTACTGTGTATTAGCGGTAAGAAACGCGAAACGTCGTGGTGAAATCATCATGTTCCAATCAAAAGATTTACTTCAGTGGAGCTTTCATTCTTCAATATTCCAAATGTCATTTGAAGAAAATACGTTACTAGAATGTCCAGATCTCTTCCACTTAGACGGAAAAGATGTGCTAATTTTCTCAGAAATGCCATGCGACCCTGAATTTGACGGAAAAGTAGAGAAAAAGACGTCTTATGTGATTGGACACATGGATTTTGAAAACGGAGCATTCACTCCTGAGGCAAAGGGCTTGCTAGATTATGCAACGTTTTACGCACCACAAACAACGGACGATCAAAACGGAGAGAGACTTTTAATTGGATGGATGCATCGTTGGACAAAAGCAACACCACCAAAAGAGTACGGCTATAACGGCATGATGAGTTTACCAAGAAAGTTACACATCAAAAACAACACATTGATTCAACAAGCTTATATTAACCATGACGATTATTTCACACCCGTTGCTGTTCATGAACAGGTTTCATTAAATGAGGACTTGCACATTGAAAGCGGAAGAACAGGATATTTATCCCTATCACTATTATCTAAGAGTGAATCGTTTGTTGTTGAATTAAACAAGGAAGATAAAACAGCAACACGCGTGAGTGTGGATCCATCTTCCAATTCTGTTGTGATTACTTCTGATTATGGAGATAGTGAACCAATTACCGTACATGACTGTTTTAACAATGAAGAAAACACACTAGAAATTTATGTGGATCTTCATTCAGTTGAAATCTTTGTGAATAAGGGAGAAAAAGTCGTAACATTTACGGCATATGAAAAAGAAAAAGGAACAAGCATTGTCCTTTCAGGAAAAGGAGCCCAATTAAAAGAAGTTCGTTATGAGGCGTTTAGTTCTTAATAAACGAAATAAAACAGCTCTGTTTAACAACAGGGCTGTGTTTTAACTTTAATACTATCTTCTTTTCCCTGTACGTGATAGATTCTATTTAAAAAGGATTTTTAAATAAGATGAAAAAATATTTATCCTATATTGAAGAAATAGTCCCTTTGTACTTCCCAAATGAAAAATGGGAGATTGTTCCCGGGCCAAGTGGGGAAAACAATACAACCCTATTTATTCTGGCAAACAATGAGAGATACGTACTGAGAATTTACGAAACCCATCAAGATGAAGAGAAGGTAAACTTTGAACATGCTGTGTTACTAGCATTAAAAGAACGGCCCCTTTCCTTATCCATACCAGTACCGATGAGAACAAAAGTTGGGCAAACCATTGTCAAAACTCCATCCGGATTTCTTGCAGGATTGTTTCATTTTATCGATGGGACGAATCCTGCCCTAGAGGACTTTGAACAAATATACTCATTTGGTAAGGCGGCTGGTCAACTTACTGCAGAACTTGCCGAGGCCAGTGTAAATCAATTGCCAGTATATAGACCGTATTATGATATGGATCATACGCACCCAAGATGTTCTTTGGATCAGATTAAAGATTTTTCCCTAAATCCACCTGAGGACTTTGTGGAATTAGCTCAAGAATTATTAATTATCTACAAACAACTAGTTTCATTTCAATACAGAGTCCCATTTTTAAAAAGACTTCCCCACCAGCTCGTCCATGGAGATTTAAATGCTTCCAACATTCTTTCGGCTGGGAATGGGAAGATTTCCGCCATTCTTGATTTTGAATTTGTTACCCATGATTTACGAGTAATGGAAGTTGCGGTTTCTATTTCCGATTTTATAGATGATGAAGAAGATGAGACAATTATTTTGAAAAAGATTACTGCCTTCCTAACGGGATATGGCAGTAGAATTAAGCTGACAGAAGAAGAAATTCATGCCCTTCCTCTTCTCATCCAGCTTCGAAGTTTAGATGTGTTTATCCATTTTCTCGGCCGTTATTGGGACGGGGTGGACTCTATTGATACGGTCAAAAAATATATTCGTAAGGCTGCACGAAGAGTTTCATGGATTTTAAACCATCAAGAAAAGTTCATCAAATTCAGTGAAAAATAGTTAAGGTGTCCGCAATAAAAGGTTAGCCAGATTTTCTGGTTAACCTTTTACTATAGCTCCACTGTAAAATTTAGTATATTTAGGAATTTATTTGAAACTATTAACCTAGGTATCCGTATTTAAAACCATCTACAGATTTAAGGTTTTAAAATCTATTTAAGAATCATGGGGGTACCGAGTGAATAAGAAAAAAACATTGTGGGCAAGTATAGGAGCTATTACTATCCTTTTAATTTCAAAGTTAAAATGGATTTTTGTCTTTTTAAAGTTCTTTAAGTTAACGACTGTTATTACTCTGTTAGTTTCGTTGTTAGCGTATGGACTAACGTATGGATGGTTATTTGGGATAGCACTAATATATATTCTAATGATACATGAAATGGGCCATGTTTGGGCTATGAGGAGGCTGAATATACCAACAAATGCAACTTTATTTATTCCTTTTATAGGAGCTTTAGCAAGGGGAAAAGAACACGCGAAAAATGCCTACGACGATGCATATATTTCTTATATGGGACCTGCCTTTGGATTTTTATCTGTGATCCCAGCGATTTTCCTTTTTATATTAACAGAGACAGAATTCTGGATGGTTATTGTATTATTTGGTTCTATTGTCAATCTATTTAACTTAATTCCAATAACACCTTTTGATGGAGGACATATAGTAAAAATTATTAACTTCAAAATTGTGATAGTGGGCTTTGTGTTTGCTGTATCAGCTATGTTTTTTACAAGTTCTTACACGTTTATTTTCTTTGTGTTTTTAGGGCTAATATATGTCATCGTTTTTTATATGGAAAGAAGAAATTTATCTGAAAAAATACGTAAATTAAATGAGCTAAATGAATTTACTCAAAGCATTCGAAACGCTGAAGCTAATAAACTGTCTCTAGTGGAAATTCTGAAACAAGAGCGTGAAAATTACTCAAGGCTATTTGAAAAAATACCTTTTGATGAGGCAATGAAAGTAGTGAAAAAAGAGGAAAGTGAGAATTTACAAGAAGAGGTAGTAGAGATTTTTAGCAAATATGTTTTAGAAAAAAGGAAATATTTTAATTACCTAGAGAGTTTTTCAACCATTACAAAGAGAGAAAAATGGAAAATCACTCTGGTTTATATAGCATTAATTCTTTTGCTAGTGACCACAAGTTATTATGGGTTTATTTCCATTGGACATGAAATAAAAGACATACAATTTTAATTAGAGAATGAAACATGGAAATAGCAATTAAATTTAAGAAGTTAATCCTACAAAATGGTGCACAAATTGTCGGGAGGATACCATCATTTCCTGCTAATCTATTGCTAAAGGAGGGGGAGAGTGGAATTGCTTAAGAACATGAACGATGCGATGAAGTATATTGAGGAAAACCTTACTAACGAAATTGACTTCAAAGTGGTGGCAAGGTTAGCTCATTGTTCCGAATATCAATTTAAAAGAATGTTTTCTTTTCTTGCAGGTATTACCTTATCAGAATATATCCGTCGTAGACGACTTAGTTTAGCAGCATTTGAGCTTATTAATAGTAATATAAAAATAATTGATGTTGCGATTAAATATGGTTATAATTCGCCGGACTCTTTTACTAGAGCTTTTCAGAATCTACATGGTGTAACACCATCAGAAGCAAGGAATAATGGTCAGCAACTAAAAGTCTATCCACTCATGTCCTTCCAATTATCAATTAGAGGAGGAAATGAAATGAATTATCGAATTGAACAAAAAGAAGCATTTAACATTGTTGGAATTATGAAAAGAGTACCAATTATTTTTGAAGGGGAAAATCCAGAAATCACACAGATGTGGAAGTCCTTGTCAATGGAGAAAATAGTTCAATTAAAAAAACTCTCTAACGTTGAACCAAAAGGGATGATTCAAGCATCTATAAACTTTTCAGAAGGACGTATGGAAGAAAAAGGAGAGCTTGATCAGTATATCGGAGTGGCAACAACACAAGAATGCCCTGAAAACTATTCAAAACTTGAGATTCCTGCATTAACCTGGGCGATATTTGAATCAACAGGTGCCTTTCCTAGTACGCTACAGGAAACTTGGGGAAGAATCTATTCTGAATGGTTTCCATCTTCCAACTATCAGTTAACAGAAGGACCCGAAATCTTGTCGATTAAAAGTAGAGATTTAACTTCACCATCAGTGAAAAGCGAAATTTGGATACCAGTAATGAAAAAGTAATCCTTCATTTGAGCTGTTTTGGCAGCTCTTTTTTTTATATGTATTAGACATAAAAAAAGCTTTATACTCCGCTGTTTGTCTGAATGCTCATGCAAATCAGGTTTCTTTAAGGTGGATACATGGAGGAAGGTATGATACACAAGATAGAAAATGGTAAACCGCATGGTAGAAAGGCTCCCTTCTACTCGATTTTTAAATTATCATGTAAGGGAAAATAGTACAAGTAGTGAGTTTTACTAACTAGAATAAGGACAAATACACAAACATATTATTGGGTGAAGTCTGTATAAGGGGTGGGTACAGTGGCGAATCCAATTGTGGTTAGGTCGTTGGACGAAATACAGTTTTGGTCAAGGATCATGAAGGAACATGCTTTGTTTTTAAGTCTGGGATTTACTTATGAACAGCAACAATTGATAGCAGAAGCTCAACAATTTATTACTCTTTTTGAACGAATTGAGGAAAAGTTGGCAAGGTTTACTGTAAACACGGATGTACGTCAAATTCAAGCTTTTAACAATGAGGTTTATCAGGCAGCAGTTGCCATTTGGAGTTACAAGAGAAAAGTATTAGGGTTAACTTTACGCTGTGAAATAAGGACAAATAACTTTCCATTATTGGTGGACCATGTGAGTAGAGAAGCTGCTTATTTTGCAAACAGACTTAAAGAACTTAACCAAGGAAAACTTGCCCCCCAACCTGATACGATTATCCAAGAAAATCTATTCTTTTTGAAAATAATGGCTGACCATGCCAAATTTATCGGACATCTTTTAGATCCTTCCGAAAGAAAACTAGTAGAACAAGCTAATGAGTTTAGCCATGATTTTGATCAATTGGTATTCCAGGCAGTTGATTTAGACTCTATGCGCCCACAGTCTGAAACAGTTCCTATTTTGGATCAATTCTTAGATCAAAACAAAGTTTCCGTCACTTCATTAAGAGATTTTAAGAAAACAGCAAGAGACTTAATAGAGGCCTGCCGTATTAAGAGTAATATTCATCCACTTCTCGCTGATCATACATTTAGAGAAGCTGAAAGATTTTTGGAGATTATAGATTTATTCGAGGCACATCTAACTGGACCCAAGCAATAAATTCGCTCAGCCAAAACAAGGTAGAATTCAAAAAGGGTTTCCTAAATACCAACCATAAATGCACTTAAAGAATAGGGCATTCCTTTAAAAAGGGATGCTTTTTGTTTATTTTACATAAGGTTTCGTTTTTATCCATGTAGCAATTGTTCGTTATAAATAAAAACAGCTTATTCAGGAGAAAATAAAAGAAGAACGACTGAAGGAATATCATTCTTTGGTAACTTAGAATGGATTAACTAGAACGATTAAAGGGATAGAAAGATGTGAATCCGATTGAAAAATTAATCTGGAGTATTGCACTCCCTGGATTTGGTCAGCTATTAAATGGTCATTATGTTAAAGGAATCGTATTTATAATCTTAGAAGTTATGATAAATGTCCAAGGGAATTTCAATGAACTAATCTACTTTAGTTTTAATGGAGAAATAGAAAGAGCATTTGAGTATACTGAGTATGGCTGGCTTATGTTTTATCCATGTGTCTATTTTTTTGCTATGTGGGATGCTTATAAATGTGCAGGTGGTGGGACAGAGAAATATTCTTTCCTCCCATTTGCTTTTTCTGCATACTTTGTCACAGTAGGTCTTATGCTTTCTGCTAAAGTAAAATTATTTGGAGTGAACCTTGGTCCCGTATGGTTCCCCATGTTGTGTGTGATTCCAGGAGTTCTTACTGGACTGGTTTTAAAAGGTATTTTAAATAGGTTGACTTTGCCTCTTCGTTAACGGTTGCTATTTTTTTAACGTAAATATAAGAAAATCTAACTCCTGAGGTAAGACGGAGATAGTTGGTGGCTATGTCTTTAGCCTTAATAAAAAATACCCCGTCATTCTCATTTGCCCTATTCTTCTAACTAGCAAGTAATAGTATAAAAGTAAATTTTAATGCACATCCTAAACAAAAACGTGTATTAAGGGGATTGTTTATGGAACTAAACCCAATGGATATTATAAAACCAATCAATTTAAGTACAGATGAGTTGGATGAAACTCAACCTTTAAGCTCCGTAGAAATGGGGAAACTTTGGGCTACTTATACTGGAAGTAGCATGTCTATTCAAATTCTCAGATATTTTATTCACCATTGTGAAGAGGAATATACTAAGACACTATTGGAAAATGGTATAGCTTTATGTCAAGATTTTATACAGAAGATAGAAGTATTTTTTAACAAAGATAATTTCCCCATACCTATAGGATTCACTAAAGATGATGTAAATGTCGGTGCCCCACGCTTGTTTGATGATACATTTTATGTTCATTATTTGAAGTATGCTGCTAAAGCAGGGCTTAGTATTTACGCTGTAGCCATCCCATTAGCTATGAGGGAAGATATAAGAGCATTTTTTGTATATTGCAATCAATGCACAACGATCTTTTTGGGACAGATAAATAATGTTTTGATGGAAAAGAAATTAATTGCAAAACCTCCCATTATTCCTACACCTGAAGGGTCGGGTTATATTAGAAATGAAAATTACCTAAATGGTTTTTTGGGAGATGTTCGATCGTTGCATGCATTAGAAATTACTCATCTTTACGATAATATTGAGAATAACATTACGAGTAAGGCCTTATTATTGGGATTTTATCAGACAGTAAAAGATGAAAAGATAAAGGCATTGTTTAAAAGAGGTTTAGATATGACAGATAAGTCCGTAAAGCAATATATAGAAAAACTTCATATCGAAAACCTACCAACGCCTTCATTTATAGACCATTTAGTTACAACGTCTACCTATCCACCTTTTTCAGATAAAATCATGTTGTTTCATAAAGTGAACATGTTTTCCATGAAGATAAGAGCGTTTGGGAATTCACTTTCGGTAAATGGTAGAAGGGATATTTCTGCTTTATACGCAAGGACACTTATTAATATTGGATTATTTGTTGATGATGGGGCGAATATCCTAATCGAAAAAGGATGGTTTGAATCACCTCCAAAAGCCTATGAACGAACTTAATGATCATCCAATTTGTATGTATGATGTTAGTTCATTTATTAGTATCGATGGTTTATACAAGCCAATCGATTTTTGATTACCAAATATAAATTGTACATTATTGTACTAAGTTAAAGAGGACATTCCTTTATAAGGGATGTTTTTCTATTGACCAAAAAGGTAGTATAGTCAAAGAAGAAACTATATATTTTTTTAAGTAATACCTTGTATTATAGAGTAATGTGTTATATAAATATTATAAGAGAGGTGGACAAATTTGGAAGTGAATAAAGAAGTGCTAAAAGGTCATATTGATACGTTGATCTTGTCACTTTTACATAAAAGGGACATGTACGGATATGAGTTAGCGAAATTTGTTCGTGAAAAAAGCGAAGAACAATTTGAATTAAAAGAAGGTACACTGTACTTATCATTAAAACGATTAGAAAAAAACAAGTGGATTTCTTCATACTGGGGTGATGAACAAGGGCCAGGGGGAAGAAGAAAATATTATAAATTGTTGCCTTTAGGAATGGAGGGCTTTGAAGAAAAGCGTTCGGAATGGCGCTTTGTTAAAAAAATCATTGATTCATTTGTAGAAGGGGGAGATTAAATATGAAACAGATAGAAGCATTTGTAAATTCGGTTTATCAAAATGTTGGTGGAAACAGAAACGAAATTCAGGAATTAAAAGCAGAAATGAAGAGTCACCTTTTGGAAGCTGTACACGAATTGAAATCACAAGGAAAATCGGAACAACAAGCGATTGAACTTGCCATTGAGCGTTTCGGTGGAGAACAAGAGATGCGTTCGGTTGTATCCCAACTGTTTCAGGCACAAAGAACATTTGCTAAATGGGTACTTTATCTTGCAATAGTTGTACTATTATTCACTGCAACTGCATTTGGGGTTGTATGGTCAATTGAAGAAGAAAATGCTAATGAAAACTCTATTGTAGCCACACAGATTTTAGATATTTTACATAATAGAAATCATATTTCCGAAGAAATGAAAATAGAAATAAATCGTTTAATAAAAGGTACTGACCAAATCTCGAAGGTTGAAATGTATAATATAAGCAATGTTGATAACCCCAATTTGGTATTTGATTTTGTAAGAGATGCGAAGCCAGAATACAGATATGAACAAAAAGTGTGGAATCCTAATTGGCTTCAAGCTAATTTTTTTCCTTATGGAAACGGAGATTCGGAATGGTATGTCAATATGGAAACAAGACATATTAGTAGTTTGTTGACTATTATATTGTTTGCTGGAATGGCAACGTATTGGACTTTGTTTACCATTTGGGCAACGATCAATGCTTACCATAAAAAAAGAATAAATATCGGTTGGATTCTTGTATTTGCCTTTTTCAATTGGGTTGGTTATTTAGCTTATTATTTGGTGGGAAAAAGAACTAAAGAAATTGAAGTATAAACGAGCTTGTTGTTAACAAGTTCGTTTTTTTTTAGATCGATAGTTGGAAGTGTTGCAACTTTTAAATTTCATAGGAGCTTTTATTCCTCCGTCCGTTCTTATTTGTCTGTACGTTTCGAATCTAACCTTTACTTCCAGGGAAGAAGGATCGATGCCTTTTTATGTTAGAATTTACTATTAAACAGTAGGAGCAGCATTCCTGTAATGAACGTTCTTACCGGTAATCTACAAATTGATAAGAGGTGGATACAAATTGAGACATAAGCAAATGATTAAATACTTTATCTTTTCATTACTGATAGTGCTTTTCTTAAGTGGATGTAATTCAAATAAAACAAATAATGATATATTTAATTTCAAAGGTTCGTATGTAGGTGATAACAGCGCAGTAGGAAACATCGTTAATCAATTACAGGGGGGAGAACACTTAAGAGGTTTTGAACTTAAAACAAATGAAGAACCATATGGAGTAATATTGAAATATCAATGGTTAGATACAGAACAAAAGCACAAAGAAACAGCGATTTACAATTCCATATATTTATTTACATTAGTTCAGAATGTGGATTGGATAACGTTTATTTTTGATAGTCGCGAATATACCATTACCAAAGAAGATCTACAGGAAGCGTCTGGAATAAAATTTAGTGAAATCCAAAACGACGATATGCTAATAGACCTAACACAAAAATACTTAGAAGATGAAAGTAGTTTAAATCAATTATTTGAGTAGGTGAGAATATGGTGATTCATAATGAAAATAGTGATCATAAGGGACTTTGTATTATTGGAGATAAAGATAGTTGTTTCATTGTGGAACGCTTTGAAAGATTAAAAAATAATCCTAATCTTTTATTAAAAGTAGTTAATGGGGGAAATCACAGTTTAGAGCTTGATGAAGAACCGATAAAGTCTATTGACCTATTGAAGAGTGTAATGATTGATATTAGTGAATTTTAAAAACTATCGGGCAATCCTTTAAGAAGGGAATGCCTTTTTGAATATTGAAGGTTTGTTGAAGAAATTATGAAGATCTGTGAAAGGTGGGAGAGTAATATTGTCTTATCACATTAGAGTTAGAGCAGGTGCAGTAATAATACAAGATGGTTCGGTTCTCTTAATTGAATTTAATGACGAAAACGGTCTGCACTATAATTTACCAGCAGGTGGAGTTGAACCGAACGAAACGATTATGGAGGCTGTTCGAAGAGAAGCACAGGAAGAAGCGTCAATTGATGTAGAAGTTGGTCCATTAGCATTTGTTTATGAGTATGCACCACACCTCAACTCTAATAGGTATGGAGAAACGCACTCAGTAGGCCTAATGTTTGAATGTAAAATAAAAGAAGGTTCAAGTCCGAGATTTCCGATTACCCCTGACCCAAATCAGACTGGTGTAAGATGGGTTAAGCTAACTGATTTAAAGAATGTTATTTTGTATCCAAACATCAGAGAACATATAATTAACTACATTGAAAGTAAAAGAAATATAGACCTAATTGAAGAGCATTGTTTAGAAGAATACGTTTGATCTATTTGTACTTACGGCTGCTTAATGCAGCCTTTTTTTTGGACTAAAGTGGCAGCATTCCTGTGATGTAAGAAAAGGATATCTAAAGCTTGTGGATGAATTTAATTTTGTACAAAAGGAGGTCTAATTAGATATATTTATACTTCCCTCCTAGATAGAGTATAAATCTAGTGCTATTCAAAATAATAATTAAAAAGGACGGTGCATTGGTGAAAAGTGAACAATTAGATTTGCTTGATAAAATCATGAAAGCCGAGATAAAACAAAACACTAGATGGATAGAATATTGGGAGACTTATTCTCATTTTGTTACATGGCAATTTTGGGTTGTCCTCGCTTTGTTTATCATCCCTTTGATCTTAGTCATCTTATTTATTGACCGAAGAAAAATATTTCAGATTGGATTTTATGGATATAGCGTCCATGTATTTTTTACCTATACGGATTTAATAGGAACGAATTATGGGCAATGGATATATCCATATAAACTTCACCCTTTCATTCCAGCAAGTTTGACATTTGATGCTTCATTAGTACCAGTAATCTACATGATGTTTTATCAGTATACATTAAATACAGGGAAAAATTATTACATATGAGGAACAGCCCTATGCCTTACTTTAGCGTTTATATTAAAACCACTTTTGGTGGGAATTGGTCTATTCCATTTTGGTAAGAAAGAAAATTTCTTTATTCTGTTTGTAGGATATGCTGTTGTCGCTCTTATTTCAAAATGGATTACAGACCTATTTATCTATTTGAAGAAAACTTCAAAATTTAGTTTGTACCGAGGGTAGTAAAACAATAGGTATTATTGTTTGTCCTAGCGTACATGTGATTTCCAGAAATTAGCAGAAATAGTGAACTAAACGATCATTTACAACAAACCCCATTAAAAAATCACGTCAGTTATAGCTAAAAGTTATAACAAGAGATAGAAATATAGTGTTACGTTATAATGATTTTCCTATGCTACACTTACCTTAGATCAGAAGAGTAAGAGTATTTAAAAGAAAGAGGGAGATCGATTATGACAAAAACACTAGTTAAAGCACCATTTCGAGCAGATCATGTAGGTAGTTTATTACGACCAGAGAGAATACATCAGGCAAGAAGGGATTTCCAAGCAGGGCATCTTACTGCACAAGAACTACACGCGATTGAAACGAAAGAAATTAAAAACATCGTTGACAAGCAAATCGAAGTCGGACTACAAGCTGTGACTGATGGTGAATTTCGTCGTAGATTTTGGCATACCGATTTTCTCGAACATTTACATGGAGTTGAGGGCTACGTTCCAGATCATGGTTTTGCCTTTAAAGGGGAGGAAACGGAAAGATACGATGTGCGTGTGACCGGGAAAATCTCATTTAACCAAGATCACCCACATATCAAAGAATTTATCGAATTTAAAGAAATCGTTGGGGACCGTGCGGTAGCCAAACAAACAATCCCAAGTCCAAACCAATTATTTAATGCGGGTATTCGGAATCTAGACATTTATCCAGACCTTGAAGAATATACAAATGATATTATTCAAGCCTACCGTGACGCCATCAAAGCGTTTTATGAGGCAGGCTGCCGTTACTTACAACTAGATGATGTATACATTGCTGGTCTAAATGCACCGAACATTCCATTTAATGATAGTGGGTATTCCCGTGAAGAATTAATTGATTTAGCTCTTCGTGTGATAAATGGAGTATTGGAAGATAAACCGGAAGATCTCATTGTAACCACTCACCTTTGCCGTGGGAACTACCGGTCTAAATGGGCATTTGAAGGTAGTTACGCGAAAATTGCTCCAACACTATTTGCCAAAGAAAAAGTCAATGGATTTTTCTTAGAATATGATGACGATCGTTCTGGTGATTTCGGTCCATTGGAATACATACAAAATGGTGGACCACAGGTCGTATTAGGTGTATTCACATCAAAACATGGGGAATTAGAAGATAAGGAAAATATTAAAGCGCGTGTCGAAGAGGCATCAAAATATGTGCCACTTGAGCAATTATGTATCAGTCCTCAATGCGGATTTGCTTCTACGCATCACGGAAATATTTTAACTGAGGAAGAGCAATGGGCGAAGTTGAAATATATTGTAGATATTTCTAAAGAGATCTGGGGATAAGATGTAAGCGAACACCTTTATACGGGTGTTCGCGTTTTTTGATAAATTATCCTAGTACTGAACAAGAAAAACTGCTGCTAAACAGCTAGGAACATAAATCCAGAGACTGGCAGCTAGAGTTGATTGATAGGGCATGGCATAACTAGTAGAACTGGAGCCTCTTCATTTTATCTATTAAATGTGTCCACCGAATTAGAAAGATTTTTTGCAGTTAAGTGCAGAAAAAAATAAGGTTAGTGCCAAAAAATTTGGCATAATTTGTTCGCAAAAAGTTCACAAATAAGCGTTTTTAATATTGGCACAGAAATTGCATGTCTATATGTTAAATAGTAAAAATTTCAAAATGTCTGTAAAGTTACCTTTAACGGTTATCTTCCAAATGTGAAGGCTTTCGTTTTGTAAATTTTATTACTATTTTTTGGAGAGAAATGAAAGCGTATACTTTTAAGGAGGGGCTTAACAATGAAAACAGGTACGGATCGTGTAAAAAGAGGCATGGCTGAAATGCAAAAGGGCGGCGTCATTATGGATGTTGTGAATGCTGAGCAAGCAAAAATAGCAGAGGAAGCAGGAGCGGTAGCCGTAATGGCATTAGAGCGCGTTCCTTCTGATATCCGTGCAGCTGGCGGAGTAGCAAGAATGGCAGATCCACGTATTACTGAAGAAGTTATGAATGCGGTTTCCATTCCAGTTATGGCAAAAGCACGTATCGGACATATCGTAGAAGCCCGAGTTCTTGAAGCAATGGGCGTTGATTATATTGATGAGAGTGAAGTTTTAACACCAGCAGATGAAGAATACCATCTTAATAAAAATGCTTACACGGTTCCTTTTGTTTGTGGTTGCCGAGATCTTGGCGAAGCAGCACGCCGTATAGGTGAAGGTGCATCCATGCTTCGTACAAAAGGAGAGCCGGGAACTGGTAATATTGTAGAAGCTGTTCGTCATATCCGTAAGGTGAATGCACAAGTACGTAAAGTCGCTACAATGAGTGAAGATGAATTGATGACAGAGGCTAAGCTACTTGGAGCTCCATATGAACTTCTTCTAGAAATTAAGCGTCTTGGACGACTACCTGTCGTAAACTTTGCAGCTGGTGGAGTAGCAACGCCTACTGATGCTGCACTTATGATGCAATTAGGTGCCGATGGAGTATTTGTTGGTTCAGGAATCTTCAAATCTGATAACCCAGCAAAATTCGCTAGAGCAATCGTTGAAGCAACCACCCACTACCAGGATTATAAACTAATTGCAGAGATTTCAAAAAATCTTGGAGTTGCAATGAAAGGTATTGAAATTTCAACTCTGTCTCCTGAAGCACGTATGCAGGATCGTGGTTGGTAAGGGAGTTTTCTATGCTTAAGGTTGGATACTAGCATGACATACTATGTCCAATTACTTATTAATGAAAACGCTTTTACATTTTTGAAAATTTAAAATATTTGCATTGACATTCATTTTTCTGACTTATATACTCGTGTTAGAAAAAGAAAATGATCCGTTGGTTTTTGAAAGGTGGTTTAGGGCATGCAAACACTGGAAACAGTGATTGTTACAGGATATGCAAAAGCTCCACAGGGAACTTCCATGTATGAAATGTATAAGCATGCAGGAATTGTACTAGAAGTGGATCTTAAAGATCATAAGATCGTCGGAGCTGAATTCACATTCGTAACAGAACTAACGAAAAATTATTTTCAAAAACTGCTGATAGGCTACTGTCTTCAAGACGGTGTTGAGCACCTGATTAAACGAATTCAAGGCTTTTATTTTGCTCCATCCCAGCAAGCGATCATTGTGGCTCTTCAAGCTGCAGTTCAACGTTACTGGGATAACGTGAAGCAAATGAATATATAACGTTTGGTTATAATAAAGTGGGAAGATGACCTCTTCCCATGGTCTTATTAAAACCGGGCAGACATGAACTCTGTGTAAGGAATGTTCGTTGTAACGACATTCTTTATAGAGGATTTATGTTGGCTCGGTTTTTTATATTTCCCAAATGTTAAACCCACAAAAGTCGAAGGGAGGAAGGGGAAAAAGATGAGCAAGTTGATTACATGTGAAGAAGCTGTAAAAAAGGTTAAAAACGGCTCCCGAATTATGGTAGGTGGATTTGGACTTGTAGGAAGTCCGCTTAGTTTAATAGCCGCTTTGGCACAGTCGGAAGTGAAAGACTTAGAGATTATTAGTAATAACCTTGGTGAACCAGGTAGAGGTCTTGGAGTTTTAGTACGGCAAAAACAAGTAAAAAAAGCGATAGGTTCTTATTTTACAAGCAACCCGGAGGTGGTTAAAGCCTATCAGGATAAGGAGATGGAAGTGGAGCTTCTCCCTCAAGGAACGATGTCTGAAGCTATTCGAGCGGGTGGTGCGGGACTAGGAGGATTTTATACACCAGTCAGCGTAGGAACAAAAATCGCCGAAAACAAAGAAGAGCGTACCCTTAACGGTAAAAAATATGTGTTCCAAGAGCCACTTAAAGCGAATGTTGCTTTAATTAAAGCGAAAAAAGCGGATCAATTAGGAAATCTCATATACAACCAATCGGCAAGAAACTTCAATCCGATGATGGCAACAGCTGCCGATGTGGTTATTGCAGAGGTGGATGAGATTGTGGAGGTAGGCCAAATTTCTTCTGAAGAAATTGTAACCCCTCATTTATACGTTGATTTTATCGTTGTGAAGGGCGGGAACTAGCTTGAACGTGAAACAATACATTGCTGCAAGAGCGGCGAAGGAATTAAAGCATGGAGATATCGTCAATTTAGGTATAGGGATTCCAACACTGGTGGCTGATTACATTCCATCAGATGTTCAAGTTTTTTTACACTCGGAAAACGGCATCCTTGGAGTAGGTCCTAGCCCTGATCCAGAGCATATTGACCAAAATCTTGTTAATGCAGGGAAACTGCCTGTCACCGTTTTGGAAGGGTCATCCTTTTTTGATAGCGCATCCTCTTTTGCGATGATTCGCGGAGGACATGTAAGCGTTTCGATTCTAGGTGTACTGCAAATCGATGCAATGGGGCGGATCGCCAACTGGGCCGTACCAGGAAAAAGTGTTCTTGGTGTAGGCGGCGCGATGGATTTATTGGAAGGCTCCAAAAAGATAATCGTAACAACGCTGCATACGTCTAATCAGGGAGAGTCAAAAATCGTTAAGGAATTAACCTATCCGATCACATCGGAACGAAAAGTGGATTTAATTATTACCGATTTGGCGGTATTCGCTGTAAAGGAAGATGGACTTCATCTTATTGAGCTGTCCCCTGGAGTTTCCCTTGAAGAAGTTCAACAGAAAACGGACGCCCCGTTCCGTATTGCAGAATCTTTCAATATTGGCAAAGAGGTGACTGCACAGTGGTTGTAATCGTAAATGCATTTCGAACACCTATCGGAAACCTAGGCGGATCACTGGCTGATACGCGCCCGGAAGAGCTCGTATCTCTCATCATGAAAAATAACCTCTCCGCTTCTGGTTACGGTAGCAATATTGTCGATGAAGTCATCGTCGGCCAAACAAAGCAGAGTGCGCATGCTCCGAATATTGCAAGAGTCGCGGCATTACAGGCCCATTTTCCAGAATCGATTCCTGCTTACACAGTCCATCGTCAGTGCGGTTCGGGTTTGCAGGCCGTCATTAATGGGGCCATGTCCATTTTGACTGGTCAGGCGAACGTCGTTTTAGCCGGTGGTGTCGAAAGCATGTCACAAGCCCCTCATTATACGGTTGATATTCGATTTGGTCTTAAGATGGGAAATATGACGCTGTATGATTCAAATACGGAGAGTCAGCCAAAATCCCAGCCGGAGGAGATATATGGGCGTTTCACGATGGGGCAAACAGCTGAGTGGCTGGCTGAAAAATATAACATTAGCCGACGTGAACAAGACGAATTTTCCTTCACGAGTCAGCAGAAAGCGAAACGTGCCATTGAAATGGGCCATTTTGAGGAAGAAATCATTCCTGTTCCGGTAAAGGAAGGAAAAAAGGGGATCAGACATTTTGCGATAGATGAGTACCCAAGATTAACGGACATTGAAAAGTTAGGAGCATTAAGTTCTGTGTTTCAAAAGGATGGTACGGTAACAGCCGGAAACTCATCCGGCAGAAATGATGGAGCCTCGATGCTGTTGTTGATGTCGGAAGAAAAAGCGAAACAACTTGGAGTGGTCCCGATGGCAAGGATTCGTTCCTTTGCTGCAACGGGTGTATCACCAAAAGAAATGGGAATCGGTCCGGTTCCTGCATCACAAATCGCGTTAAAAAAGGCAGGTCTTCGCTTAGAAGATATCGATTTGATTGAATTAAATGAAGCATTCGCTGCTCAAAGTATTGCTTGTTTAAAAGAATGGGGTCTGAATGGGAATAACGTGAATGTTAACGGAGGGGCGATTGCCTTAGGTCATCCACTTGGGTGCTCCGGTGCAAGAATCGTCACCACATTATGTCATGAGCTTGAAAAACAAAAGCGGCAATACGGCCTTGCGACGATTTGTGTAGCGGGGGGATTAGGATTGGCAATGGTGGTGGAAAGATGGATGGAGTAAAAAAAGACTTCGTGTTTCATCGTGATTTAAAAAAGGAGTACCCGATTATTACTCACGGTGTAGGAGTCTATCTCATAGATGAGAACGGGAAAAAATATTTGGATGCTTGCTCGGGAGCGGTTGCAGCCAACTTGGGACATGGAATTACTTCTATAGGAGAGGCAATGGCAGAACAAGCAAAAAAAGCAGCTTTCGTTCATACCATGCGCTTCGAGACAAAAGCGTTGCATGAACTGGCAGAAACAATCGGCAAAATGGCTCCAGACCATTTAAATAAAGTGTATTTTACAACCGGTGGCTCAGAAGCAAATGAAAGTGCTTTGAAGTTGGCGAGGCAATATCATAGGGATGGCGGCAGACCTCAAAAGCACATTGTCATCGGGCGATGGCAGTCGTATCACGGTAACACCATCGGTTCTTTATCCGCAGGAGGAGACGTTAAAAGAAGACATGCATACACTCCTAATCTTTTAAACTATGCCCATGTTTATTCGCCGTACTGCCACCGATGTCCATACGATCGCCAAAAAGATGATTGTCTCTCTAACCAAAACTGGACGTGTGTAGCGGATATTGAAAGAACTATTTTAGAGCTTGGTCCTGAGAACGTGTCGGCATTTATTGCCGAACCGATTGTCGGAAGCCAGCAAGGTGCTGTTCCACCGCCGCCGGGGTATTTTGAGAAAGTTCGAGAGCTGTGTGATCGTTACGAAATCGTCCTAATTATCGATGAAGTGATGACTGGATTCGGCCGTACTGGTACCAACTTCGCGGCAGAACAGATTGGAATTGAGCCTGATATAATCACATTCGGAAAAGGGGTTTCAGCGGGATATGCTCCGCTCGCCGGAATGATCGTTCATGATCGGTTAATCGATGGGCTCATTCAAAACAGCGACGGGAAATTCATTCACGGTTACACATATAGTGGGCATCCTGTGTCTGTTGCAGCCGGTATTGCTGCATTAGACGTATATGAGCGAGATATGGTGCTGGAAAACGTCAAAAAACAAGGTCCCTACCTTGTCAAATGTCTTATGAAGCTGAAGCAAAAACATTCTTATATTTCTGATGTTCGAGGCAGAGGGCTTTTGATCGGTATGGAGCTTGTGAAGGATTCTAGGCAGGATCAGCTGTTCGAACCGTCTGAAAAAGCTGCTGAAAGATTGAATGGTATTGCGATGGAACTCGGTGCGGTTTTTTATCCCGGATCCGGTGCAGTTGACGGTACAAAGGGAGAGCACCTCATCATCAGCCCTCCTTTAAATGTTACCAGAACAGAAATTGATGAGATTGTGAGAATTTTAGATGAAGCATTCATGATATTCAAAGATCAATTAAGAAAGGATGAGATTTATGAAATTGCAAAATAAAACAGATGAGATTAAAGAAAAAGCACAAAAACATTTATCACCGGTTATGACAAGGGTAACGGAGCTTGTCATTGAAAAAGCGCATGGCGCCAAATTTTGGACGACAGATGGTAAAGAGTATATCGATTTCGTTTCAGGAGTAGCTGTCAACGCAGTCGGGCATACAAACAGAAAAATGGTTGAGGCCATTAAAAAGCAAGCTGAAGCATTGATTCATCTTGGATTGAACTATGGTTATTATGAAACGGCAGCGAATTTGGCGGAAAAGCTTGCAAATATCACGCCAGGAAATCTAGACACTGTCTTTTTCTCAAATTCGGGAGCTGAAGCTATTGACGGTGCTATTAAACTAGCAAAGGCGGCCACAGGCAGACCCGCCATCATTGCTTTTGAAGGATCGTTTCATGGCCGTACATTAGGAGCAACAGCCATTACGGCATCAAGCTCTAAATACCGTCGATATTATGAACCGATTTTAGGCGAGGTATATCACGTTCCATATCCGTATCCCAGCCAGCTGAAAAACATTAGGGAAGAAGAAGCTGAAGAGTATTGCTTGAATCAGCTACAAAAATTGTTCGATTTACGCGTCGATCCTTCACGTGTAGCGGCCATCATCATTGAACCTGTAATGGGTGAAGGCGGCTATTATCCTGCACCGCCAAGCTTTTTGCAGGAATTAAGAAAGATTTCAGAGGAACACGGCATTTTGCTTATCTTTGACGAAGTACAAACAGGATTTGGCCGTACAGGCAAAATGTTCGCGGCAGAGCATGCGAATGTGACTCCTGATATTTTAGTACTGGCAAAAGCCCTTTCAGGCGGCATGCCTCTTGGCGCGATTGTTGCAAGTCGTGAGCTTCATGAAAAATGGCCGACAGCCGGTCATGGTTCGACATTTGGAGGAAATCCAGTTTCTTGTGCTGCGGCATTGGCAAACATTGAGGTCATTGAGGAAGAGAAGTTAGTAGAACGAAGTGCTAAACTCGGTGCCAAGATTGTCGGCAGACTTCATAACTCGCTAGGACATTTACCGGGCATTGTTGAAGTCCGAGGAGTCGGCATGATGATCGGTATTGAATTCGATTCGCAATCTGCTGCTTTGTTTGTACCGAAAATCAAATCGAAAGCTCTGGAAAATGGCTTACTCATTATGAACTGCGGTGTAATAGGGCAAACGATCCGATTAATGCTGCCTCTTAATATTCAAGAAGATGTGCTTGATAGCGGATTATCGATTTTAGAAGATGTGATAACAGAAACCATTTCAGGAAACTAATTTTCAGGTTCCTTGGAATACCACGAAAAAGGAGGTCAGGTTTATGTCTAGTCAAATCAAAACAGATATTCTTCAGGGAGATCTTTATATAAATGGAAAATGGGTAAGTGCCCCCGATCAGTCCTACTTTGAAAGCTTAAATCCGGCAACGGGAGAACTTGTCGGCATATGTGCGGCCGCCACAAAGGAGCAAGTGGATGAGGCTGTTACAAAAGCGAATGAAGCGTATTTACAATGGAAGAACATCCCCATTCCAGAACGAGCGGCTTATTTAACGAAAGCTGCCCAATTGTTTGAAATACGAAAACAGGAACTTGCTAGTGTCATGACAATGGAGATGGGAAAAGTGCTGACTGAGTCTTTAGGCGAAGTTGGAGTGGTCATTGCGACTGCTCAATATATGGCAGGCGAGGGACGACGCCTCTTTGGCGAAACGGTCCCTGCGGGCTTCCCAGACCGGAACGTAAGAATGGTCCGTGAACCTCTCGGTGTTGTGACGTGCATTACCCCCTGGAACTTCCCAGTTGCACTTGCTTCCTACAAAATCTTTTCAGCCCTGATTGCTGGTAATTCCGTCGTATGGAAGCCTGCTTCAGAGGTTGCGCTATCGGCAAAGATTTTTGTCGAAGTGTTAGATGAAGTCGGGTTGCCAGCAGGGGTTGTGAACTTAATTACCGGTTCAGGAAGAACAGTCGGTCAAACACTCGCAGAGCATTCAGATGTTAAAGTTATTTCATTTACGGGCTCAACAGAAGTCGGACAAAAGCTGGCTGAAATGGGCAGTAAAACGTTGAAACGTATTTCATTGGAATTGGGTGGGAAAAATGCAGTGATCGTCTTGAAGGATGCGGACTTGGACAAAGCAGCAGACGGAATCGTAAAATCAGCTTTTACGACAACTGGTCAGCGCTGTACAGCCGCAAGCCGAGTAATTGTCGAACACCCAGTAAAGGAACTGCTCGTACAAAAAGTAGTAGACCTAACACAGTCTATGAAAATAGGAAATGGACTTGAAGAAGGGATACAAGTGGGCCCTCTCGTAAATGAAGACCAGCTTCATACCGTCGAGAAATATGTAAAAACAGCGATTGAAGAAGGCGGAAAAATGGTGTCAGGTGGGCAGCGTGTGAAAGAATTGGGTGGCTATTATTATGAGCCGACAATCATTGAGAATGTGAAACCGAAAGATACGATCGCGCAGGAAGAAATATTTGGTCCGGTTCTTGCCATCATTGAAGTTGATTCATATGAGGAAGCCATGGAGGTAAATAACGGAACGATTTATGGGCTATCTACTTCTATTTATACAGAGAGCCTTCATTATGCGAACCGTGCTGCAAAGGAAGCGGTAAGCGGACTTGTCTATATTAATAACGGAACGTCTAATGCTGAGATGGGTGTGGCGTTTGGGGGAATGAAAATGTCCGGAAATGGTCACCGTGAAGTTTCCCATCATGCATTCGATGTCATGACAGAGTGGAAGTCCATCTATACGAACTATTGATGAACGCCAATGTCTAATAGGTATGTCAAAAGTTCTATGAAAACTCAATAGGCGGTCAGCCTATCCCATTTATTTGCAGCATATCAAAGTTTATACAATACGGTCTATTACGAAGGGGGAGCACATGAAAAAATATCGTATCGGTATTGCATTCTTTTACCATGAGTCCCACAGTTTCAGCCCGATGAAAACTGAAATCGAACAGTTTCGTAATGAAGGCTACTTTATCGGCGATGAAATTTATGATGCCTATATGGGTACCAAAACGGAAGTGGGCGGGTTTTTGGATGTATTGAAACAAGAAAGGGATGTAGAAATCGTACCGCTGCTTTGTGCGGCAGCGGTCCCATCGGGCGTAGTATCAACAGAAGCGTATTCCATCATCGAAGAGCAAATGCTCCAGTCAATTCGTGAGGCTGGACGGCTGGACGGATTATTGCTTGCATTGCATGGAGCGATGGTCGTGGAGCACCTCCTTGATCCCGAAGAGTATTTACTGGGAAAAATTCGCGGGCTTATCGGACCGAATGTCCCGATTGCGACAACACTGGACATGCACGCCAATTTAAGTGGAAAAATGATTGATTACACACCGCTTCATTTTGGATTTAAAACATACCCCCATATTGATATGTATGAACAAGGTATGAATGCGGCAATCGCTTTATTAAAGCAATTAAAAGAAGAGGTCACTTATTACGCATCCTTTGAAAAATTGCCGATGATGCCGCCCTCTATCAATATGAGAACGGCAGTAGGGCCGATGCACAAAATGATAGAGTGGGCGAAACAAGCCGAAGAGGAAGAAGGAATTCATAATGTGTCCGTATTTGGTGGCTTTCCTTACTCGGATATTCCGATGGTCGGTGCAAGTGTACTTGTTGTTTCGCTCGATCCGCAAAAAGGAAAAGAGACTGCCCAAAAGATGGCTTCCTTGTTCTGGAGTGTAAGAGAAGAATTTATCATGGATTTGCCCGGTGTAAAAGAAGGGATTCATTTGGCGATGTCGATTGAAGATGATAAACCAGTCGTGCTGGCGGACATTGCGGATAATCCTCTAAGCTGCGGGAGCGGCGATACAACAGAGCTGCTTCGGGAGATGGTCAAGATGAACATTCCCGACACGCTTTTTGGAGGACTCTACGATCCAGAATCCATTGAGGCTTGCCACAAGAAGGGAGCCGGAAATAAGGTAATGTTGTCCCTAGGAGGTAAAGTATCGCCTGAATTTGGGGAGTCCGTACAGGTCGAAGCAACGGTAGTGGCTCTATCAGACGGTGTATTTCACAATTCTGGGCCGTTCAATCAGCATTTAAGAGTCGATTTAAAGGGGGCGGCTCACATTCGCGTTGGCAAGATGGATATCCTCCTCATTGGAAGGCCGATGTCAGCAAATGATCCGGAAATGTTTCGTCATATTGGCCTTGAGCCTTCGACAAAGAGAATTCTTGGGTTAAAGGCTAAAAATCATTTTCGGGCAGCGTTTGAGCCGATTGTTGGCCGGATCATTTATGTGGATGCACCTGGTGTTGCCTCTAATCGTTTAACAACTTTTATGTATCGTTACATCCCTAAGCCGATTTGGCCGCTGGATGATATCCAATATGAAGTGGAACTGAGGAGGAAAGAAAAATGGAAACATTGAACAAAACCTATTATGTCGAAGTACCAGCTTCATTGAATCCAGATCAGCTCAAGATAATGATGGAGCTTGAGCAAGATGCGTTTCCGGGATTAGGAGCAGTAGATGAACAAGCGCTTGTCCCGCTTACACGCTACGGGAAACTCATTCAATACCGGCAGCAAAATGATCCAAAGCCGATTGCGATTTGCGAAGTGATGAGAGCTTACAATGATATCCATAAAGCCTACATTTTCGGGTTTTATGTTCGCTCCGACCAGCAAGGGAAAGGAATCGGGAAATTATTTTTACAGGAAATTTATCCGATTCTAAAGCAAGATGGGTTTCGTAAGGTTTGCTTAACGGTCAGTACTAAAAACAAGGCAGCCGTCAAGTTATATGAAAATTTAGGGTTTGTCATAAAAGAGACAAGATTAGATGAATTTGGCGAAGGGGAAAATCGCTATTATATGGAATACCTCATTTCTTAATATAGTAACAAACAGAGGAGAAATCATCAAAAATGGTCAATAAAAAATAGGCTAATTTTAGGAGGAGTTTATGATGAGAAACACTTTATTCAAACCAAAAAGACATTGGAAAGAAATCGAGCTCTGGAAGGATGTTACAGAGGATCAATGGAACGATTGGGTTTGGCAGTTGACGAATACTATCAAAAATTTAGAAGACTTAAAGAAAGTAGTTAACTTAACACCAGAAGAAGAAGAAGGGGTTATAATCTCAACAAAAACAATCCCACTAAACATCACGCCATATTATGCATCGCTTATGGATCCTGATGATTCAAGATGTCCGGTACGAATGCAGTCTGTTCCGATTTCTGCGGAATTGAATAAAACAAGATATGATTTAGAAGATCCCCTTCACGAAGATGAAGACTCACCAGTACCTGGGTTAACACATCGTTATCCGGATCGCGTGTTGTTCCTAGTAACAAACCAATGCTCCATGTACTGCCGTTATTGTACAAGAAGGCGCTTCTCTGGACAAATCGGTATGGGTGTACCAAAGAAACAGCTAGACACAGCGATTAATTATATCGCATCTAACCCAGAAATTCGAGATGTGCTAATTTCCGGAGGAGACGGGCTCCTTATTAATGACAATATTTTAGAATATATTTTAAAGAATTTACGGGAGATTCCGCATGTAGAAATTATTCGTATTGGTACAAGAGCACCAGTCGTATTCCCACAGCGTATTACCGAAAATCTTTGTAATATCTTGAAAAAGTATCATCCAGTTTGGTTGAATACACATTTCAATACATCTATTGAAATTACGGAAGAATCGAAGCGTGCATGTGAAATGCTTGCAAATGTTGGTGTACCTGTTGGTAATCAGTCTGTTATTTTGGCAGGCATTAACGACAGTGTACCGATCATGAAACAACTTATGCATGACCTTGTTAAAATTAGAGTTCGTCCATATTATATTTACCAATGTGATTTATCAGAAGGGATTGGTCATTTCCGTGCACCAATCAGCAAAGGATTGGAAATTATGGAAGGACTTCGCGGTCATACATCCGGATATGCCGTTCCGACATTTATTGTTGATGCCCCGGGTGGAGGAGGCAAAATTCCATTGCAGCCGAACTATATCATTTCTCAAAGTTCTAATAAAGTCGTATTACGTAACTTTGAAGGTGTCATTACATCTTATCCAGAACCAACAAATTATCAGTCAGGCAGTGCAGAGGATTACTACAAAAAGGTATATCCTGAAGTGTTTGAAAAGTTTGAAAGTAATGGTGTTCTATCCATTATTGATGATACAAAATTCAACCTTACACCTGAAGGATTAAAACGTTTAGATCGCCGCAAAACGTATAACGAAAATACTGAGCATAGTTCATTAAAAGATAAACGTGACAAACGAGACGAGTTAAAAGAGAAAAAATTCCAATCGCAAATGAGGAAATATGAAACAGTGGGAGCAAAGGAGGAATAATTTTGATTTGTCAATGGTGCGAATCTGACACAGCAAGTGAAACGAGCAACACAGTGTATTGGGAACTTCCAGATGGAACAAATGCGATCGAAATACAAGATACACCATCCATTCATTGCTTGGAATGCGGTATGACCTATCAAACGGATCATACGGTGAAAGAAATTGAGGATCATCTATTTTTAATTGATTGCTCAAAGCTCGAAAAAAGTATGAAGTATGAAACACTTATGGCCGCTCCACGCTTATTGAAGCGAAACTACTTTGATTTTTCAAAATAAACAGCGGAATGTATCCGTTTCCATTATAAAGTGTTAGTTGAATTTTATTTTATGGTCAAGGTATTCCCTTCAAATTCAATATAAATTTGAAGGGAATATGAAATAGTTTTGTAGTTTTCTCACAATGTTAAGTAAAGACGGGAGTCGGGAGGACAAGAATGGGATCACTCAATAGCTATAAAAACGAAATAAATAATCGGAATATTCAGAATAGAAAAGGAAGTAAAGAGCATGTTAAACGAAAACTAAAGGCACGTCACATGATGATGATCGCTATTGGAGGGTCAATCGGTACAGGGATATTTTTAGCGACAGGGGCGTCCATTCAAACAGCTGGACCTGGTGGTGCGCTAATAGCTTATGGAGCTATCGGCATCATGGTCTACTTTTTGATGACAAGTCTCGGCGAAATGGCTACATTAATGCCGGTTTCGGGGTCCTTTTCAACATATGGCAGCCGCTTTGTCGACCCGGCATTTGGTTTTGCGCTCGGTTGGAACTATTGGTTCAACTGGGCTATTACACTTGCGGTTGAAATAGTTGCATCAGCTATTATTATGAAGTTCTGGTTTCCGGATGTACCGAGCATCGTGTGGAGTACACTGTTTTTAGGTCTAATCTTTTTATTGAATGCATTGTCGGTTAAAAGTTACGGAGAATCCGAGTATTGGTTTTCCTTAATAAAAGTAGTGACCATCATCGTTTTCATTGGAGTTGGTTTGCTCACCATTTTCGGTATTCTGGGCGGACAGTACATCGGGTTTAAAAATTTTACTGTAGGAAATGCTCCTGTTAATGGCGGCCTTTTGTCCGTTTTAAGCATTTTTTTCATCGCAGGTTTTTCATTTCAAGGAACGGAACTCGTGGGGATTGCTGCAGGTGAAAGTGAAGAGCCGGAGAAAAACGTACCAAAGGCGATTCGACAAGTATTTTGGCGAATTCTACTATTTTATATCGTCGCCATTGCTGTCATTGGTCTAATCATTCCTTATACAAGTCCTGACCTGTTAGGAAGGGATGTCGACAACATTGCTGTCAGCCCTTTTACCCTTGTATTTGAGAAAGTGGGCATTGCATTCGCGGCATCTGTGATGAATGCGGTTATTTTGACCTCGGTTTTATCAGCGGGGACTTCCGGTTTATATGCATCGACACGCATGCTTTGGTCTATGGCAAAGGACGGTCAGGCACCAAAATTTCTACAAAATGTAAATGATCGCGGGATTCCGATGAATGCCCTTGTCACCACGACGATTATCGGAGGCTTGGCCTTTTTAACTTCTATTTTTGGAGATCAAGTGTATACATGGTTATTAAATGCGTCCGGTTTAACTGGATTTATTGCTTGGCTTGGAATTGCAGTCAGCCACTATCGTTTTAGAAAAGCATATATGGCCCAGGGCAGGGACATGAGTGATTTGAAATTTAAAGCGAAATGGTTCCCGTTTGGTCCAATTCTCGCTTTTGCGATGTGTATCTTTGTCATTCTCGGCCAAAATTATCAATCTTTTTTAACTAGCGAAATTGATTGGTATGGAGTAGTCGTATCCTATATTGGTTTACCGATCTTTTTGGCTTTATGGCTCGGGTTTAAACTCGTTCATAAAACGAAGGTCGTTCCACTAAAGGAATGTTCTTTTGAAGAGATGTCATCTAAATAGAGAGACCGTGATTCGTTTCGCAGGCCACTCATTATTAGCCAAGAGGATTTATATTGGCCGATTGAACGAATTCAAAAAATGTTGTCTTAGATTTCCAACTATCATAGTAGGGGTGCCATATGGGAGAAGTAGGGGTAAAAGAGATCTATACAGAACAAAAGTCAGATGAGTCTTTGAACCTTTTAAGATCAACGCAGATTGTGATAAAAGAAGCCTTAGATAAATTAGGTTATACGGATGAGATGTACCAATTATTAAAAGAACCATTGAGAATGCTCACTGTTCGTATGCCTGTTAGAATGGATGACGGTTCGACTAAAATATTCACTGGATATCGCGCTCAGCATAATGATGCTGTTGGACCGACTAAAGGTGGAGTTCGTTTTCATCCAGAAGTGGACGAGGACGAAGTTAAGGCATTGTCGATGTGGATGAGTTTAAAATGCGGCATCGTCGACCTACCCTATGGGGGCGGTAAAGGCGGTATTATTTGCGACCCAAGAACGATGTCAATGGGAGAACTAGAGCGGCTAAGCAGGGCTTATGTTCGGGCAATCAGCCAAATTGTAGGACCTACAAAGGATATACCTGCTCCAGATGTTTATACTAATTCACAAATTATGGCGTGGATGATGGATGAATACAGCAGGCTTTGTGAATACGATTCTCCTGGATTTATAACAGGGAAACCGCTTGTACTTGGCGGCTCGCATGGCCGTGAAAAAGCTACTGCACAAGGAGTGGTCATATGCATAGAGGAAGCTGCAGAAAAACGTGGAATTGCCATCAAAGGAGCTCGGGTGGTCGTTCAAGGGTTTGGTAATGCAGGGAGCTTTTTAGCAAAATTTATGCATGATGCCGGAGCAAAGGTCATCGGGATATCTGATGCTTATGGTGCACTATATGCACCAGAGGGGTTGGATATTGATTACTTATTAGAAAGTAGAGATAGCTTTGGAACGGTAACAACATTGTTTGATAACAAGATTACAAATGAAGAGTTACTCGAGCTTGACTGTGACATTCTAGTTCCAGCTGCAATTTCCAACCAGATTACCGCAGCTAATGCACATAATATCAAAGCTTCGATTGTTGTCGAGGCAGCTAACGGCCCAACAACCCTAGACGGGACTAAAATACTTTCTGATAGGGGAATTCTGTTAGTGCCGGATGTTTTAGCGAGTTCAGGAGGGGTAACTGTTTCCTATTTTGAATGGGTTCAAAACAACCAGGGCTACTATTGGAGTGAAGAAGAAGTTAATGAAAAACTTCGTAAGGTGCTCGTCCAATCGTTTAATCATGTATATGAAACATCCGAACGACGGAATATTAACATGCGTTTAGCCGCTTATATGGTAGGTGTTCGCAAAATGTCTGAAGCATCAAGGTTTAGAGGCTGGGTATAAATTCTTTAAGGTTAACCGAGGAAGAGCAATGGGCGAAGATGAAATATATTGTAGATATTTCTAAAGAGATCTGGTGATAAGATTAAAACGAACACCTTTTGGCGGGTGTTCGTTTTTTATAGGATAAAGGTATAATCCTCTAAAACTATATCGGATAGGGTATTTAGTTCATATTATCTATGTTTGGACCTGAAATTGTCGATGTAAGAATTAACAGTCAAAAATGAACCGATCAAGAATAATATAATTCCTGAGATACTAGTAGGATACAATAGTTCCCACATATAAACCACTCCTTGTTTATATCGTATTAAGATACTTTGTTATTTAAAATAATATCATGTTGAGATATAATTAACAATATAGAAAGGGTGGATTCTTTATTTTCAAAAGAAGAGTTTTGATTCGGTAATTAGAGAACGACAAACCTAAGTGCATTTCCAAATTTTAAGGGAGGGTTATAATTATGAAACATTTAATTGATGAGTATAAAGAAAGTTACAATAAAATGGTTACGGAAATCGAAGTTTTAACGGAAGAGCAATTTTTATATAAACCGTATGAGAATAGCTGGAGTATAAGGGAAATTATCATACACGTTACGGATGCTGAACTAGTGCATGTTCATCGAATGAAGTCCGTTTTATCAGAAAACAATCCAATACTAACTGCCTTTGATCAAGATGCATGGACATGTAAATTACAGACACAATCCCTTGACCATCGGCTGTATCTTTCGTTGTTAAAAGCTATAATTGATAGTTTTATCCCAATATTAAATAAATTAGGAGAGGACGATTTTTTGCGTGTGGGCACCCACAATGTAGAAGGAGAATTTACTTTTAAAGAGTTGTTAGTACACTCTATAGAACATATCCAAAACCATGTTGAGCAGATTAGAAAGATAAAGAAAGTATTTGTAAAAATTTGATCTTAATCAAATCCTTTATTAAAAGAAAGTTATAGAATATAGCTATTAACAAATAAAGGAGGGACAACATGGTAAAAGCCTAGAACTTGAACCCACACGTAAAAAAACAGCTAGGTGTGAATAAAAAAACAATAAACAGACTTGAGTATATCGTATTATTCTCAGAGGTCTCGTAGAAATGCATCCCTCAGATGTTACAGTAGATGCCTTAGAAAGTGTAATTCTTTCAGGGCTTTTTTTTTACTTAATAAGTTCTTTTTCAAATAATTCAAGGATGGTGTCTAATGTTTTATCGAGTAACTTTATATGTTCTAGGAATCTGCTGTTTAGATAGCTTATCATCCATTAAGAAAGAAGTTGAAGGATTAGTTGGGGTTATTTCCTTTAAAGGGTCTTCCCTAAAGGGAAAGATAGTTATTGAGTTCAAACCTAACTCCTTATCTACTTCGGATATTGTTGGTAAGGTTGAAGATCAAGGTTTTGGGGTAGTCAAGAAAGTGCAAAGAGAATTTTTCCAGGAAATATATAATTAATTCAAGTTTCTTATTAGTAAGTAGCTATTGTATCTTTTTTAAACAAATTGTGAAAACACTCACAAATTAAAACTATATAAAACGTAAGCTCATACCATGTGGTAGGTGAGTAATTAATTTATGTAATAGATGCCCTGAATCTCATTTAGGTCATCTTTTTTAGTATAGTAAAATATGGAGTGTAAGGAAAATCATAAGGGACAGGGTAATTGAGAAATTTTTAGAATGGAAGGAGATTATATTCATGCCATTAGAAATTGTCCGGAATGATCTGACAAAGATGAAAGTTGATGCGATTGTAAATGCTGCGAATACCGAATTAAAAATGGATGGAGGTCTTTGTGGGGCGATTTTTCGTGCCGCCGGTGTTAAGGAGCTATCACATGCATGTGAGAAAATAGGTAGATGTCCGGTTGGTCAGGCTATCATAACAGATGGATTTCGTTTGCCTGCCAAATATATCATTCATACACCAGGGCCCATTTGGAAAGGTGGTTCTTTTCAAGAATCAGAACTGCTGAAGAATTCCTATGAACATTCTCTAAAGTTAGCAAAGAAATATCAATGTGAATCCATTGCCTTTCCGCTGATTTCGACGGGGATCTATGGGTAGCCGAAAGAAGAGGCCTTACAAATTGCCGTTTCAACCATTAGTCAATTGCTTTTGCATCATTACATGCTTGTTTATTTAGTTGTGTTTGATCAAACTTCCTTTGGTTTAAGTCAAAAGCTTTTCTCCTCTATCTATGAATATATTGATGAGCATTATGTTGAGGAGGTAGAACTGACGTTTCATCGCCGACAAGACCGATTCATCCTGGAAGATTTGCAAGAGTCTGACGCTATAATACCAGAAGATTTTTTTCAAAAACAGAATGAGCCTATTATAGAAAATAGTCTAGCGCATCTGGTAGATGAACTGGATGAGTCATTTTCGGAACGTCTGCTTCGGCTGATTGATGAAAGAGGGATGACGGATGTGGAGACTTACAGAAGGGCGAATATGGATCGTCGCTTGTTTTCAAAAATTCGTAATAAAGTAGATTACTCGCCTACAAAGAAAACAGCTCTTACCTTTGCCGTTGCTTTATATCTAAATGTACACGAAACAAACGATTTGCTGTCTGCGGCCGGATATACGTTGTCACGTAGCAGTAAATTAGATGTAATTATTGAATTTTTTATCCAACAAGGCAATTATAATATTCACGAAATCAATGAAGCACTATTTGCTTTTGATCAACCTTTACTAGGGGCATAAATGTCGCTTTAGAAGCGACCATTCCTTTTTATAATCTTGGTATCCTTCATATATAAATAAATGAAGTGGAGGAAAACAAGGATGAAAAAGAATGTAACAGAAGTCGTATTTATTCTAGACAAAAGTGGGTCTATGGCAGGGCTTGAAACAGACACAATCGGTGGCTATAATTCGATGCTAAATAAGCAAAAAAAAGCGGAAGGTGAAGCTTTCGTCACGACGGTATTATTCAATCATAAGTATGAACTCTTACACGACCGAATCAATGTAAGAGGCATATCTCCCATTACCGAAAGTGACTATGAGGTAGGGGGAACGACTGCCTTACTGGATGCAATCGGCTTTTCCATCCAAAAAATCGGTAATGTACAAAAACACACTAGTGAAGCGGAGCGAGCCAATAAGGTACTATTCGTCATTACAACCGATGGAATGGAAAATGCCAGTCGTGAATTTTCACAAGATCAAATCAAGAAGATGATCAAACATCAAAAAGAGAAATATGGATGGGACTTCATCTTTCTAGGTGCGAATATCGATGCCATTTCAACGGCTGCACAGTTTGGAATAGATGAAGACTTCGCGGTTGACTACCATGCCGACAACATTGGGACAAAATTAAATTATGAGATGGTGAGCGAGGCTGTAGTAAAGCTTCGAAGCGGGAAGAACATTGATCGGAGCTGGAAGGAAGGGATTGAACGTGATTATGAGGGGCGTTCTAGAAACAAATAAGAAAATCCCAAGTTGAAGCTTTTTATAACCGTAAATAAGTTATCTGGAGAAGGGGACATAGGGGACACCGGCTTCTATGTTCCTACTATTAGATTTTTTACATCCATGAATGAAACTTCTTAGATTAACAGGGAATTCCGGGAAAAAGTACATGAAAACGGTTTATTTGATATTTATTAAATTATCATAAAAAATTAAACTAAATTTAAGTGGGAGAAATGAAATATTTTTTATTAATTTAGTAGTTTACCATCAATCCTGTAAAAAGGGGCGGAATTAAGTAATCGGCAACCGTCTATATACAAATGCACAGCTTCTTGGAAAAGATGGAAGTATAGGATTAAGAAAAAAAGATTAGGAGTGAAATAAATGAACGTGAAATGGTGGCAGACAGCAGTAGTTTATCAAGTATATCCGCGCAGTTTTCAAGACAGTGATGGTGATGGGATAGGTGATTTAAGGGGCATTATTCGTCGATTAGATTATTTAGAAAAACTTGGGATTACCGCTATTTGGTTAAGTCCTGTTTATAAATCACCGAATGATGACAATGGCTATGATATCAGTGATTATCAAGATATTATGACGGAATTTGGCACAATGGATGATATGGATGAACTAATCAAACAAGCAGACCAAAGAAATATCAAAATTATTATGGATTTGGTCGTTAACCACACATCCGACGAACACAAGTGGTTTATTGAATCTCGTAAAAGTAAAGACAATCCATATCGTGATTACTATATCTGGAGAGATCCGGTAAACGGTGAAGCTCCCAATTCTTTAAAATCAACATTCAGTGGCTCTGCTTGGGATTATGATGAAGAAACAGGTCAATATTATTTACACCTTTTTAGCAAAAAGCAGCCAGATTTAAACTGGGAAAACGAAAAAGTTAGACAAGAAGTTTGGGATATGATGAATTTTTGGTTGGAAAAAGGTGTTGGCGGATTCCGGATGGATGTAATTGATTTAGTAGGTAAAATTCCTGATAAAGAAATTACAGGCAATGGACCGAAATTGCATGATTATTTACAAGAAATGAATCGGGAAACCTTTGGTAAATATGATGTTTTAACCGTGGGAGAAACATGGGGGGCAACGCCAGAGATTGCGAAGCTATATTCTGATCCAAGCCGCCATGAGTTATCCATGGTCTTTCAGTTTGAACATATAGGCTTAGATCAACAACCTGGGAAAGAAAAATGGGATCATAAACCTCTAGAAATAAATGAGCTTAAACAAGTTCTTAGTAAGTGGCAAACAGCTATAGGGAATGAAGGCTGGAACAGTCTGTTTTGGAATAATCATGACCTGCCAAGAATAGTTTCTCGTTGGGGAAATGATACAACCTACCGTGCGGAAAGTGCAAAAATGTTTGCGATTTTACTTCACCTTATGAAGGGAACACCCTACATCTATCAAGGGGAAGAAATTGGAATGACCAATTATCCTGTCAATGATATTAGTGAAGTTGAAGACATTGAAAGTGTGAACATGTATCACGAACGTTTGGCGAATGGATATAAGAAAGAGGATATCATTGCTTCAATTAATTTTAAAGGGCGTGATAATGCTCGGACACCCATTCAATGGGACCGAACAGAAAACGCGGGTTTCACAACAGGAACACCTTGGTTACACGTAAATCCAAATTATCAAGAAATTAATGTAGAAGCTAATCTGGAAGATCCCAATTCTATTTTTTATTGCTATCAAAAATTGATTCAATTAAGAAAAGACCATCCAATTATTGTTTGGGGAGATTATGAACTAGTGATGGACACACCGGAACAAGTTTTTATGTATCTACGACATTATGAGGGTGAGACTTGGGCTGTAGTAGCCAACTTTGGTGAGCAAACGAAAACCTTACAACTTGAGCATTTGGGTCAGAGTAGTGATGTCGTTATAAGTAATTACGAAAGAACTTCCGTTAATTTTCAACACCTTGAATTAAAACCATATGAAGCATTTGCTGTAAAGTTGTAATTACTTTTTAAATAAATAGCAAAAGAGGAGAAGCGGTGAAGGCGGGATGGAGTGTTTCATCGCTTTTCTCATTTATGGGATAAGGAGGAAAACAGATGATGAAAGATCAAGTGGTAACAGTAGGGTTAATTGGTTTAGGGGGAATGGCGAATGCGCACCGCCGCATGATTTCCGAGTTAGATCAACTATCATTGATTGCTCTTTGTGATGTGAATCAAGATCTCTTAAAGAAAATTGGTGATGAGGAAGGAGTTAGCGAAGAGATGTGTTTTCATGAGATGGAAGCTTTAATTTCACATCCTGATGTTGACGCTATTATTTCAATTGTGCCTAACCACTTACATGCTAAGGTGATAGAGTTATGTATTCATCATCAAAAACCGGTTATGGCTGAAAAACCTTTTACACTCAATTTTGCTGAAGCTGAGAAATTGGAAGTCTTGTATGAAAAACAGCCCATTCCTTGTATGGTTGGATTCTCTTACCGCTATGTCCCGTCTTTTCGCTATGCAAAAACACTACTAGAAGAAAATAAAATTGGTACAGTCCGGCATATTGATGTTCGATATCTACAATCTTTTGGAGCACCTTTATTTGAAGTTCCTTACACCTGGCGTTTTAACCAATCTATTTCTGGTACAGGAGCACTTGGGGATTTAGGTGCTCATATGATTGATAGTGCTCGATTCTTTATTGGTGAATTTCAATCGGTATCCGCACTGATGAAAACATTCATACACGAACGGAAAGACCCAATGGGTGGAGAAATGAAAAAAGTGGATGTAGATGACTATGCTAGTTTTCAAGCCATACTAGAAGAAAATGTGATTGGACATTTTGTCACAACAAGAAATGCGGTTGGATCAGGAAATCAGCATGAAGTGACCATTTACGGTGATAACGGTACGATTCATGTGAATTGTGAGCGCCCAAATGAGATTGATATTTGTGTCAAAGATGATACAAACAATAAACCGGTTTTTAGAACCTATGATGTCCCAGAAAACTATAAGAGACAACAACTTGAGGATTTTGTGGACGTAGTCACTTACAAACCAAAACAGGGAACACCTACCTTTTATGATGGCTACCAAAATCAAAAAGTAATAGAAAAAATTCTTGAATCTGCAGAGGGGGGACAATCAGTAATAATCGATTAGCCTTTTGATACTTTTGGCAACTTTTTAAAGCATAAAAAGACAAGACCGATTGGTAAAATCCTAGATTAAGGGATTCTATCAATCGGTCTTACTCATTCTTAAAGTAAGAAGAGACTTATACTTAACTTGAATTTACTCAGCTAACTTTTGGAATAGTAAGTGTCACTGTTGTTCCCTCCATCCATTTACTTGTATAAGCTAATCCATATTCAGCTCCATAAGCAAGTTGCACACGATGGTGAACATTTTGGACCCCATAGCCTTTCGTTTTAGTAGTTAGAATGGATTCCAACATTTCAAGATCCATACCACACCCATTATCAGAGACTTTAAAGATTAGAGTATTATCTGTTTGTTTTGCTGTTATCGTTAATACCGCTTTTCCAGGACTTTCTTTATGATCAATGCCATGATTAATGGCATTTTCAACTAAAGGTTGTAAAAGAAGGTTCAGCATGGTGTAATCCAAGATCTCTTCGTCAATTTCGCAACGAACATCAAAGGAGTCTGAATGCATCATTTGCTGAATTTGAATATAAGATGTTGTGTTTTCTAATTCCTCTCTAACGGAAATCGTATTTTTACCTCTATTTAATGTGGTTCGATAAAATGTAGAAAGAAGTTGAGCCATCTTACTTATGTCTTCTTGTTCCGCAATAATTGCCTTGCTGTTTATAAGGGAAAGGCTATTATAAAAAAAGTGTGGGTTGATTTGAGCTTGTAAAGCTTTCATTTCATATTGTTGTTCGGCGATTTTACTTTTATAAACTTCATTAATCATTTCCTGTAGTTTATGAACCATATTGGTAAATCGCCTAATGAGGTTCCCGATTTCATCAGTTGAAGTATTTGTAACGGTTACAGATAAATCGCCTTTTTCAATCAGTTCCATATTCTTCTCTAGCTTTTCTAAAGGTCGTACTGTAACTCGGGAGAGATAATAGATGGATAGAAACAAAATCAATACACATAACAAAATCACGATAAAAACGGTGACAGTGATCTTATAAGTAGAAGCATAAATGGTGTTCAATGGACGATATAGATATGCTGTCCAATTATTAGAAGTTAATGAGGACTCTTTATAAACATAATCCTCCGACAGAGAACCATCATTTAATTTGTTTTGTAATTCGTTTGTTGTTAATTCATATGAAACGTATTCTTCCTGGAAATTTTGGAAGGTATATACAGGTTTATGATATTCATCAAGGATGACCAGGCCGTAATCATTTTCAAATAAACCAGACATGTTTTCAAAGACATGTTCGTAATCAATATCTATATAAACGACATTTGTAATACTATGATTTCGATCAAATATTTGGCTGACCACTTCAAAGGTCTGATCCGCTGCTGAAACAACAAATTTTGGAGTGGACGTTTCTAATATTTGATCAAACCAGCTTTTTTGTTCAATGGATGTTAGTGGGCGAAGAATATCACCATGTGCGTGCATGGGATTGTCACTAAAAATAGTGATGGTATTTATTTCGCTGTATAAAAAATGCGTATTTAAGGATAAAGGGTCTAGTATGTCCCGGTAAAACAAATACATCTCATAGGAATTATCATACTCAGAAGTAACTCCTCTTTTGACATCTTCATTCCAAACCATTTGGTTAATCACATTTGTATACGTATTAACTTTGTAATTAATACTTGAAACTGCCTGGTTTAAGGACTCTTCTAAGACTTCACTTTCTCGATTGATTAGTATATTTTGAATTTGATAATAGCAATAACTCCCCAATACGACGACAGGAAGGATACTTGATAGTAGGCATATAAATAAAATTTTACTTCTGAATTTTAAATTTTTGAACCAAGCTGTCATTTTCCGCATAAGAATCTTCTCTTTCTATTGCCTTTTCATTTGGCGGTATTTTTCAGGACTTGAGCCGAAATGCTCCCGAAAACTTCGAACAAAATAGGATAGATTATGATAGCCTACCTTTTTACATATATCAATGATTTTCATATTTGTATTATTAAGGAGTTCCTTTGCATTTTCCATCCGAAGACTCTTAATGTATTTATTAATTCCACAGCCAGTTTCTTGTATGAAAATTTCGCTTAAATAACTAGGAGACAAGTACACTTTTTCAGCTAGTATATTCAAACTTAAGTCATCACCATAGTGTTCAGTAATATATTGTTGAACGAGATGAATGACGTGTTTAGGAGATTGTTCTTTTTTCTCTAATTTTTGTATCACTTCATCCTGAACATTGATTAAAATCGTTTCAATTTCAGAAAAATGCTGACAAGAAAAAATAGCTTCCATCTTTTTATTTATCAATTCCTTGTTATAATGAGGAAGCTTTTGACAAAGTGTCTGCAATAGCTTTGAAAAGATATAGCGGACATAAATATGGGAAAGTCCCTGTTTTGCCTGATATTTTTGAAATAGAAGTTTCATGTTTTGTTTAAAGGTAACAATATCTACTAATTGAATAGCTGTTTGTATCCTCTGGAGGGTATGTTCATCTTGTTCAAGATACTCCTTGCTTTCTCTAGTTGAGGCATCTATTGGATAGATATAGGTATCAGAATAGAAAAACCGATCTTCTAGATACTGTTCCAACTCTTCATAAACTTTAGGCAACTCACTTGGAGAAAAGGATTGATTACTGACAGATATATAACAATTTATTCCATATCCGGAGTAGACTTGTTTTTGGATCTTTATTGCCATTTCTTTATATTCCGAATTTTTTTCCTTTTTCCCAAATAACAAAAGGATTTGAAATGCATTCAAATTAATAAAATCGCACGGATAATCTGGGATCATTTTCTTAATTTGATTATAAAAGAAAAAAGTATCTTCTTCCTTTGGTAGTTGATCAAAAAATGGTTCTTCAAACTGCATTAACATTAAGGAAGTATAATGATTTAAAAAATCAAAATTCATAGTGGGATATTCATTCTTTAACAAATCAATCGGTGTCTTATTAATTAGACGGTATAAAACATGAGTTTTAAGAAATTCGGTATTTGCTTCTCTTAATTCATGTTCCTTTTCTTCTTGTTTAATATTTTGCAATACAGTGGAAATGGTATTCTGAAATTCTTCCGGTTTTACTGGTTTCAATATATAATCTACAGCCCTTAATGATAGTGCCTTCTTGGCATAATAAAAATCATCATGACCACTGAAGAATATAATGTGAAGGTTAGGATAAAGCTCTCTAGCTCTCGTTGCTAATTCAATTCCATCAACAAAAGGCATTTTTACATCTGTAAATAATATATCTACATGCTGTGTTTCTAATAGCGATAGAGCCTCTTTTCCGTTGGAGGCTTCGTCTATTACAAGTTGAAAGTTGTACTTATTTAGAAGGAATCGAATAACATTCCGTTCGTCTCTTTCATCATCTATTATCAAGATACGATACATTGTTGTTACCTCCAAGTATAATTCATGATGATTATATCATTGTGATTCCCTTTCTTACACTCTGTGCTAAAAGTTCCGGAAAAAAGTACATGAAAACGTTTTTTTAAATATTTAGGATTCTCCTAGTATCACTTAAACTAAACGTAAGCTTAATTCAATGGCCAGAAATTAAATTGGTCAGAGACAAATAAAAGTTGGAGGGGTCATGATGAAGAAGTATGGGGCCTTATTTAAACGTGTGACAATGCTTTCTATTGCATCGATGCTGACTGTATCTTTAGCAGCTTGTGTCGATTCATCTTCACAGAAAGAAAGTGCGTCAACAACAGAAGATGGAAAAACAGTTATTACAATGGGACGTGTGACAGCTGCAAACTCGAAATTACCAGAGGGTGATACGTATGAGAACAATGCTTACACACGACTTGTTGAAGAAAAGTTGGATGCCAAAATTGTCAATCAATTTGAAGCTGAAGGAGAAGATTACGATCGTCAGGTGGCTTTAGCCATTGCTTCTGGTGAATTGCCGGATATGATGCGCGTGAATTCAAAAGACGAGTTGAAGGAGTTAGTTGAAAACGATTTAATTGCTGATTTAACGGATGTTTACGAAGAGAATGCAAGCGATTACATTAAAGAAATATATGGTTCATATGATGGGAGAAGCTTAACTGATGCGACATTTGATGATCGTCTAATGGCGATTCCAGCAACGGTGGGAGCAAACGCGCCAAACATGGTTTGGATCAGACAAGATTGGATTGATGAACTAGGGTTGGAGCTAGATAAAGACGGGGACAGCCTAATCACATTAGCTGAGTTAGAAAATACTGCGAAGGCTTTCATAGAAAATGATCCTGGAGCCTCTGGAAATCCTGTTGGAATACCTTTTGCTCATTGGTTGAATGCTGGAGATTACGGTGGGTCGGCTTTAACGATGTCCTCTGTTGCAGGTGTTTTTAATGCACATCCTAGACATTACATGGAAGATGAAAAAGGAACTATCACGTATGGATCAACTACTGAGAGCACAAAACAAGCACTTGGAGTTATGGCTGAATGGTTTGATAAAGGCATTCTTGATCCACAATTTGGAACCAGAACTTGGGATGACATCATGGCACTTCTAACAAACGGACAAACAGGTATCGTAACAGGTCCATGGCATATTCCTGATTGGGGTCTATCTGCTGTAAGGGAAATGGATAAAAATGCAGAATTTGTTCCCTATACATTAGAAGGAGAAAATGGAAAAGCAAACGTTTTTCGTGAAAATCCGACTGGCCAATTTATTGTAGTTAGAAAAGATTATGCACATCCTGAATTAGCGATAAAAATCTTAAATCTATTCTATGATGAATTAGGTAATGCACCGGATCTAGAAACAAATTATCCTGAAATCGCAAAATATGCTGAACTTGGTGTAGATGGGTCCACTAGACCATTTAACATTGAAGTTTATAAATCTACTAGTACACTAGATGATTTTTCGGACTTTATTGTGCCTGCAGTAAATGGTGAAATTTCAACCGACGATATAACAAAAGCTGGTATTAAAACGGATGCTAAAACGATTCTTGAATATGTAGAAGATCCTGAAAATGCAGAAACGTCAGCATGGTCAAAATACCATTCCCGTATAAAAGGGATCGGTTTAATTGAAAAACTTACCGATGAAGATACTTTCAATTGGACAACTCCTGTATATTATGGAACAACCACTACAATGGAGAAGAAGGGTGCTAACCTTTTAAAATTAGAAGAGGAAGATTTTATAAAAATCGTAACTGGTACGGAGCCTTTGGATTATTTTGAAACATTTGTTTCGAACTGGAAGAAACAAGGCGGAGATGAAATTATTGCTGAAATAGAAGCGGAATTGGCAGAACAGCAATAAGAAACAGTAATAAGGGCTGCTTTGCAGCCCTTATTATATAAGGAGGTTTACTTATGAAAGTACAGACTGAAAAAACTGCCAACTTTATTAATGCAGATACAGTAAAACAAAAGAAAAAATGGACATCGGGCAATTCCGTTTATCATCTGATGATGCTACCCGGAATGATCTTTCTTTTGATTTTTAGTTATATTCCCATGTTTGGAATTATCATGGCATTTCAGGATTACGTACCAGCAAAAGGGATGTTCGGCTCGGAGTTTGTAGGTTTGGAACATTTTATCTATATGTTTCAATTACCGGATATTGGCCAAGTATTTAGGAACACAATGGTCATTGCTTTCGGGAAAATTCTAATTGGTACTTTCGCTGCCATTGTATTCTCTATTTTATTGAATGAAATCCGTCTAAAGCTATTAAAAAAATCGATTCAAACGGTTGTCTATCTACCACATTTTCTATCATGGGTGGTGCTGGCATCTGTGGTCGTCAATATGTTTAATCTTGATGGGTCTGTGAATCAAATATTAACCTTTTTAGGATTTGAAAAATTGAATTTTCTTGGAAGTAATTCACTATTTCAACCATTATTAATTGGTACTGATGTATGGAAGGAATTTGGATTTAATTCGATTGTTTATTTAGCGGCCATCACTGCAGTTGATCCAGGACTTCATGAAGCAGCTAGTATTGATGGGGCCAATTGGTGGAAGAGAGTTTGGCATATCACACTTCCTAGTATGCTACCAATTATTCTTCTTTTGGCCATCCTTAGCTTACCCAATATTTTAAATGCTGGATTTGATCAAGTTTATAACCTATATACACCAATGGTATATGAATCAGGAGATATTTTGGATACTTATGTATACCGTATTGGATTACTTGGTCGTGAGTATAGTTTCGGGACAGCCGTTGGTATATTTAAATCCATTATTGGGATGATTCTAATTATTTCTGCAAATGAAATGGCTAAAAAATATACAGATCGTAAATTATTCTAAGGAGGAACAATAATATGGTTGAAAGTAAGAGTATATCAGCGCGAATTGGACGAACTGTTATTCATACCATTGTGATTTCTTTGGGATTGATCTGTCTGCTTCCTTTATGGAATATTCTTGCCATTTCTTTTAGTAGTAGTGAGGCAGTTACAGCAAATGCAGTAGGGTTAGTACCGGTGAATTTTACGATTGAAACATATAAGATGATCATGGAGGATGCGCAATTTTGGCGTTCGTTTGGAATTTCTGTACAAAGAGTATTCCTATCGCTCATTATTAATATGATCTTGATTGTGTTAATGGCATATCCTCTATCGAAATCTAAAAAAGTTTTTAAAGGTAGAAACATCTATATGAATCTACTAATCTTCGCAATGTTATTTAATGGAGGGATGATTCCTACGTATTTAGTAGTGAAAAATTTAAACCTATTGAATACTATATGGTCTCTGGTTTTACCTGGTGCCGTACAAGTTTTTAGCATTATATTAATCATGAATTTCTTCATAGGCATACCTAAATCGTTGGAAGAAGCGGCCATTATGGATGGTGCCAATCCATTACAAATATTAGTCAGGGTTTATATTCCAATCTCGTTACCAGCATTAGCTACCGTTGCATTATTTAGTATTGTAGGAAATTGGAATGACTTTTTCTCAGGGTTAATATATATGACGAAAGTTTCTAATTATCCATTAATGACCTATATTCAATCCTTATCCATTAATATCGAAGAACTGCTGAAGTCAGGAGCAAGCTCCAATTCTCTAGAAAATATGATGCAAGTCTCCAATAAAAATTTAAACGCTGCAAAAATTGTAGTTTCTATTATTCCATTATTAGTGATTTATCCATTGTTACAAAAATATTTTATTCATGGGATCGTTGTCGGCTCGGTCAAAGAATAGTAGATGATTGATGAAACACTACATAAATCATTAGACGATTTGTGTAGTGTTTTATATTAAGTGGAATTTTAATCCATTTATGTATTTTTATCATTTTAGAGGTGAGTTATGAAACATTTTCTATCTATGGAAGGACCTGTGTATCGTTTTCTAACAAGATTTGTTGAATTGATTGTATTGAATGGCTTGTTTTTATTATTTTGCATCCCTATCTTTACGATTGGTGCTTCTACGACAGCACTTTACTCCGTTACATTAAAAATGGTTCGGAATGAAGAAAGTGGAGTATATAGTGGATTTGTACAGGCTTTCAAGAAGAATTTCAAACAAAGTACAAGTATCTGGATCTTGTTAATGTTCGCTGGGCTAATCTTATTTTTAGATTATTTATATTTAGAAGTATATGAAGGGAATTTTACGTTGCTCATTATTTTAAGTCTATTCTTTTTCACATGCATCTATTTGTTACTAACGATACTCATATTCCCTTATGTTGCACGTTTTGAAAATACAATAAGAGAATCAGTGGTAAATGCATTGAAAATAGCTGTTACGAATCCAATCCAAACGATACCTGTGCTGATTTTTTCTATCGGACCAGTATTGTTCATTTTCTTTTCACCTTATATCTTCGTACTTGCTCTATATCTAAGTATATTTTTGGGATTTTCTCTTGTTGCCTATTTAAATTCATTTCTGTTTCGAAATATATATGAGAAATACTAAAAGCGAAGTAATCCTAGGCGAATGAATTTCTAGGGATCTGAAAAGTGATGGAATCAGAATTATCTACCTTAGAGACTGACGGTACTTGTATTACCCATGCAGCTATCCTAAAGCACAAATTTTGATGTTTCCCACTGATAACTGACTGTAATTATAGAAGAGTGCAGAGGATGATCCTCTGCTCTTTACGTTTCTTATTAAGACACCTTCAGTGTGTTTTAATCTTGCATGGCTCCTGCCTCACGGGAAGTCATTGCACCTTTTCCTTGCCTTACATCTTTTTGTATTTCTTCTTTCACTTTTTGTGCATCTGTACCAGCGTATTCTGGTCTCATAATATTTTTAGGCTGTTGATTCTGTTGCAAATAAGTTCCTCCTTCGAATTTTTATAAACAATTTTATTGTTTACAAAAAGAAATTTTATAATTATTGGGGAAAGTCCTAAGAAATATATGAAGGGTATCGTAGATGAGGTATTACAGCGTTTCTCATTTACTTTATAAGAAAGAGGGCAAATTGAAAGTAACGTATATTTTTCATTTCGGCGAACCCAATTTAGAAAGTTGTAAGGAGATCACAATGAAAATAAATCAATTAATTGGCGAACAATATTAACAAATAAAATGCAACGCTTCCAACTGATCAATCGCTGGGCATTGCTGGTTTGCCGGGATCTGGTAAAACAACTTTTTGTCAGACAATTGGTGAAGAGTCTAAGAAACGTCCTTATTGCCAAAGGCTGAATATCAGTATTTATTTCCAGAAATTATGGAAACAAATTTCAGTGCCATTAAGATGGAAGAAATGCCGTTAGTGCTTTTTCTTGGAAGATCATCCATTTCTTCAAATCCACGTTCAACAATTGGTACTTATACGGGCGTTTTTACAGAAATTCGTGTCAGACTCGCTGAAACATACAATCTTTCTCCAGAAGTCTTTTCATTTAATAATGAATTAGGCTGGTGTCCTACGTGTAAAGGACGCGGCACTAACAAAAATACTGAATGTCCTAGGTGTAATGGAAGACGTTATAACGAGGAAGTAGAGCAATGAAACTTAACTATTTTCTGCTTCTTTGGAGGAAAACGTAAATAAATATAGAATATGCATTGATGATATAACTCAAAAATTTGAAGGCAATGATACCTAAAAAAGGTACAACCTAGGACTTAATTCAAGGTTGTCCTTTTTTTACTTTAGGAGGTTATTGATAAATGCATATATTTTAAAGGGAAAATTGGAGGCTGAATAGGTAAATAAGATGAAAGAGGGGATAAGGTCAATGTTTAAAGATCACGCAATATTAAACGCTATTGTAAACGAGTTTTCACAATTACAGGAGGTAGAAGCCATACTGCTTGCGGGTTCTCACACAACCGACACACAAGATGAAAACTCTGATTATGATTTATATATCTATTCGAACAAGGAAGTTTCAGTTATAAAAAGAGAAGAAATCATAAAGGGATTTTGTGTTTATGTAGAGATTAATAATCAATTCTGGGAGACTGAAGATGATGGAATTATAATAGACGTGAATACCCCAATTGAAATTATTTACCGGGATTTGGATTGGATTGATGCACAACTTGAGAGAACATTAATTAAATGTCAAGCAGATGTCGGATATACAACTTGTTTTTGGAGTAATTTCATAACATCAGTCATACTGTTTGATAAACACAAAAAAGCTGAAAAACTTCAACAAAAATACAATATTAAATTTCCTGAAGCATTAAAGTTAGATATTATAAGAAAAAATTATCCGTTATTAAGGTATCAGATGCCTGCTTATTATTTTCAAATAGAAAAAGCCATTAAGAGAAATGATTACGTAAGTATTAACCATAGGGTGTCTGCTCTTTTGGCCAGCTATTTCGATATATTGTTTGCTATAAACGAAATGCCGCACCCTGGAGAAAAGAAATTAGTAAAAATATTAAAAGAAAAAGGAGCTAAACTTCCTTTTGATATGGAAAAAAATTTAAATGATTTATTGAGTAGCATTTCTGGTTTTGACGAAAGAATTTTAATCGAAGTAAATAAGCTGGTTGATAACTTAGACAATCTCTTAACTGCAGAGGGGATTTTAACGTCAGAGCGCTAAAAACAATAATCAATCGAAATATTTGTCCTTTTATTCAAAAACAATAAAATAAAAAGACAACCTGTGAGCTATCGGGCGAGAGAAGATTAATACATTCGAAGATGTTCACTTAGGATTGGTGCAGGATAAAGCACTGCTCCAAGCGATTAAGAATTGAAGAAGGTAAGCAAATCATACGGGAAGAAATATAAAGCTGTAATTATTGAAGAGAGCAGAGGATGGTCCTCTGCTCTTTACGTTTCTTATAAAGACTTTTAATCTTGCATGGCTCCTGCTTCACGGGAAGTCATTGCACCTTTTCCTTGCCTTACATCTTCTTGTATTTCTTCTTTCACTTTTTGTGCATCTGTACCAGCAGACTCTGGTCGCATAATCGCTTTAGACTGTTGATTCTGTTGCATAAAAGTCCCTCCTTCAATTGTTAACAACGTTAGTGTTTACATAAAGACACTCGCTATTTCCTGAGGGACTTAATTTGCAAAATATACAATTATTTATACTGCTCCAACCGATTAAAAAATTGAATCAAAAACTGATAAAAATTCTTCTCCGCCGGTGCCAATTCTCGATGTTTCGGAATAATTACCCCAACTGTACGCATGGCTTTTGGCGTTTCTATCGGTACTTTAACGGTGAATCGGGGAGTAGAGTCATAGAACGTGCTCTCCGGTAAAAGGCTGACTCCTATTCCGGCGGAAACGAGTCCTTTTAGCGCATCCATATCCTCGCCTTCAGACGTAATCTCTGGTTCAAACCCTGCTTCGCGACATGCTTCTACCGCAAGTTTTCGAAGAACATACCCCTTCGGAAATAAGACGAACTTGTCTGACCGCAAATCACTTAAATGAATCCTTTTACTTTCAGCCAACGGGTGCAGCGAAGGAATCAATGCAATGATGTTTTCCATAAATAAAATTTTCGTTTCTAAGTCTGGATCATTGGTTGGGACAGGTCCAAGAAAGGCTAAATCAATTTCCCCATTTTTCACGGCATCAATTAAGTTGGCATAAGAACCTTGACGCAGATGGAAGGTTACGTTTGGTACGTCATTCTTATACGCAGAAATCACCGTTGGAAGCCAATACCGCGCGAGACTGGTCGGATAGCCAATTTTAATCGTTCCTGCTTGTGGATCGAGATATTCGTCTATTTTTTCCTTTGCTTCATCGAGCTTTTTTAAGGAGCTTTTGACATACTTCAAAAAGATATACCCAATCTGTGTGACCTTAATATTTCTTCCGACTCGTTCGAGTAGCTTTACGCCTAGCTCTTCTTCTAGCTTGGTAATTTGATAGCTGACCGCTGATTGTGCGACATTTAGATTATCAGCTGCTTCTGTCATATGTTCTCGTTCTGCTACTTCTATAAAATAGCGCAATTGACGGAGCTCCATTTTTGTCTTCTCCCATTCATATGAATTTTCGATTGATTTAATATAAATTATATATTGTTTATATGATTTTGAACACATAAAATGATGTTATATGAATTTTTCGACAACAATCGGCAGGGAGAGAAGAATATGACATATCATCAACTACCAAAAGCACAAGGTCTCTACCGTCCTGAATTTGAACATGATGCATGTGGAATCGGCTTATACGCTCACATAAAAGGGAACGCCACACATGATATAGTGGCAAAAGGACTATCAATGCTTTGTCAATTAGATCATCGCGGTGGACAGGGAAGTGACCCGTTAACAGGCGATGGTGCGGGACTAATGGTTCAAATACCGGATCTATTTTTCAGAAAAGAATGTTCTGACATGAACTTACCTGAAAAAGGGAAGTACGGTGTGGGAATGCTATTTTTCTCAAAGGATGACAAAGAACGGGAAGAAATAGAAGCTTATATTAATAAATGTATCGAACAAGAAGGTCAAACGGTGCTTGGCTGGAGAAACGTTCCAGTCGATGCAGGGAAAATTGGGGTTACCGCACAGGAAAGCTGCCCGGTTGTTCGCCAGGTGTTTGTTGGGGATAACGAAGGTGATTCACTAGCGTTTGAAAGAAAATTATACGTGATTCGTAAACAAGCAGAAAATTGGGCAAAGGGTTCTGACTATCGTTTCTATTTTGCAAGCTTTTCAAGCAGAACGATTGTTTATAAAGGGCTATTAACTCCTGAACAAGTCGATCAATTCTATTTGGATTTACAGGATGAGAGCTTTGTGTCTGCGTTTGCTTTAGTGCATTCACGCTTTAGTACAAATACATTCCCAAGCTGGGAAAGAGCCCATCCGAACCGTTATTTAATTCACAATGGTGAAATTAATACACTTCAAGGTAATATTCATTGGATGAAGGCACGTGAAACACAATTTATTTCAGAAGCGTTTGGATCTGATTTAGAAAAAGTATTGCCGATCCTTGATATTGATGGAAGTGATTCGTCGATTTTAGACAATGCGCTTGAATTCATGGTTCTTGCCGGCAGAAAGCCAGCTCACGCTGCGATGATGTTGGTACCTGAGCCTTGGTCTAATAATCCTCATATCACGGACGAGAAGAGAGCTTTTTATGAATATCACAGCTCATTAATGGAACCGTGGGATGGACCATCCGCGATTTCGTTTACAGACGGAAAACAAATCGGAGCTATCTTAGACCGTAATGGACTTCGACCAGCTCGTTATTATGTGACAGAAGATGATTATATTATTTTCTCATCTGAGGTTGGTGTCATCGATGTTGAGCCGGAAAAGGTGCTATACAAAGAGCGTCTTCAACCAGGAAAAATGCTTTTAATCGATCTAGAAGAAGGTCGTATTATTTCCGACGAGGAAGTTAAATCTGAGATGGCCCAAGCCAAGCCTTACCAGCAATGGCTCGATAAAGAGCTTGTTCGCTTGGAAGATAGCGTAGAGGCTGAAGGAGAGGTTCCGGCAGATTTACTGGTTCGTCAAAAGGCGTTTGGATATACGTATGAAGATATTCAAAAATACATTATTCCAGCTGTGAGTGAAGGCAAGGATCCGCTTGGAGCGATGGGGAACGATATGCCGCTAGCTGTCTTATCAGATAAGCCGCAGAATTTGTTTAACTACTTTAAGCAATTATTCGCTCAAGTAACGAATCCACCGATTGACGCGATTCGTGAAGCAATTGTTACTTCAACGGTTTCATATTTAGGAGCTGAAGGGAATTTGCTTCATCCATCAGCAGAAAATTGCCGTCGGATTCAGTTAGAAACACCGATTTTGACAAACAGCCAGCTAGAAACTTTAAAAAATGGTAAAGAGTTCAAAAGTGCTGTCATTGACATGGTGTTCCAGGACGATTTAGAAAGCAGTCTGCAAGATATTTGTCGTCAAGCAGAAGAAGAAATTGCAGGTGGAGCGAGTCTACTAATTCTATCTGACCGTCATATTAATGAAACAACGATTGCGATTCCATCATTACTAGCAGTGAGTGCCCTTCATCAGCATTTGATTCGTGAAGGATTACGAACAAAGGCAAGCATTATTGTGGAATCTGGGGAAGTAAGAGAAGTTCATCATTTTGCTGTGTTGCTCGGATATGGCGTAGACGCGATCAACCCTTATCTAGCATTCTCGATTTATCAGCAAGCTGTTTCTGAAGGCACATTACCATTCACGTATCAAGAAGCGGTGAAAAAGTATATCGTTTCTATGAATGAAGGCGTTGTGAAGGTTATGTCTAAAATGGGGATTTCAACGGTACAAAGTTACCGTGGTGCTCAAATTTTTGAAGCGGTTGGAATCAGCTCTGATGTGATCGACCGTTACTTCACAGGAACGGTTTCACAGCTAGGAGGAATTGGGTTAGACACGATCGCTGAAGAGGCGAAGCTACGTCACGAGGAAGCTTACTCTTCTTTATCAGACAATACGTTAGAGTCAGGAAGTAACTTCCAATGGAGACACGACGGCGAACACCATGCCTTTAATCCAGGAACGATTCATACCTTGCAATGGGCTTGCCGTAACGGTGATTATGAATTATTTAAGAAATATTCGACACTTGCCAATGAAGAAAGACTCGGCTTTTTACGTAACTTATTCTCTTTCAATGGTTCGAGACAACCGTTACCAATTGAAGAAGTAGAAAGCGTTGATTCAATCGTTCGCCGCTTTAAAACAGGTGCAATGAGCTTTGGATCCATTAGTAAGGAAGCACACGAAACATTAGCGATTGCCATGAACCGTTTGGGTGGAAAAAGCAACAGCGGTGAAGGTGGAGAAGACGCTAGCCGATTTATTCCTGATGAAAATGGTGACAACCGAGGAAGTAAGATTAAGCAAATCGCTTCCGGCCGTTTTGGTGTGAAAAGTCATTATCTTGTTAATGCTGAAGAGCTGCAAATTAAAATGGCTCAAGGAGCGAAGCCTGGTGAAGGTGGACAGTTAATGGGGAAAAAGGTGTATCCATGGGTAGCAGATGTTCGTGGTTCAACACCTGGTGTGAGCTTAATTTCACCTCCACCACATCATGACATCTACTCAATTGAAGATTTGGCTCAGCTGATTCATGATTTGAAAAATGCCAATCGTCAAGCTCGCATCAGTGTCAAGCTTGTATCGAAGGGCGGAGTTGGAACGATCGCTGCTGGTGTTGCGAAAGCTGTCGCTGACGTGATCGTCATTAGCGGATACGACGGTGGAACGGGTGCATCACCAAAAACAAGTATTCAGCACGCTGGATTGCCTTGGGAACTTGGATTAGCAGAGGCACATCAAACGCTTATGCTCAATGGATTGCGTGACCGTGTGGTTCTTGAGACAGATGGAAAGTTAATGACTGGTAAAGATGTAGTTATGGCTGCTTTACTCGGTGCGGAGGAATTTGGCTTTGCTACCGCTCCACTTGTAGTTCTTGGCTGTGTCATGATGCGTGTGTGTCATTTGGATACATGTCCTGTTGGAATCGCGACACAAAATCCAGAGCTTCGTAAAAAATTCACAGGTGAAGCAGATTATATCGTGAACTATATGCGCTTTGTGGCTCAGGAAGTTCGTGAGATGATGGCGGAACTTGGCTTTAGAACGGTGGAAGAAATGGTTGGTCGCACCGATGTGTTAACGGTGAGTGAACGGGCAAAATCACACTGGAAGGCACAGCATTTAGATTTAACGGCATTGCTGCACAAGCCTGAAGGAGCAACAACCTTTAAACACCCGCAAAATCATCGAATTGACGAAAGTCTTGATATAAAACATATTTTACCGGCTGTTCAACGTGCATTAGAAGACGGAACACCTGTAGAAGCGAGCTTCCCTATTACGAACGTGAATCGCGTAGCTGGTACGATTGTTGGAAGTGAAATTTCGAAACGTTATGGTGAAGAAGGTCTTCCAGAGGATACGATTACGTTAAAGTTTACCGGATCAGCTGGTCAAAGTTTTGGTGCGTTTGTACCGAAGGGAATGACTCTTGAACTGACGGGTGACGCGAATGATTACGTTGGAAAAGGACTTTCTGGCGGAAAAATCATCGTGAAAGCCGATGAACATACAAAGTTCGCTTCAGGCGAAAATGTAATCGCAGGAAATGTTGCCTTTATTGGTGCAACAAGCGGTGAAGCGTATATTAACGGACGTGCCGGAGAACGTTTTGCTGTACGTAATAGTGGCGTACATGTAGTCGTAGAAGGAATTGGCGACCATGGCTGTGAATATATGACAGGCGGACGCGTAGTTATTTTAGGCGGTGTAGGGAAAAACTTCGGAGCTGGTATGTCTGGTGGAATTGCCTATGTATATACAGAGGACGAGGGAGCATTTAAGAATTTAACCAACCAAGAATTGATTGAATTTGAAACTGTTTCATCTCCTACTGAACAGGAAGAGCTAAAAATATTAATACAAAACCATTACCGCTACACAGAGAGTGTGAAGGCGAGTTGTATTCTAGAAGACTGGGCAAAATGTGTCAGAAAATTTGTCAAAGTCATTCCAAAAGATTACAAACGAATGATCACTTTGATTGACGAGCAAAAGTTACAAGGATTATCGGAAGAAGAAGCCGTCATGAGCGCCTTTTTAGCGAATTCCGGAGCAACATCAAAACCATCGAAACAGCAGGAAGCTGCCATCCGCTAAGAAAGGGGAGTTGAAACATGGGAAAAGCAACAGGATTTATGGAATATGCTCGCGAAAAAGCAGCAGAAAGAGATCCTTTACAAAGACTAAACGATTGGAAAGAACATAAACTTCCTATTTCAGATGAGAAATTAAGTACACAGGGGGCGCGGTGTATGGACTGCGCCACTCCCTTCTGTCATATCGGTATGGAGATTGGGGGAGCTACTTCTGGGTGTCCGATTCATAACTTGATTCCTGAGTGGAATGATCTTGTGTATAAAGGTCGTTGGAAAGAAGCACTAGATCGTCTGTTAAAAACAAATAATTTCCCTGAGTTTACAGGAAGAGTTTGTCCGGCTCCATGTGAAGGTTCTTGTACCGTGGCCCTTTACGACCCGGCAGTCACGATCAAAAATATTGAACAAGCGATTATCGATAAAGGCTTTGAAAACGGATGGATTACACCGCGAATTCCTGCTTCTCGCTCTGGAAAGAAAGTGGCGATCATCGGTTCGGGCCCTGCCGGTTTAGCAGCAGCGGACCAACTGAATCAAGCAGGCCACTCGGTTACTGTGTTTGAACGTGCTGATCGTCCGGGAGGTTTGCTCATGTATGGTATTCCAAACATGAAGCTTGAAAAAGAAGTGGTTGAACGCCGCATTCGTTTATTAACGCAAGAAGGAATCGACTTTGTTACGAATACAGAAGTGGGCAAGGACATCCAAGCGTCCGAACTTCAAGCACAATTTGATTCGGTCATCCTTTGTACAGGTGCCCAAAGACAACGTGATTTAGTGATTGAAGGCCGTGAAGCAAAAGGCATTCACTTTGCGATGGATTATTTAACTCTAGCAACGAAAAGTCTATTAGATTCAAATTTTGAAGATGGTAACTTCATCGATGTGGAAGGCAAAGATGTCATCGTAATCGGTGGCGGAGACACAGGGGCTGACTGTGTGGCAACCGCTCTTCGTCAAAAATGCCGCAGTGTTGTTCAGTTTGGGAAACATCCACAATTGCCAGCTGAACGCACGTCTGATAACTTATGGCCTGCATATCCAAATGTGTTTACGATGGATTATGCGTATAAGGAAGCAGAAGCAAAATTCGGGGAAGATCCTCGTCAATATTCGATTCAAACAAAGAAAATCGTTGCTGATGAGAATGGGAACTTAAAAGAGTTACACACGATCCAAATGGAAAAACTAAAAGATGAGAACGGACGTTTTTATTTTAAAGAAATTCCAGGCACAGAAAAAGTATGGCCAGCTCAGTTTGTGTTTATCGCAATTGGCTTTGAAGGTACAGAGATGCCTCTGTTAAACCAATTCGGAGTAGAATCAGTCAATCAAAAGATTAAAGCTGCGAAAGGTGATTATAAAACAAACGTAGAAGGCGTATTCGCTGCAGGTGATGCTAGAAGAGGACAAAGTCTGATCGTTTGGGCAATCAACGAAGGTAGAGAAGTGGCTAGCGAAGTTCACAAATACTTGATGGTTTAAAATCGTACAAATGTAGGCTGCTTTGGCAGCCTATTTTTTTCTATCATTCCTGTAATCCGTTAATCCACTAAACTACTTATTCCTTGCGTAACGGAATACGCTTATGTTAAAACTAACAATAGGCAATTCATGAATTGCTAGAACATGATTAATAGAGGTACATCATATGAACAAAACAGATTTAATCTACTCGATAGCTAAGAAATGTGACTTACCGAAAAAACACTCAAGAAAAGTAGTAGACATTATTATAGATAGCATTTCAACCTCATTAGTAGGTGGGGAACAGGTACAATTAGTTGGCTTTGGAAGCTTTGAAACACGTGAACGAGCCGAGAGAAAAGGTAGAAACCCACAAACGGGGGAAGAAATTACGATTCCAGCTACTAAATATGCGGTGTTTAATCCTTGCAAAGAGTTGAAAGACGCAGTGAATCAGGGAGAAACTTTGGATTTACTTGATATTAAATAGAAGACATAATTATATACTTTCTCTTAATCGCTTCGTTTGAGGCGATTATTTTTTTGTTCCGGTGATTTAGTACTGATGAAAAAGGACTAGTTTATAAATAATAAACTACAGAACAATAAATAATTCCAGATACAACTAAAAAAATACAGAACAATAATCAGCGGAATATTCTGATTTTCTTTAAGATAAATGTAAGCGCTTTAATTAAACTTTTAAAAGAAGAAGGGCGAGTGGGAGTAAACATGTTAAAAAAGCTAAAGAAAAACAAAAGAAAAAAGTTATTGGCATTGGCCATGGCATCAACGATTGCGTTATCGGGAATCACCACTATACCTATAAGTGCAGCTGAGAATAATACCACAACGGTACAATCTTCCGTCATCGCAGCAACGCCAAAGCTAGTTGATGAAAAGTCAATTGATGCGGTTATTGCAGCGATGACACTTCAGGAAAAGGCATTTATGGTTGTAGGGGGAAATAAAGGGGGATTGGTAGCCGAAAACGGAGAAGTCATTGGCGGTCAGTCTACTAAGGTACCGGGGGCAGCTGGTCAGACACAAGCGATTGAACGTTTAGGCATTCCGGCTATCGTCATGGCAGATGGACCAATGGGAGTCCGCATCTCTCCGACAAGACCAGATGACAGCAAAACCTATTATGCCACTAAATTCCCTTCTCCAACAGTCCTAGGTGCCTCTTGGGATAAGGAGTTAGCGAAGGAAGTCGGAGAGGCGACGAGCCAGGAATTGAAAGCTTTCGGAATCGACCTTTTACTTGCCCCTGGTATGAATATTCAAAGTTACCTTCTCAACGGAAGAAACTTTGAATACTTTTCCGAAGATCCTGTTGTTACGGGAGAAATGGCCAGTTCGTTTGTGAATGGGGTGGAAGATAACGGAGTGGGAACAACGATTAAACATTTTGCCGCCTTTAATCAGCGGACCAATAACAATGGAAATATGGTCGTCAGCCAGCGTGCACTCAGGGAAATTTATCTAAAAGGTTTCGAGATTACTGTAAAAGAATCTGATCCATGGTCGATCATGGATTCCTATAATATGATTAATGGAACGTACGCGACTGAAAATAAAGAACTTTTAACCGAGGTGTTAAGAAAGGATTTTGGCTTTACAGGGTTCGCCATGACAGACTGGGAGTTCGGCCTAAGAGATATTGCTAAACAAATGGAAGCGGGGACAAATCTTTTGATGCCTGGAAGTGCCGCACAGTCACAAAGAATCATGGATGCAGTGAATAGTGGGATCCTTGATGAAGCCATCCTTGACCGAAATATTAAGGAAATTCTAAAAATAGTTGTTAATACTCGTACATTCAAAGGAGAAACGGCTACGAATAACCCGGATCTCACGGAAAATGCTAAGATTTCAAGGAAAGCAGCTGCAGATGGAATGGTTCTTCTTGAAAATAATAAAGCCGCCTTGCCAATTAGCAACAAGCAAAGTGTTTCCTTATTTGGGGTACCTGTTAGTGAAATCAATACGGGTGGCAGGGGAAGCGCCCTGGTCTATGCACCTTACCATGTGGGGATCGCAGAAGGACTCCGTAATGCAGGCTTTACACTTAATGAAGAGTTGATTCAAAAGAATGACCAATATGTTACGGAGATGAGGGCCTTAGACGAATACAAAGGTACGCCTGGAACATTCGGCTCGGTCGGACCGAAGCTACCTGAAATGGATATCAGTGAAGACGTTATTGAAGCAGCCAAGAATACAGATGTAGGAATTGTGGTCATCGGAACCGCTCCTGGCTCCTATGCGAACGACCGGGCAAAAGAAGACTTTTATCTCTCTGATTCTCAGAAGGAAATGGTCGAGCAGGTGTCAAAGGCGTACCGAGCCCAGGGCAAAAAAGTCATTGCTGTGTTGACGGTTGAAGGTCCTATTGAGACGGAAAGCTGGAAAGATCAAGTAGATGGAATCCTCCTTTCTTGGCAGCCAGGACAAGAACTTGGAAATGCGGTGGCAGATATCTTGACCGGGGAAGTCAATCCTTCCGGAAAATTGGCTCAGACCTTCCCGAAAGACTATGAAGATCTTCCATATGCAGACCGATTCCCTGGATCAGCGGACGGTTTCCCTTATGAAGAGGACATCTATGTTGGGTACAGATACAATACAACTTTTGACGTCGAACCAGCCTATGAATTCGGCTATGGACTGTCGTATACAAAGTTCAATTACAGTGACATAAATGTGACAGAAGGAAAGAAATTTGATGGAGAAATCAAAGTCACAGCCACGGTGAAAAACACTGGAAAGACGTCCGGAAGAGAAGCGGTTCAACTCTATGTGAACGCTCCGGATGGAAAGCTTGAAAAACCTGAGCTAGAATTAAAGGATTTTGCCAAGACGAAAGAATTACAACCTGGAAAAAAAGAAGAACTTACCTTTGTTCTCAATGCAAAAGACTTAGCCTCTTTTGATGAAGAGTCCTCGTCCTGGATTCTTGAAAAAGGCACCTATAAAATTAATATAGGAGCGTCGTCAGAAGATATTAAAGGAACGGCGGTATTTAAGGTGGATGAAACAATGGTCGTTGAGAAAGTAAGTGATGTTCTGGCTCCACAGGTTGAATTCGAGAGATTGTCAAAAAAATAGTATTTATAAAGGGACCCAAAAGAAATTACTCATTTTCGTAGACCTCTAGGGGTCTCTTTTTTTTGAGGTGGAATTAACGGTCACATCTTGCACTACTAAGCCAATGGTATAAAACTTATCAGTGAAGTATAATGTAATTAAATGATAGGGAGGTGAGAAAGATGGAGCAAATCCTACAACAAATACTTGATAAACTCCAAGTCGTTGAAAACAGCCAACTAGACATGCGAAAAGATATACATGATATTAAGATAGATCAAGCAGAAATGAAATCAGATCTAGCAGAAATGAAAGCAGATCAAGCAGAAATGAAAGTAGAGCAGGCAGAAATGAAAGCAGAGCAGGCAGCTATGAAAGTAGAGCAGGGTGAGATGAGAAAGGAACTTGGTGGATTAAAAGGTGAGCAGGCAGAGATGAGAAAAGAGGTAGCTTTTTATTATGGAAGTCTCATGAAAAAGCTTGAAGAAGTAAAAACAGAATTAAGCAGTGAAATAAAACATATATCATCGGTTCAAAAGCAACATCAACATGTACTTGAGATTATAAACGAGAAGCAATAACCCCTCATTACCTAGACCCACTATTATAAAAACCTCAAAGCGATTAAATCCATACTTCATAAAGAACCCTCTGAAACTCCATTCAAAGGGTTCTATTTTATAAAATTCTTAAGATTATTTTCCTGTTAATTCCCGTATCTCCTGTAAAACAGGCATTTCCTCTAATTCCTCTTCCGTAACAAGCTCCCATTGAATCCCACTTGGCTTTTTATAAGGGGAATGGGTCTCGATTAATCCGGTTTCAGTGGCAATCCAATCGACGGTTAAGTCATATGGATCTCTTGGGATTTCATGATCTGTCAATTGACCACTATGGATCGTTCCGATAATTGGTACATCTGGATTTCCGAGCTCTCTGATAATGGCATATTCCCGGTCAGAGTATCCTTCACCTTTTCCCACTCTTCTTCCATCTCTATGCAGGGCAACAGAGCCAGTAAAAAACAAATCAATTCTGGGCATTTCAGAAAGCGAGATTTCTTTGCCGTAGGATTTAATATGAGAGAGACTGGCTGCTTTTCGCTCTTCACCTGTTGGTACCCATTCAGGCTTCACCATAATAAATCCAGCTTTTAATCTAGGGGTAGGGACAAGTAAGGTTTTGCCGTCCTTTAATATTTGTGCGCGAATCGGCAGTTGGGGAGAGTCCGGGTTCACTTTAATGACTTTTGCGTTTTGATACTCAGGCATCGTCGTGACAAAATGTGCCGCTTTTTCTGCCCCTTTGAAATTGGGAATTCGGTTTTGTAAGGGAAAAGGAAATCTCCCTAATTTATGTTCGGTTAAATAGCTCCACTTTTCTTCGCGAATGTCTTGTTTGGTTTTCATTTCGTACACCTACAATATTTTTAATATAAGTTTACCAAATCTTACAAAGTATTATAAACTCAAGTAAAGAAACTATCGAATGATTTGTGTTTGTTAACAAGTGAGGAGTGTTTAGATGGAAAAAATGAACGAGTACTTTGACACCGCCCTTGAAGCTTGGTCCATGATGCAGAAGACGGAAGGCGATGAAGGAGCGGAATGGGCTGAGCGATTTGAACGTTACTTTTACGCATTTTTTGATGAATTAAAGGTTTGGTGGAACCGTCTGGAAGAGAAGCCAGAAACGATAGAAGAAGTAGAAGAGTTACCAGTGATTAAAAGCTTTGCTGAAAGAATCCCTGGTCCTGTTTATATCACCTTTTTAACGGAATTAGAAGATATATTAGATGGCTTTGAAACGACTAGGTTTGATTGAAGTAAAGAAGCATAAGGACAGTCACTTGCTGCAACTAAAATTATAAATTCTAATGCATTGGTCCTAACGGATTGATGCATTTTTATTTATTTTATGAAACAGGAACAAATCAATCAAAATTTCAAAGCAGGAATGAAAGCGGTTATATAGAATTCATTATATTAACGCTTTAGTTAGTATGGGTATAGTGCATTTACAAATTTATGATATGAAAAGGTTTTGTAGAGGGGGGGCTTATCATTGCAAATATACGAAAAGCTTGCGCAAGACCTCGTTGAGGAAGTAAGTAAGCTTATAAACGAGCATGTGATTGTTACGGACACAAATGGAATGATTGTTGCAAGTACAGACCCCAGCCGGATTAGAAGCTTTCATGAAGGAGCCATGCTAGCAATTATAGAAAAAAAGACTTTATTTATGGACGAGGAAAAAGTAAATACGCTTAAGGGAGTCCGTTATGGAATCGTTTTGCCATTATTTATTCATGGTAAATCGATAGGTTGTATAGGAATTACGGGAAAACCAGAAGTAGTTGCTCCCTACGCTCAATTGCTAAAAAAACTGACGGAGTTATTTATTCAGGATAATGCATTCCGAGAGGAACTGGAAAGAAGAGATAGGGAGTTGGAGTTATTTGTATTTGATTGGCTTCATGCGAAGCATACGGATCAGCAACTAATGGATCGTGCGAATTTCTTCCATATTGATATTTCAGCCTTTCATCAAGTCATCATATTCAAAACGGTAAATGAACCTTTTCATGTCTCATACACACAAATTAATGTAATTAAGCAGCAGTGGAGTGGTAGTGAGCAGAACTTGTTTGTACGATGGGGGAGAGAGAAGCTATTAGCATTCCTACCTTCAAGAAATAAACCCATTACACATGAAGAAATAGAAAGACTTCGAAAAGTCTTATTGGATTATACAAATGGTGAGGTGGTTGTTGGGGTTGGACAATATGGACCTCCAGATAAAATTCAAACTTCTTATCGGCAAGCTGAAAGGGCTAGTTCAGTTGCGTCAAAAAAGAGAGGGGTCATTTTTGAAGAAGATCTGAAATTTGATATTCTTCAATTTGCCCTTTCGGAAGAAACAAAACAAGAGTTTATTCAACGTACAATCCATGCGATTAAGGATGACGAAGTGTTAATACAAACTCTTGATGCCTGGTTTACTTGTAACCTAAGTAATAAAGAAACAGCAAATGAATTACATATTCACATCAATACCTTAAATTATCGATTAAATAAAATCTCAGATTTAACCAATTTTAACTTAAAAAATACAGACCATCTCGTCATGTTATATTTAGCTTATCGGTTTTTGTTAGAATATACAAAAAATTCACATAATTGAGATGTTTTTTTGTGTTTTTACACATAGATTCTCGTTATTCATCTATCTTATACTATTTGTAAGCACTTACATTTAGATAGGAATGAGGTGAAGGCTATTAAACTTTCTTCAAAGATCCTCTCTCTATTTAAGAGAATTGTAGGAGAAGACAATGTTCAGATTTCATTAGCACAGCGATTAGCGTATTCCTATGATGCAACAGCTATGTATCAATCAATGCCTGAAGCTGTGGTATCACCGAGAAATACTAAAGAGGTAGTTGAAATTGTTCGACTATGTAACTCGCAAAAAATTCCAATTGTCCCGAGAGGTTCCGGAACCAATCTTGCTGCAGGAACTGTCCCGACATCTGGGGGAATTGTTCTTTTATTTAAAAACATGAACCGAATAATAGAATTAGACGAAGAAAATTTGACTTTAACGGTTCAGCCAGGAGTTATTACGAAAGATTTAATAGAGTATGTTGAGAAGTTCGGATTATTTTATCCACCAGACCCAAGCTCTATGAAAATATCTACCATCGGTGGGAACATCAATGAAAACTCAGGTGGCCTTCGAGGGTTGAAATACGGAGTAACCCGAGACTATGTTTCTGGCCTAGAGGTCGTCCTTCCTAATGGTGATGTCGTGAGAACAGGAGGCAAACTGGCTAAGGATGTTGCCGGCTACGACTTGACCAGCCTTTTTGTAGGATCGGAAGGAACCCTTGGTATCATTACCGAAGCTACCCTTTCGTTGGTTCCTCTTCCGGAGTATAAGGAAACAATGATTGCTTACTATGACTCCCTAGAACACGCAGCTGAAACCGTTTCCCAAATTATTGCCTCTAAGATTATTCCTACAACATTAGAATTCATGGATCAAGCAACCATTGAAGTTGTTGAGGACTTTGCTAAGATCGGTCTTCCAACAGACGTTGAGGCGATCCTACTTATAGAACAAGATGGTCCCCATTCCATTGTCCAGCAAGAAATGCAGCAAATGGAGGACATTTGTCAACAAAATAGGGCAAGAAGTGTCATCCTGGCAAGCAGTCAAGAAGAAGCCGAGGAGCTAAGAACTGCCAGACGGGCTGCACTTTCTGCACTAGCAAGAAAGTCACCAACTACCATATTAGAGGATGCCACTGTTCCCCGATCAAAAATCGCAGAAATGGTAAGGGAAATAGGGAAAATCGCATCCAAATATAATGTGAAAATATGTACCTTTGGCCATGCTGGAGATGGGAACTTACATCCTACTTGTTTAACAGATGCAAGAAATCATGATGAAATGGAACGGGTTGAAAAAGCTTTTGCTGAAATTTTCCAGGTATCAATAGAGCTTGGGGGAACCATTACCGGTGAACATGGTGTAGGAGAAATGAAAGCACCTTATCTTGAATGGAAGCTTGGGAGGGAAGGTATTGAGGTGATGAAAAAAATAAAAGACAGCATTGATCCATACCACCTTTTCAATCCTGGCAAGATATTTGCAAGAAGTACAAAGAAACGTGTGGTGGTAGAGAGTGACACAAACAGTCACACAGCAAAAGATCAAGCAAGGGTTTAAAGAAGCCATACAAGAGGAGAGCTTACTAGACTGTATGCGCTGCGGGTTTTGTTTACCGGCTTGTCCTACATATGTGCATACAAATTATGATGAAACACATTCACCCAGAGGCAGAATAGCTCTTATGAAGGCAGTACGGGATGGTCTTATTCCATGGGATGATGATGTTGAACATTCCTTGAATGTATGCCTTGGCTGCAGAGCCTGCGAGCCTGCCTGTCCTGCAGGGGTTCAATATGGTCACATGTTAGAAAGTGCAAGAGAAGTTGTAAAAGAGGTTAAGAAAAAGGGTGTTATTGAAAAGACCATACGAAATGTAGCATTTAACCATTTGTTTCAAGATCAGAAGAAGTTAAGCAGGGCTACGAATCTTTTACACTATTATCAGCGTACAGGCATACAAAAGATCACAAGAAAGGTAGGCTTCTTATCCTTATTTCCAGAGACGATGAGAGGGATGGAAAAGATACTCCCAAACGTTCCGAACCCGAAGGACCTAAAGGAAAGAGGAGCGTACTTTTCCTCCATAGGTGAGACAAAGGCAACGGTTGCATTTTTTACCGGTTGTTTAATGGATACGATGTTTTCTGAAACCAACCACTCTACAATCAAATTGTTGCAACATGCTGGTTGTGATGTATATATACCAAAGGATCAAGCCTGTTGTGGTGCGTTGCACGCTCATAGCGGTGAAAAAAAGAGTGCCATCACACTAGCCAAACGAAATATCGAGGCGTTTGAATCCTTGTCAGTTGATTTTGTTGTTAATAATGCGGGAGGGTGTGGGGCGTTTCTATACGATTATCCTTATTTATTTGAACAAGACTCTGAGTGGCAAAGCAGAGCAAAAGTTTTCCAGCAAAAGGTCACAGACATTTCGACTATTTTGTCAAAGATGGAGTTTACCAACTTTAAATTAAGAGCCAAAGTACCGGTAGTCATTACTTATCAGGACTCCTGTCATTTGCGAAATGTTACAAAAGTCATATCGGAACCCAGGACTTTACTAAAGTCAATTGAAAACGCATTCTTTGTTGAGCTTGATGGAGCTGATCAATGTTGTGGATCAGCAGGAATATACAATCTCCTTCAAAGTGAAATGTCCATGAAGATACTCGATGACAAAATGGTAAAAGTGAAGGACACAAAAGCAGGCGTGGTGATTACATCCAACCCAGGCTGTCTACTTCAAATGAAACTAGGAATTGAGCGAGCAGGTTTATCACATCAGATGGAGTCCATGCACATAGTAGATTTTCTGTCAGATTACGTCTCTTTTGAGATGTCTGAATAATTGAAAAATTAAAATATAAGGGGGATTTAAATTGAAAAAACGATCATTATTTCTCACGATGATCTTAGTTCTGACGTTGGTACTATCAGCCTGTGGTCAAACGGCAACAGGAGGAGATGCAGCTAAGGAGAAGGAGTATAATCTGAAAATGTCTGTAACAGTTGGGGAGTCTTCTACTTGGTTTGAAGCAGCGGAAAAGCTGGCTGCGGATCTAGAGGAGGAAACGGATGGGCGTATTAAAATGGAAGTTTACCCAAATGAACAGCTTTCTGGCGGAGACTCTGGTAAAGGAGTTGAATTACTAGTAAAAGGTTCAACAGATTTGAGTTTCCACTCTACGATCATTTATTCCATTCTTGATGAAAGATTAGGTGTTGTAAGTGCTCCGTTCTTATTTAAGGATTTAAATGAAGTAGATACTGCTTTTAATGGTGAGCCTGGTGAAGCAATTAAGGAAATCCTTCGTAAAAAAGGAATTGAAACGCTCGGATTCGGTCAAAACGGTTTTCGTCAGTTAACGAACAGTAAAGTTGAAGCGAAAACTTCTGATGAACTAAAGGGGTTAAAAGTACGTATTCCTGGAATCACCATGTACACAGACCTTTGGACTCAACTAGGTGCAAACCCAACTGCCATGACATTTTCTGAAGTATTTACCTCCCTTCAACAAGGTACCATTGATGGACAAGAAAACCCAATTGACGTTATCCACTCTGCTAAGTTAAATGAAGTTCAAGACTATATTACCATGTGGAACTACTCTTATGATCCACTTGTTCTTGGAATTAATAAAAAAACCTTGGAATCAATGAGTCAAGAAGATCAGGAGCTCATTAAAAAACTAGGGGCTGAAGCTGCAGCATATCAAGTCGAACTTGCACGTGAGAAAGAAGCAAAACAAATTGAAGAATTAGAAGCAGCTGGAATGCAGTTTTATTACCCTTCAGAAGATGATTTAAAGGACTTTAGTGATGCGGTTCAACCAATCTATGAAAAATATGAAAGTGTTTGGGGAGAAGATTTGCTTAACGCGTTTCTTTCTAAATAAAGAAAGGATGTGAATGTATGTCTAAGGTTTTAACCCGAATGGAAGAAAATATCTTAGTCCTTACTTTTTCAGTCATGTGTATCATTGCTTTTGCCAATGTTATATCAAGGTACTTTCTCAACTATTCACTGGCTTTTACAGAAGAGGTAACGATTAATTTGTTTGTTTTACTAACATTTTTAGGAACTTCAGTTGGGGTGCGCAATCATGCGCACCTCGGCTTTACCCTTTTATTTGACAAGGCAAATGATACGGGGAAAAAGTTTTTATGTGTATTCTCAAGCTTTATTACATGCGCTTTGTTCATTCTTTTAACTTATTATGGAGTCAAAATGGTACAGTTTCAATTAATGTTGAACCAAACAACTCCAGCAATGGGGTGGCCTCAATGGGTATTTACATTAGCATTTCCAATCGGGTGTTGTTTCTGCATCTTCCGTGTCATTGAGAGCTTTATAAAGGAATTTAAGAGCCTCTCAATGGAAGGGAGCGAACGAGTATGATCGCACTTATTTTGTTTGGTCTGTTTTTCATTTTAATCTTTATGCGAGTTCCGATTGCCGTGTCCTTAGCAGTTTCATCCATAACCGCATTGCTAGTGTCTAATGGGATGCTAGGCCTCGAATTTGTAGCAGATATTATGTTTACAAGTGTTGGGAAATTTACATTGCTTGCGATTCCGTTTTTTATTTTGGCAGGAGTGATTATGGAACATGCAGGAATCTCAAAGAGACTAATTCATTTAGCAGATGTATGTCTCGGACATAAGAAAAGCGGAATTGTATTTGTAACCGTTTTAACGGCTATTTTCTTTGCTGCTATCTCAGGGTCAGGACCTGCAACCGTAGCGGCAATTGGTGGAATTCTAGTCCCAGCGCTTGTTAAAAGTGGATATCAAAAGGAAACAGCTGGTGCATTAATCGCTACATCTGGATCAATGGGAATTGTTATTCCACCAAGTATTGCATTAATCGTTTTTGCTGTTGTTGCTGGTGATCAAATTCCTGTATCCATTGCAAGGCTATTTATCGCTGGTGTTATACCTGGGATATTAATGGGAATTGGCTTTATTCTCGCTGCTTTGTACATTCGAAGTAGGGATGATAAGAAGAAATTGCTTTCAAGCAATCAAGCAGAACTTGAAGTTTCAGCAACACGTGAAAAAGCTACTCCTCAGGAAGTATGGCACGCATTTGCGGATACGTTTTGGGGTCTTCTCATTCCAGTGATTATTTTAGGTGGAATTTATGGAGGAGTGTTTACACCTACTGAAGCAGCTGTGGTTTCGGTGGTTTATGGATTAATTGTAGGCTTTTTCATTTATAAAGAGCTTTCTCTTAAAAAGCTCTACCGAATCATGGTTGATGCATCCATTCAAACAGCAGTGGTTATGTTTATTGTTAGTGCAGCCTCCGTTTTTGCCTATATCATCACTACTGAGCAAGTTGCGAGACAGGCATCTGACCTTTTATTAGGGATGACGGACAATAAATATGTCATTCTACTAATCTTAAATATTTTGTTATTAATTGCAGGTGCGTTTATTGATGCGATTTCTGCTTTCTATATTTTCGTGCCAATCTTACTTCCTATTATGTTATTCCTCGGAGTAGATCCAACTGTATTCGGACTATTTATGACAGTTAATCTGGCTATTGGGTTATTTACCCCACCAGTCGGTATCAATTTGTATGTGGCTTGTGGGATTTCAAACACTTCCTTAAGTAAACTTTCAAAAGCGTCTATTCCGTTTTTAATTGCATCCATAATCGTGTTGTTAATTATTACGTATATTCCAGCCGTAACAACATTTTTACCGGACTTATTAGGTGTGAAATAAAAGGAGGAATACATGATGAACTTACAAAATCAAGTTGCTATTATAACAGGAGCCGCAGGTGGTATTGGAGCTGCTTCCGCCATCAAGTTGGCTAGTTATGGTGCCCATGTTGTTTTGGTTGATCTTTTGGATTGTAATGATACGGAAAGAAAAATACATGAACTAAACAAAGGTGTTGAAGTCCTTCAAAAGGCTGGGGATATCAGGGATGCAACGTTTGTAAAAGAGGTAGTGAAGGAAACGGCCGATAAGTTTAAAGAGATTCATATTCTTGTAAATAATGCAGGAACATGTGCCAGAGTTGATCTAGAGGAGATCACGGAAGAAGCTTGGGATCGGGACCTTAGCACAAATTTAAAAGCTACGTTTTTCTTTATGCAGGCAGTGATCTATCCGTATATGAAACAGCAACAATATGGCCGTATTGTTAACATAAGTTCCATCTCTGGAATGAATGGCGGGCATACATCATCGTTTTCACCGGAATCGAAAAAAGGCCGTTCTGGTCCTGCATATGCTGCGTCAAAAGGGGGAGTGATTGCTTTAACAAAATGGGTGGCAAAAGAAGTGGGTGATCTTGGAATCACCTGTAACTCAGTAGCTCCTGGTGCAACAGAAACAGGAATTACGGCGGGAGTTAACTACTCATTGGATAACCAGGTGATTAAAAGAATGGGGCAGCCTGAGGATATCGCAGAGGCCGTTCTATATTTTTCTTCACCAGGTTCTGGTTATACAACGGCTCAAGTACTAAAGGTGTGTGGTGGTGGCAGTATTGGATAAGAAGGATGACATCCTTTACAAATCCGTACAGTCAACCGTCGATCAAGAAAAAGGTATTCTTATGGGCAGGCTTACAAGTGAGGTTGATTTATTAGAAGGAATCCTTTCTGCGTGTAAGGAACATGGTATTACAGCAGGTAATGTAAGCTGCATTGGATCATTAAAAAAAGTTACCCTAGTGCAATTGTCTATTGATGACGGACATTTAAACTACACGAAGCCAATACGCTGGGATTATCCAGTTGAACTGTTATCGGGAACTGGATTTATTGGACGTGATTTCAATGGGGAAATGGATCTTCATTTCCATGGAACGTATGTGAATCATAAAGGGGAAATTTCCGGAGGACATTTTTTAAAGGGGAAAAATCCAACAGCTATTACCGTTGAATTTATTGTACATTTTTCAAATAAAATGGTTCTCCAGCGACAAAATGATCAGTTCTGGGGACTTCCAGTATTCCAATTTCGAGACGGAGGTGTGAATTAAGGTGGAAACAATCGGCAGTCAAGCTAGAAAGGCCATACGAAGTCATTCGAATAAGGTTGCTGTGAAGTTTAAAGATATCCAATTTACGTATGATGAACTTGGAAAGAGAGCTTTTTCAATAGCCAATGCACTGATGGCAGCGGGTTTAAAAAAAGGGGATCGAGTCGGTATACTGATGTCAAATCGACATGAGCATATTGAATTAGATTTAGCCGCAGCTTTTGGCGGCTTTATTAAGGTACCACTCAATTACCGTCTACATCCAAAAGAGCATGAGTATATGATTGAGCAATCAGGCCTTCAATTGTTAATAGGAGAACGTGAACTCATAGATCCGATTGTAACCGATGTTAATCGCATCTATATTGGTGAAGGCTATGAACAATGGCTCAGTGGTCACTCTGATACTGATCCGGCTATTGAGGTAAGTGAGGATGACTTATTTGCGATTATGTACACCTCAGGCACGACCGGAAAGCCAAAAGGTGTCATGCTAAGCCACCGAAATATGTTATCTAGTGCTTTGTCTTTAAGCATGGTTTGTGAAGTAACAGCTGAGGATGTGGTTGGGCATGTGGCACCGTTAACACACGGAAGCAATTTTCTATCACATGTGTCCTGGTTACACGGGTTAACTCAGGTGGTTTTTGATAAGTTTCAACCGGAAGATTTTCTTGATGATATCGAGAAAGAACAAGTTTCCGTCATCTTCATGGTACCGACCATGGTTAATCTCATGATTCAGCACCCTTCCTTTGAAGCTCACAAGCTAAGATCCATCAAGTCTATTAATATGGCAGGTTCACCGATTGCAGCGAGTAAATTACAGTTAGCTTTAGAAAAATTGGGTCCAAAGTTTATAGAGACGTATGGGCAGGTAGAAGCACCCATGACCATCACAATGATGCCTAGGCATGAACTAGGTAATCGATTTGAATCTTGTGGAAGAATAGGTACATTTGTAGATGTGAAAATTGTAGATGATGAAGGAAACGATGTTGAAACAGGTGCTGTTGGGGAAGTCATATGTAAAGGCTCCCTTGTCATGAAGGGATATTGGAATAATCCTGAAGCGACTAAAAATACGTTAAAGGATGGTTGGCTTTACACGGGTGATCTGGGATGGCTTGATGAAACAGGCTTCCTTCATCTAGTAGACCGCAAGAAGGATGTTATTATATCAGGTGGTGTTAATATCTATCCTCGTGAAGTGGAGGAAGTATTAAATTTGCATCCTGGAGTAAAAGAAACATGTGTAATTGGGTTACCTGATGAGAAGTGGGGAGAAGCGGTGACTGCTTATGTTGTTCCTAATGAGGGGCAACATGTCAATGAGGTGGATTTACTTACCCTATGTAAAAATAATTTGGCAAGTTTTAAAAAGCCGCAATCTATTTATCTAGTAAAGTCACTTCCGAAAAGCTCTTATGGAAAAATATTAAAACGTGAGTTGCGGGAACTGGAGCAAAAGGGGGTCAACCCATGAGTGTATATGTGAGCGGAGTGGGAATGACCGCCTTTGGAAATCATGAAAATGCTACATTAAAGGACCTCTTGCTAACTGCTTGTGTGGAAGCACTGAAGGAAGCGGGACATCCGAAAGTGGACGCGGTGTATATTGGGAATTTTATGGGTGGATCCATTTACAATCAAGAAATACTAGGGGCTATTGTTGCGAACGATTTAGCCTTGGGTGCTATTCCAACGGCCAAAGTCGAAGGGGCATGTGCTTCAGGGGGAATTGCCTTTCGTCAGGCTGTTTTAATGATTGAAAGTGGGGAATACGACACCGTATTAGTTGCTGGTGCTGAAAAAATGAAGCATACAACCACCGCTAATGTGACACGCGCCATAAATTCAGCGATGGATAACGATTCTAGTGAAAAATACGCAGGGTTAACGTTTCCTGGTTATTTCGGTTCAGTTGCTAATCGGTATTTTTATGAAACAGGTGCGACCAAAGAACATCTTGCGATGGTTGCACTTAAAAATAGAGAATATGCCGTAAAGAATCCGAAAGCACAATTTAAAAAAACGACAACCATAGATGAAATTATGAATGCGCGGTTGATTACCGCTCCGTTGGGACTGTTTGATTGTTCTCCTACAACAGATGGCGCAGCCGCGGTGATTCTAACGAAAACACCTACTGGAATTAAGGTGAGATCGTCTGCTCAATCCTCTGGACATACTCAAATGCAAGATGTTGATGATTTATTATCCCTCAGGACAGTTAAGTTATCAGCAGACAAGGCATATGAAAAGGCAGGACTTGGGCCTGAGGATATCGATGTGGTGGAATTACACGATTGTTTTAGTATGACAGAAATCATTTCAACGGAGGAATTAGGGTTTGCGAAGAAACTAGAAGGCTGGCTGGCTATACAAGAGGGAAGAACCAGACATGGGGGAAAGGTGGCAATTAATACAAGTGGAGGTCTGTTATCTAAAGGGCACCCAATCGGAGCAACTGGAATTTCTCAAATCTACCAAATCGTAAATCAGTTGAGAGGAACTAGTTGCAATCAAGTGGAAGGTGCTAGAATGGGACTTTCACAGAATCTAGGTGGCACAGGATCCTATTCAACCGTACATATCCTCGAAAGGGTGGTTGAATAATGGACTTTATCGCATATGCTTGTTCCAATTGTAATCATCTTTTTACTCAAAAAAAATATTTATGTCCAAATTGTAGAAATGATAACTTCTATGAAAAAGAAGTGGATGGCAGAGGTAGTATTTACACCTATACGACCATTCACATTAGTTCTCCTGATTACCAGCATTTAGCCCCCTTTAACATCGTGCTTGTCGAGCTTGAAAATGGATTGAAGTTAACGGGAAGAATGAAAGAGGAAGTAACCATAAATGATACCGTAGAATTAAAGGCGAAAGAAAACGGAGCCTATATTTTTCAAAAGGCTTTCACATAATACTGTTCTCTTTTATTCGTTAATAAACCGAAAGAGGGCAATTGAATGTTAAAAGTAACAGAGTTTCTGTCAAAAAGGTTACCACTACTAATTTTTATAACTGGAATTACCACCTATTTTTCACCTGTATACTTAAAAGTACCACCAATAATCCCAAGCGCCCTCTTGGGGATCGTCATACTATTTACAGGGTTATCGATGAATATAGAAGGGATGAAGACCATTAATAAAAAGAAAACGGAATTGGTCATTATTGCTATTTTAAAGTGGACAATAACCGTATTAATTTCCGTTGGATTAGCTTCTTTGTTCTTCTCAAATGACCCGGAAGTGGCAGCTGGTCTCATATTAGCTGGCGCTGTCCCTAGTGCAACTGCAGCTACCGTTTATACGTTTATAGCAGGAGGAAATACGAGTCTAGTGATTGCCTCATCTTTACTAGATGTGGTCATCAGCCCATTTGTAACCCCTTTGTCGATGCTCGGAATTTCGGATGGGACCATTTCTATATCATTTTTTAGTTTGCTTCAATCTTTCATTCTTATCGTGATTGTCCCACTTGGTACCGGCCTTTTCTTTCAACAAAAAGCGAAAAGGCTGGTTGAAAACTCTAAAATGATAACAAAACTCGGATCAGCCATAGCATTATTACTGATCGTTCATATTATTGTTGTAAGTGGCAAAGAATCCATTGCGAGTGAACTTGAACTTATTCCACTGGTGTTAGTGTCTACCTTCGTCCAAGTACTCCTGCCAATGGTGTTAACCTATTTCATTTGCAAAAAAATAATGGATGAAGAAGATACACGTGCTGCCATCTTTCAAGTTGGATTATGCAACACAGCCTTTGCAGCCATCCTGGCCTATCAGTTTATCGGAGAACTGGGGGTCATTGCACCAGTCATGAATATGATGTTTAATTTATCGATCGGTGCTCTTCTTGCCAATTATTATTCAAAAGAAGAAATAAAAAGTAGTGTAAAACCAATTCATAAGCTACCTGTATAAAAAAGCTTAACAGAGTAGAAAATTGCTTTGTGCAAATATAAGGAAACTATAGTAATATTTCAAGCAGGGGGACTAATCTCTGCTTCTTTTTGTGTTTTAATTAAGGAGTAATTAAGTTGAGAAGGTGTATATAGATGAATCCAGTAAATAAACATCAAACGGAAAATTGGAAAAAGAACATTATATTATTTTTAAGCAGTCAAACGATCTCGCTTTTTGGCTCAGCCTTGGTTCAATATGCGATGATGTGGCATATCACATTACATACAGAGTCTGGAATGATGATGACCCTTTTTATCATATGTGGTTTCATTCCTACTTTTATTTTATCGCCCTTTGCTGGAGTGTGGGCGGATCGTTATAACCGAAAAATCCTGATTATTTTAGCAGATGGCTTAATTGCTACAGCCACATTAATCTTAGCCATTGTTTTTTTAATGGGATATGATGCCGTTTGGTTACTCTTCCTTATGGCAGCAATCCGTGCCTTAGGAACAGGCATTCAAACTCCTGCAGTAGGAGCGATCTTGCCTCAAATCGTTCCAAAGGAAAACCTGACAAAGGTGAATGGAATAAACGGGAGTCTCCATGCAGTCATTATGTTTGTCGCTCCCATGGTGAGTGCCGCCTTATTAACTATGGCTACACTTGAAGTGATATTCTTTATCGATGTGATAACGGCAGTGATTGCCATCTTCACTTTACTTGGCTTCCTTAAAATCTCAGCTCATGAGAAAGCAAATGATCAACAACCAACAAGCTATCTCGAGGATTTTAAGCTAGGTGTCAGATATATTAAAAGTAACCTATTTTTAAAACAGTTTTTTATGTTATTTGGCGTATTCTTTATCTTGATGGCACCTGCCGCCTTTTTGACTCCTCTTCAAGTCACACGAAGTTTCGGCGACGATGTTTGGCGACTAACAGCCATTGAAATAGCTTTCTCTGTTGGGATGATGGCCGGAGGAGGACTCATTGCCTCTTGGGGAGGCTTTCCAAACAAAATTCATACTATGACCTTCGCAAGTCTTCTAATGGGAATCTGTACTCTTGCACTAGGAGTTGTTCCGATTTTCTGGGTGTATTTAATTTTCATGGCTATATTCGGAATTGCCATGCCGATATTTAATACCCCTACAACGGTATTACTACAAGAGAAAGTTGATGAAAGTTATTTAGGAAGAATCTTTGGAGTATTTGGGATGATTTCTACTTCGATGATGCCAATCGGGATGCTGATCTTCGGCCCTATGGCTGACGTGATCAAGGTGGAATGGCTATTGGTTGGTACGGGAATATTGATTTTCATCCTTTCCCTTTTCTTAGGAGTGAATAAAGTATTGCTCGAAACAGGTAAGCCAGTAGCAGAGGAACCAGCCAAATAAGAATAATAGACACAAAAAGGCTCAGAGTATTTTCATGCTCTGAGCCTTTACTTTTTGGGAGTCAGCTGACAACCTACAGAGAACTGACATGGGCTCCTTCAAATTATTAATAATCATCGATGTTGATCTAAAAGAATAGGGTTCCCATCTGGATCTTCAATCGTAAAGTATGCCGGTCCTTCACTTGACTCATTTACTCCAGATACAATATGGATTCCTTTTTCTTGAAGCATTTTTTGAAGTTCTCTTACGTCCGTAAAGGATTCCAGATTTTGTGCATTTTCATCCCATCCTGGATTAAAAGTAAGGATGTTTTTTTCAAACACTCCTTGGAAAAGCCCTATTATACAGCTATCATTCTTCATAATAAGCCAGTTTTGAGAAATATCTCCTCCTAATGCTTCAAATCCAAGTTTCGTATAGAATTCCTTTGATTTATATATATCTTTTACATTTAAACTAATAGAAAAAGCACCAAGTTTCATCCGACCGATCTCCTTTTAAATTAGTATTTGTTAGATTTATACATTTCCTATATTTAGTATAATTGAGTAGTTGTGAATATACAATTTTATACAAACTTACCTAAGAAGGACTTACGGTGGTTATGTTGAACTTATAGGGTGTATAAGGAGCCCTGCATTTGAGTAGAAAGGAGGAGATTCACTTGAGTATTCGTTTTGAAATAAAAAGAACAATTCAGGTAAGCCAATCAATCGCTTACAAAGGGTTACTTGATCTCGATTCTGCTAAGCACTGGATGCAAGGATTCGTAGGAATCGAGCGATTGGATGAAGGTCCCATCCGTGTGGGAAGTCAGTGGAAAGAAACAAGAAAGATGTTCGGAAAAGAGGCAACTGAACATTTTGAAGTTGTCGAACTTCATGAACCAGATAAAATTGTGCTTCGTTGTGATGGAACGAAAGGAACAACGGGTAAAGGAGAATTTGTGTTTACTTACATACTATCTTCCACTGATAATCATACAGAGGTGACTTTGAATGGGGAGATTAATGGACTTACAGGGTTATCGAAATTTTTCGGCAAGTTGATGGCTGGAACCTTTAAAAAAGCCTGTGAAAGAGATTTGGATAGGTTAAAAAACTATTTAGAGAAGTGAGTAGAATGGGTCGTATACCAGAATAAATTAGTCTATTTGTTACAATAATGAAGGAGTACCATATTTTTACTAGAATACATAATAGATTCGACTAAAATCAAATTTTTTTCAAATTAGGAGGTAATCATGGGAAGACCAATTCATTTCGAAATTCACGTGGATAACATGGATCGAGCAACTAAGTTTTATGGGGAAGTATTTGGATGGACCTTTCAAGACTGGAGTGAGTATGCAGGCATGCCTTATTTTGGAGCTGTGACCGGCACGGAAAATGAACTTGGAATTAACGGTGCCCTAATGCAACGTCAAGGTCCTCCTCCAGAACCAAGTCAAGCGATGAATGGCTTTGCTTGTACCATGGGAGTAGAAGATTACGATTCGATTGAAGCAAAAATTCTTCAAAATGGTGGCAAGGTGGCCTTACCAAAACACGCACTTCCTGGTATGGCATGGCAGGGATATTACCTAGATACGGAAGGAAACATTTTCGGGATTCATCAACCAGACGTGAATGCAAAATAAACGAAAAATTATCCTAATAAAGGCAGATTTAAACGGGTATACGGGGTGAATGGGATGTGTGAGAAGCTTGTATCTGGGTTATTTGCGTGAAAATGGTGTCTTTATGCGTATGTTTAAATTTATTTGCGTAAGATTTTAAATATTTGCGTAACTTTCATCATTATTTGCGTAAGGATACATACCTAGGTATGCCTTTCATTGTCTTCATATGAGTAACAAAATTCAATAAAGGACAGGATATATCTTCCTGTCCTTTATACCTCTGTTACATACTCATCCCTTTATCATCTAAAATCCTCACTGATCTTTCTTTCTTAATTCCATATAATAGAAGACATGTTCCCCCTACCACAAACAAAGGCTCTAACCAATTCGCCTCCGGACCACTGGTAATTCGGTGTAGCTGAAAGACCCAATGAAACACCACGATATCAAAACTTAAGAAAAGCCCGGTTGCTACGATAAATCCATGGAAAAAGGATTTCGAAAACAATCGGTAAAACAAGGTCATTAGTAAAAGAAGAATGAGGATCCCGAATCCAACCGCACCAATCCGCTCTGGTCCGGTATCGGCCTTCAATCCAAATGCTAACGCATCTATAATATGAAAAAGAAAATCCACTGTAAAAAAACCGACAACTGCTCCTAAAATTCTCATGTAAAAAACTCCATTTCTATCCAAAAAGTCTCATTCATTATACCTCTTTATCTATCCAACTGTTAAGGGGAGAGAAATTTAGTATCCAATCTTCCTTGTTAGAATATATTACTTCTACATCCTTGTTTGGAAGGCAGTGTGCCCAATATTATAGTTTATTCATAAATTTTACTTGTAATTTACAACTAAATATTTTATAGTTAATGATATCATAACTTGGTAAATGTTAGGGGAATAGAGTTTACTAGGTAAAGGTGGTAAAGTTGATGACGGTGAATCATTCTAGTGTTCTATCAGTTGAATATTTCGAATCATATTTTCATCTCGTAATTTCTTCAAGAAATTATGAAATTGATAAGGCGAAGGAATTTATTATTCAAAACTTTTTTAAAGGTAATGTAAAGCAATATGGAGAAGACACTTGTTTAAGCTTCTGTTTGGCCTACTCCAGATTAACGGACAGAATATAAGAAAATATGATATTTTGCAAGACCTAGCGCAGTAATTTTGTAAAACATCCATTTGTTTAATACTTGTAAAATGCAAATAAAAGAGGGATGTATATGAGTGAAATTTGGGATGTTATTGTAATCGGTGGGGGTCAGGCTGGTTTAGCTTCAGGATTTTACTTACGCAAGAAGGGATATCAATTTATTATTCTGGAATCAAGTAATTTAGCAGCAGGTTCTTGGCCTAATTATTATGACAGTCTCCAATTGTTTTCACCTGCCTACTTTTCATCGTTGCCGGGAATGAAGTTCCCTGGTGAGCTGAAAAAGTATCCTACTAGATCTGAGGTGATTCAATATTTAACAGATTATACTCAACATTTTAACCTTCCTGTTCATATCCATAAGCAGGTCCTATCTGTTGAGAAAAACAATAATGTATTTACTGTTGTTACCGGAACTGGAGAGACGTATTATTCTAAAACGATTATCAATGCTACAGGCTCTTTTCGGAGTCCTTATATCCCTTTGATAAAGGGTAGGGAGTTATTTAATGGACGTATGATTCATTCCTCTCAATACCAAAATCCAGAACCTTTTATTAATGAAAGAATAATTGTCGTTGGAAGTGGAAATTCTGCTGTTCAAATTGCCATCGAGCTTTCAAAAGTTAGTCAAACCAAATTAGCCGTACGTCAACCGGTTACTTTACAAAAACAAAAAGTGTTAGGTCAAGACATCCACTTTTGGCTAAAAATATCGGGCTTTGATCGATATCCTTTTTGGAGATTTGGCAAAACCGTACCAAAATCAAATTCAGTTCTTGATCTTGGGGAGTATAAAGAACAATTGGAAAAAGGAAAACCAGATCAAAACAACATGTTTACTAGTTTTTATAGTGATGGTATCGTTTGGCCAGATGGGAGGAAAGAGAAGGTAGACACTGTTATTTTTGCTACTGGATATAAAAATAAGCTTTCTCATTTAGAAGCAACTGGAGCCATTGACTCACTTGGAGAACCCATTCACGCAGGTGGAGTTAGCACTGTGGTACCTGGACTTTATTATGTAGGTTTAGAAGGCCAACGGTCATTTGCATCTGCAACATTAAGAGGAGTCGGTCCTGATGCGAAATTTGTGATTCGGAAGTTGGACCGTTATTTAAAAACTCTATAAATAAAGAGCTCAGGGAGAAGATTTTCCATAAATTCTTCTCCTTGCTTATTCTTTCTCGAAAAACACATGCTCGGCATAAAGTCCATTATTCACAGTGATGATACCGAACGAAGGTTTTGGCTGTCTCCTTTTATCCGTGCAGGATCCAGGATTAAATAATAAAGTGCCGCTCATTTCCTTCAAAACCGGAATGTGTGAATGTCCAAAGATGATGCAATCCACCGAATCATCTGCAAAAGCTTCAATTGCACGCCTCTCCGTCGTCCAGCGTTTGCCGTGACCATGAACGACCCCAATTCGGACACCTTCTTTATCTACTACAAGTTTTTCGGGAAGAAGTTCTTGCAATTCTTCAGAGTCTACATTCCCAAATACTCCTCTAACTTCTCCATATTGTAAGCATTCATGATAAACATCTAACGTTTGCCAGTCTCCTGCATGGATTATGAGGTCGGACTGTTTTAGCTCTGTAATGACTCTACTAGGGAGTGATTTTGCTTTTTTAGGGATATGTGTGTCCGAAATGACGATAATTTTCATATTGTACCTCTTCTATGTAATCTCAATTTCTATTAGCTTTATCTATTACAATATCAAAAGTTCATAATTTATAACATCGTTGAATCAATTAACGGTTTCTGGCTTAAGGAGTGGGATACTTTATGAATACATTCCCTCTAGAAAACCCCTTGGTTTCAACAGAATAACACCCGTATGTATAACATGTCCTTAATTGAAAATACTATACAAAAGTGGATACTTCACCCAATTTTCCCCCATCCTTTTTAAGGGAGATTTTGTATGAATATTGAAAAAATAAGTGGACTCCAACTTTTTTATATCATGTCCGGATATATACTTGGGACAGCTATTATTTTAGGGTTAGGTCAAGAAGTGAAGCAAGATGCATGGATATTTATCACATTTGGCATGATATGCGGGTTAATCTTAATGGCTGTTTATACTAAATTAGCGATTTATTATCCAGGTGACACACTTATTCAGATGCTTCCGAAAATAATTGGGAAATTTCTTTCCTATCCCATCATCCTCCTATATATTTTACACTTTACCTATTCTGCAGCCAGAGCGTGTAGAGAATTAGGAGCTCTTATTATTACTACCATCTTAAATGAAACGCCCGTCATTATTGTAATAGGAAGTTTTATGCTGTTGTTGGTTTATTGCTTACGTGGGGGAGTTGAAAGCTTTGGCCGATTAATAGAAATTGTGTTTCCGGTTTATATTTTTTCTTTGCTTTTTATTTGGATTCTATTACTAACTGTTGATCATTTTAATGTGAAAAATCTAACTCCTATATTCGGTGAGGGTGTAAAACCTGTATTAATAAAAGCATTTCCAAATGCAATAAATTTTCCATTTGGAGAATCCATAGTCATCATGATGTTTTTCCCTTTTCTAAGCAATAAAAAGCATGTAAGAAAAGTAGGAATGTCCAGTATTATATTGGGGGGTATTCTATTAATCGTTAACTCCATTATGATGATCTCTGTAGTAGGGTCGGAAATTTACAGCTTGGATGCTTTTACCCTTCTTTCAGCTACTCAAATGGTATCTGTTGCTGATTTCCTCGAACGCTTTGATGCACTTGTTATTTTAATGATGGTTTTAGGGGTGTTTTTTAAGGCAGGAGCGTTTTTTTTTGGTGCTGCGGTTGGCATCTCTCAATTATTTCGGTTAAAACACACTCGTTCGGTCCTTCTTGGTCTTGGGACTATTATTGCACCTTTGTCGCTTATTAGTGCATCTAGTTATGTAGAACATTTGGAAATTGGATTTAAATATTTTGTTCCATATGTCCTCACTTTTTTACAAATCGTTATGCCAATCGTACTTCTTTGTATCGCATTTATTGGCAAAATAAGATCCTCATAAAGGTTCATTTACTAACTGGGTGGTGCTGTTCATGGGAAAGTTAAGGTGGAAAAAAAACTTCACTTCAAAAATTCAAAATGATCATCAAGAGAAACTTCAAGTGCCACTTGAAAAAGATAAATTATTAGGCAACCTGGATATAGATTTTAGTCATATCAAACAGCTTTTTGAAGGAGCCGAAGATTTTGCCTATCGGAAGCTTAACATATGTAATACATACTCTGCAGTCATCTTATATCTTAATGGGTTAGTCAACGTAGAAAGAATGGAATTACATGTAATACATCCTTTAATTCGTTGTAACGGGGAATTACTTAATCATTCTGAACCAACGATTGATCACATCAAAGCTGTGATGAGTTCGGCACAAGTATCTCAAGGAGTAACATTCCAGGAAGTGATTGATCAAATTTTGTCAGGCGGTACGATTTTATTAGTCAATGGCTTTAAAGAAGCACTTTTCATCAGTGAACAGTCCTGGGATCAGCGCTCAGTTGAAGAACCTTTGTCTGAAGCAGTCGTGTTAGGTCCAAGAGAAGGTTTCACGGAAAATATCCGAACGAATGCAAGTATGATTCGAAGACGGTTAAAAACTACAAAACTAAAAATGGAATACATGATGATTGGAACACACTCAAAAACGGAAGTGGTCATTACCTATCTTGAAGATATCGCAGATCCGTCGATTGTCGAGGAAGTTCGGAGCAGATTAAAGAGAATTGATATTGATTCCATTGAGGACAGTGGCTATATTGTTGAGTTTATTGAGGATCAACCTTTCTCTGTGTTCCCCCAGGTCTTGCAGACGGAACGACCAGATCGAGTAGTGGGTAACCTTCTTGAAGGAAAAATCGGGATTATTGTAGCCAACAGTCCTTTTGCACTAATCGTTCCTATTACCTTTTTTGAAATGATGAATTCCCCTGAAGATTATTATGGAAGGTTTATTATTACATCTTTTATAAGATTTATAAGATATTTATTTTTATTGATTGCTTTATTGTTTCCCTCCATTTATATTGCGGTCACAACATTTCATCAAGAATTATTGCCGACAAATCTTTTGTTTAGTGTCGCTTCCTCAAGGGAAAAGGTACCCTTTCCAGCCGTTGTTGAAGCTTTATTAATGGAAATAACCTTTGAAGCACTGCGTGAAGCAGGTTTACGATTACCAAAACCGATTGGATCAACAGTTAGTATTGTTGGTGCATTGGTGATAGGTCAAGCTGCGGTTGAGGCAGGAATTGTTTCCGCTCCATTAGTTATTGTAGTTGCAACAACAGGGATTGCCTCATTTATGTTTCCTAATTATGCCTTAACAGGAGCCATTCGCCTCCTTCGTTTTATTATGATTTTTTTTGCAGCCATGCTTGGATTTTATGGAATTCTTTTAGGAGTACTCTTTATAATGGTTCACCTTGTACAACTTCGATCTTTTGGTGTTCCCTATTTGGCACCTGTAGCACCATTAAAATTTAACAATTTAAAAGACATATTTATTCGAGTGCCATGGTGGAAAATGGAGGAACGGTCACAACAAACCGGGAAAAGGAATTTGAGGAGATTAGGTTCTAGAAATCGTAAATATTAGTTTGTAAGGATTGATGGTAAAGATGAAAGTAATTAGAATGTTCTTGATAGGGATGCTGACTCTTATTTTACTCACAGGTTGCTGGAATCGTATAGAAATTAACGATATTGCTATCGTTACAGCAATTGGATTAGACCTTACCGAAGGTGATGAAATCCACTTATCACTTCAAGTAGCCATTCCATCAAAATTAGGATCATCTGGACCAACAGGAGGAACTAGTGAGAAAAGTACTTTTGTCATTTCAGAGACAGGTTCAACAATTTCGGAAGCTTTCAGTAATATACAAGGGAAGCTGTCGAGAACCATATTCTTTTCCCAAAGTAGGATCGTAATAATTGGAGAGGAATTAGCCAAAAAGAGTGTTTCTCATGTTATTGATTTCCAAACAAGGTATGCTGAACCTCGGATAAACAGTTTTATTATGTTTACAAAAGGCGAGGCATCTAACATCATCAAAAGTATGCCGAAATTTGAAAGTATTTCCGCTGAAGAAATAAAAGAACTGGCCAAGCTGGGTGTAAGCCTAAAGATTTATGTAAGGGATTTTCTAAACATGCTTCTTACGGATGGCATTGAGCCCTTTGCTCCGCAGCTTACTTTAGAGCCTTTAGAAGTTAATACAAAAAATACATCAGAGAAAACACTGGCTGTAAATGGAATTGCTATTTTTAAACAAGACAAGTTAATAGGCTGGATGAGTGAAGAAGAAACTAGGGGTCTTTTATGGCTACGGAATGAAATGGAAAAAGGAGTTATTACGACTAGCGTACCGAAGGACAAAGGTGGTGGGAATATTAGTATGGAAATTGCGAGAGCAGATGTAAAAATCGTTCCCATCCTAAAGAACCAGGACCTAAAAATGAACGTAAATATAATTTCAGAATTGAGTGTCATAGAAAATGACTCACAGTTGAACCTCTTTGATACAAAGGTAATTGAAGATTTACAAAAAGATATTAATAATCAGATTAAGGATAAAGTTCAAATGGTAATTGATAAAGGCCAAAAGGAATTTAACTCAGACATTTTTGGCTTCGGACATTTGGTTTACCAAAAATACCCAAAGGAATGGAATGCTAAATATAAAAATAATTGGGAACAGGAATTTCCGGAGTTAGAGGTAATAATCAATTCAAAAGCTCTTATAAGAAGAATCGGTTTAATCAAATAACAAAAAGGAATGGAATATGCTCAAAATTCTTATGATTTTCCTCATTTTTATTTCGCTTTTTGCCTGGGAAGCTTTAAAGTTATTAAGAAAGAGAGAAATAAAAGAGTTAGCTGTTTTTTCTTTTCTCATGATTGTTGGATTAGCCCTTAGTCTATTTATGATCATTCGATCTTTTATCTAACATGGAATGGGGCATACCCATGTAGCTTCAAATATTAAGTTTCATGTGGTACCTCTTGTATTTATTGCCTTCTAAACACTTACGTATGAATCTCCTCTAGGGAATAAACTCATACAATTCATTGGATAATATTCGTAACCGTATCTGTCATAAAAGGAGTGTAACCAACTTGACTAAAAAAGACCCGTTTCAGTGCCAAGAAGACATGGACCAAGTTCATCACCAGCTTATTGAGCAAATCGCTCGAATCAGTGTGGATGAAGAGGAAGAGCGAATGAGAGATGAATTGGAAATGCAACAACAGAACAAAGCTGACTAAAGAGGTCAGCTCTTTTTTTGTTTGTTTATATTCAACAACTCACTCTAAATAGTATCCTTTCCCCATTTGCGCAAATAATAACGGTAGATCATGAAGAAAATGGGTGAAAAGTGAATGAAGAAAGAACGAAGAGGGTTGTCTGCTTGGCAACTGACGATGATGGCATTAGGAAGTGTCATCGGAGGTTCCTTTTTCCTCGGATCATCGGTTGCCATCAATGCGGCAGGCCCTGCGATTTTGATATCGTTTATATTAGGGGGAGCACTTGTTTATTTTATCCTTTATGCGTTGTCAGAGATGACAGTAGGAAGTCCAACGATTGGATCGTTTAGTACGTTTGCTGCACGAGAGCTTGGAAATGGGATGGGTTTTGTAGTAGGTTGGCTCTACTGGACAGGTACGATTCTCTCGATGTCCAGTGAAGCGACAGCGATTTCAATGCTCATTAGCAATTGGTATCCGAATGTGTCGATCGCTTGGCTTGGCGGGTCGATCATTGTAGGAATTACTCTGATAAATTTATTAGGTGTAGATAAAATTGGGAAGCTTACAAGCGGTTTATCAGCAATCAAGGTGTTCGCGATTATCTTCTTTATCCTTACCGCATTAGGGTTAATTTTCGGAGTGTTCCCTGGCGCATCAGCGATTGGATTAGGCGAAGTCACGAGACAGCCTCTCATGCCAGGAGGAATCAGCGGAATTGCAGGAAGCATGCTGTTGGTTATTTTTACATATGCAGGATTTGAAATTATTGCCCTTGCAGCAACCGAGGCAGACAATCCTACAGACACTATCCCCAAAGCGATTCGAAATACGGTATTGAGTTTGGTGGGGCTGTATCTGTTATATGTGTTGGTCTTGCTGCCACTCATCCCGACAGCTCTCCTAAGTGAAAACGTCAGTCCAATGGTGGCCTCACTCACTCGATGGGGAATCGGTTGGGCAGGGACGGCATTGAACCTTGTATTAATTTCGGCCATTCTTTCCGCCATGCTGTCAGCCGTATTTGGGTTAGGAAGAATGATTCGGTCTCTTGTAATTGAAGGTCACGCACCACAAAGATTAAAGGATAGTACTGATGTTCCTTATCGGGGAATATTATTTTCAGGGTTAGCCATGCTCGGCGGCTTATTATTCGGTCTTTTGTTTCCGAGAGCTTATCTAGTGTTAATCACGTCAGGTGGATTTGCTTTAATATTCACTTATGCCGTGATTATGGCAAGCCATATTCGCTATCGGAAAAGAAACGGCTGTCCTCCAGGTGGCATTTGTCAGATGCCTGGATTTCCTTATACCTCGTGGATTGCTTTGGTAAGTTTGATCATTGTGCTGCTCAGTATGCCGTTGATTCCCGGACAGACAGCCGGATTGGTAACGGGGATAAGTATGGTCGTATTCTTCTCGTTAACGTATTTTGTCGCGAGTCGAAGAGGTGGTCTACAAGGAAGTGACGACCGGGTTCGTGGAACGCTGCAATCGAATTTTGCTACAGAGTTTTCTGAGGAGTTATATGGAGATAATGATAAGGATAAAAAATAACCTATTGAACTCTTCTTGCATTCATTCAAGAGGAGTTTCTTTTGTATAATGAATGTAAATACGAGATAAAGGAGTGCATTCATGTACAAGTTAGACACACCTTCATTGCTGCTTGACTATCAAAAGCTTTTAACAAACATAAACGAAATATCATCCTTTGCAAAAAAACAAGGAATCGCTTACCGTCCACATATTAAAACACACAAGTCGATAAAAATTGCCCAGCTACAGATGGAAGCGGGTGCCGTTGGGATTACGACGGCGAAAATTAGTGAGGCAGAAGTCATGGCTGCAGGTGGGATCAAAGATATATTAATCGCTTATCCCATCTCTAGCACTGATAAAATCAAACGAATAGTCAAACTTCTTGAGCAAGGGCTTCAACTTAAGATATCGGTTGATAACACGGAAGCATTAACGTATTTGCAGAAAGAGTTGGAACATACACCTTTCATCCTAGAGGTTTGGATTAAAGTGAACTCTGGGTTAAATCGATGTGGAGTCGATCAGGGCATGGAAGTGGTCCACTTAGCAAAAGCAATTATGACTTATTCGAAGCTAAAGCTCGGCGGTATTTTTACTCATGCCGGTCATTCCTATGCTGCAAAAACAATGGAAGAGATTGAAACAATTGGATATCAGGAAGGACTAACCGTTGTAGAAAGTGCCAATGAGTGTGAAAAAGAGGGTATACGAATCCCTGTTCGTAGTGTCGGTTCAACACCAAGCTATAAGATTGCTGGAAAAGTTTCAGGGGTGACCGAAATACGACCAGGAAATGCGGTGTTTTTCGATGCGATTCAGGCTGGGTTGGGTGTGACATCTATCGATCGTTGTGCGTTATCACTGCTCGCTTCAGTAGTGGGAGTCTACAAGGACAGAGTCATTTTTGATACAGGAAGTAAATCACTTTGCTTAGATAAAGGGGCGCATGGAAATCAGACGGTTACTGGCTTTGGACATGTAATGGGACACCCAGAAATAGTCATTGAACGCTTGTCGGAAGAACATGGAGTAGGGATTTTGTTACAGGAGACAACATTAAAGCTGAATGATAAAGTACAAATCATTCCAAATCATGCATGTACGATGGTTAACCAGTTTGATGAATATATGGTTCATGAGAATGGTCGTGTGATGGATATATGGAAGGTGGATGCTCGGGGGAAGGTTAAATAATTGATAAGAAATATTATGTTGAAATAAGTTTTTATTAGTAACGAGGTGATCCCAGTGTCCATAGAAAACATCGTCCAACAACAAATACAATTCTACAACGACGGAGATCTTGAAGGTTTCGCGAGTACATATTATAAGAGAGTAAGCGTCCTCTAAATAAACTTTATTTTTGCACAAATGAAAATTTTTCAAAAATCCGGTTGACTTATCCCATCACTCGTAATAGAATTAAGAAAATTTAAAAAGTTGAAACACAGTGAATGGGAGCATTAAGGTTCATTTATTGTTTAGAGAGCTGTCGGTTGGTGAAAGACAGTCAATAAATCCCCCAACTCGCCCAGAAGTGGTAAGGCTGAAGTGGTAGTAGGCCTTAACGGATGACAACCGTAATCAAGTCATAAAGTGGGTTTGTTTCGTTTACGAACAAACCAAAAAGAGTGGTACCACGTAGGCAAAGCCTGTCGTCTCTTATGAGATGATGGGCTTTTTATATTTTCTGAAGAAAGGTCGTTGTGACGATGGAAAAATTTGAGAAGTACTCTAGAAGTTATTTTATGCCTCCTGTCAAAAGTATGAAGTGGATGGAGAAGGAATACATTACAGAAGCTCCTTTATGGTGTAGTGTGGATTTAAGGGACGGAAACCAAGCGTTGGTTGTTCCGTTAACACTTGAAGAAAAGCTAGAGTACTTCCAATTGCTCGTAAAAATTGGGTTCAAAGAAATTGAAGTCGGCTTCCCGGCTGCCTCTGAAACCGAGTATACATTTTTACGAACATTGATTGAGCAAAACTTAATCCCAGACGATGTGACGATCCAAGTGTTAACACAATCAAGAGATCATATCATTAAGAAAACGTTCGAATCATTACAAGGTGTGAAAAAAGCGGTTGTTCACTTATATAATTCAACGTCTGTTGCTCAAAGAGAACAGGTGTTTAGAAAATCAAAAGAAGAAATCATTGATATTGCCGAAACAGGTGCGAAGCTACTACAGAAGTATGCTTCTGAAACAGAAGGGGAGTTTGTTTTCCAATATTCGCCTGAGAGCTTTACAGGAACGGAAATGGAGTTTGCACTAGATATATGTAATCGAGTCCTTGACGTCTGGCAGCCAACTGCTGATAACACGGTGATTATCAATCTACCGGCAACGGTCTCTCACTCGATGCCACATGTGTATGCCAGCCAAATCGAGTACATCAGTGATCACTTAAGCTACCGAGACAACGTGATTCTATCGATTCACCCGCATAATGACCGTGGCAGCGGAATTGCCGATGCCGAATTGGCGGTATTAGCAGGAGGACAACGAATTGAGGGAACATTATTTGGGAACGGTGAAAGAACAGGGAATGTCGATATAGTGACTCTTGCTCTGAACTTGTATTCTCACGGAGTTGATCCGCAACTTAACTTTGAAAATGTCATCGAAATCATGGAAACGTACGAGAGCTTAACAAAGATGAAGGTTCATGAAAGACATCCTTATGCTGGGAAGCTTGTATTTACGGCTTTCTCTGGTTCCCATCAAGATGCGATCACAAAGGGCTTCAAATGGCGTGAAGAAAAAGAAAATGTAGCGTGGAACGTTCCTTACTTAGTGATCGATCCGAAGGACATTGGAAGAGAATACGAGGGAGATATAATTCGGATCAATAGCCAATCGGGTAAAGGCGGAATTGGTTATCTTCTTGAACAGCAATACGGCTTTGATCTTCCACCGAAAATGCGTGAACACTTTGGTTATGCCGTGAAAAATGTTTCTGATCATGAAAACAAAGAGCTTATGCCAAGTGAGATTTACGACATCTTTATCAATGGCTATGTGAATATTGGCAATCCAATTCAGTTCATTCAATCAAAAACAGCAAAAAATGAAAACTATGATACGATCGTCACGGTACATTTTGAAGGAAATGAATTAGAGCTTCCAGGTGTTGGTAATGGCCGATTGGATGCAGTGAGCAATGCACTACAAACGAAATTTGGGATCGAGTTTGCAGATTTAGAGTACAAACAGCACGCGCAGGAAATCGGCTCGAAATCCAATGCCGTCTCTTATATCGGGATAAAAGATCAAAACGGTACGGTTCATTGGGGCTGTGGAATTGATACAGATATTATGACATCATCCATCCGTGCATTGTTTAGTGCCGTGAATTCTTTAGTGAAAAGTAATCAGAAAATAGAAGCCATTGCCCATAAGTAACAGATAACACTCTAAAAGCCTAAATCAATGATTTAGGCTTTTTATATTCAACTGGAGAGTTTCAAACATTACTTATGAAACGATTCTCTTTTTGCTCTTACTTTTAAGGAGAAAACGCATGTTTTGCTATGGTATACTAGAGTAGACAATTGCATAAAGGCAGGGTGGGGCGGTTGAGCCTTCCGTAGGGGAGGTGATAAATATCGTAGATTTGAATACCGCAATGTTTATGATAGCGCTGGTAACTCTTATCGTACTTTTGATTGATAAAATAAAAAAGTAAAACCCACCCTGATCTTGGCGGACAGGTGGGCTCTACTCAGAAAACACTAATGTTCATGCCAATCGCATCATTCTGCGATTATGCGTTGTCAAGGTAAGCGTAGTGTTTCGAGCACTGCGCTTATTTTTAGTATTTAGAATATCTAACCTTATTATAGACTAATTTAACAAAAAAATAAATTAATTAAAATGGAATCTAATCTCCAATTAGTATTTATCATATGGAAGTTAGTTAAGAGTCTGGAACATTTTTTTAAAACATAGGTTTTTGCACTTGACATGTTTTACTGTAACGAATATTATTACAGTAAGCTTTAAAAACAATTCGTAGGAGGCAACCCATGAATAGTGATTTCACCCTTGCGATTCACAGTTTAACTCTTCTGGCGTTGCAGCCGGACCGAATGTCAACTAGTGAGTACATCGCGGAGAGTGCAGGAGTACATCCCGTTCGTATTCGCAAAGTGCTTAGCTTGTTAAAGAAGAATGGCTTTATCACATCAAAAGAAGGTACAGGTGGCGGATTTATTTTTGCCTTGGACTTGGATCAGGTCAATCTTTGGGATATTTATCAAATCACTTCTGAAGGTGCTCTCCAGCCAAAATGTACAGAGTCTAACGGTCAGTGCATTGTCGGAGCGAATATGAAGAGCGTTCTGTTCTCCATCTTTATGGGGGCGGAAGAACATCTAGGTGAATATTTGAAAGAATACACGATAAAAGAAGTAGTTGAATTAGTGAAACAAAAAGAAACATAAATAGCACGTTTCTTTTTCGAATAAATGTAATAAAAATCATTACAGATGAAAAAGGAGACCTACCCATGAAAGCAAAAATCAATCGTAATGCAGCAAAGGTATTAAAGAAGATGTTGGAAAGTGAAGAGGCACAAGGAAAAATGGTACGCGTATACGTGACAGAAAACCATGTGAATCATGCACACTTTGACCTTAAGCTTGATACACCAACCGAGCATGATGAAATTGTAAAAACAGACAAAGATATTGAGATTCTGTTAGATCGTCGTGAAAGCTTTTTAGATGGCATATGGATTCAGTATTTCTTTTTACCAAAGGAAGAATTTATGATTACGAATCCATCAACAGGATTTCACCAGCATTAATCTCTAGTTAAAATGTAAAATAAAACATTACAGTTAAGGTGGTGCAACGTGATGAAACCTTTCCAAGTGGGAGATTGGGTAAGAGGGAAAACAAACTATGGGGAGTTGTTTCATGGTTATATTCATAGCGATGAACCATTGTCACAGAACATGAAAGTCAGAGTCATCAAGAGTGACAATGAAGAGATGGAGGGAAAGGTGATCTCAGCGAATTCTATTAAAATGAGACGCTTAGAAACATCCGCAACCTATTCCAAGGATTCAATCCTTGCTTTAATTGATATTGCCCTTTTGATCAAGGACAAAGAATGGTTTATGGAACTTACCTCCTTGTTAACGAAACCAACCAAAATAGTATCTCAAACGATTAATAATCCAGCGATAAATCGCATAGAAAAAAGACAGAACATCTAAAGAAAGAGGGATAAAAATGAGTATTGTGAAAATTACCGATGATACGTTTAAAAATGAAATAAGCAACGGGTTAGTCCTGGTTGATTTCTGGGCACCTTGGTGTGGACCATGTAAAATGATTGCGCCTGTTCTAGAAGAAATCAACGAAGAAATGGGAGACCAAGTAAAAATTGCTAAGCTAAATGTAGACGATAACCAAGTCACAACAGCTGAATTTGGTGTCATGAGTATTCCAACTCTTCTTCTATTTAAAGATGGAGAAGTGATCGAAAAGGTAATAGGATACCAGCCTAAGGAAAATCTAGTAGAGTTAATATCTAATCATCTTTAATAAAATACCGTGCGCTGCACCAAAAAGGAGTTTAGCGATGAAACATTTATTCACCCCTTATGAAATCAAAGGACTATCATTAAAAAATCGTGTTGTTATGCCACCTATGTGCCAATATTCTGTTACGAATAAGGATGGAATTGCTACCGATTGGCACTATGTGCACTATGTAAGCCGCGCCATCGGTGGTGCCAGCCTAATTATTATTGAAATGACCGACGTAGAGCCAGACGGCCGCATTAGTGATTACGATTTAGGATTATGGTCAGACGAACAAATCCCTGCATTCGCTCGCATTGTGGAAGCTTGTCATCAGCACGGTGCCAAGGTTGGTATCCAAATTGCACATGCTGGACGTAAAGCGCAGGATGCAGCTGAACCCGTTGCACCATCTGCCATTCCTTTTGATGAGAATTCAAAAACACCAAGAGAGCTTTCCACAGTGGAAGTAAAAGAAATGGTTGAAAAGTTCCGTCTAGCCGTTCGTCGTGCGGTACAGGCGGGGGTTGACGTAATTGAGCTTCATGGAGCACATGGATATTTGATCCATCAATTCACCTCTCCATTCACAAATAAAAGAACCGATGAATATGGTCAAGAGCTTACCAAGTTTGGCCGTGAAGTCATTCAAGCTGCAAAGAGCGAAATGCCGGAAGATATGCCGTTAATCATGCGAATCTCTGCCCAAGAGTATGTGGAAGGTGGGTATGGCATTAACGAAAGCATCGAGTTCTCAAGAGTGTTCAAACAAGCGGGCGTAGATATGTTCCACGTAAGTGCGGGTGGAGAAGGACCAATTGCTGCTGCCGGTCAACCTGGCACACATGTCGCTTATCAAGTACCACTAGCAAGAGCAATCAAAGAAGAACTGAATGTACCTGTGATTGCCGTTGGTCGTTTAGATGAGCCATCTCTAGCAAACTCCGTGATTGGAAATGAAGACGCTGACCTTGTTGCGGTGGGAAGAGGAATGCTAAGAAATCCTTATTGGGCAATCGAAGCAGCAACGGTATTAAAGAAGGAAGTAGCATTACCGAAGCAGTATGAATTTGGTTTTCCGAGAAATTAACGATATATTTGTGTATATTTGAAAAACGCTCAGAGATTATCTTTGAGCGTTTTTCGTGTAAAAATTATGGCGGGTTGTTGTTCTATAAATCATTAGATTCATGATTATTAAAAGAAAAAGGAGTATAAATAAGTACATAATATAAGGATCTCCACCGGAATATATTCCATCTGCTAAATACCCACCAATGATTCCAGTAATCGTTGAAACTAATAAAGAAATGCCGCTAAACAAAAAAATCGTAAATCCATTAACGAGTTTTTTTGTTTAAAGGGACCCATCATAAGTATGGTGATGAGTACAGAACTTCCTATAAAGATAAGTAATATCACTTTTAAAAAAATATATATTTCCATAGAGTGTCATCCCTTCCAACCTGCGATATACTTATTTTAGCATATTTTTACATTTTTGTATGGTTGGTAAAAGAAGTGCTAACATATGGGAGACCAATGACAACAATATGGAGAGAAATTCCACAATGACTATTGGAAATGTTGAGATTCGAAGACCAAGGCCCGAGGATGTATTTGAATTACATGAGTATTTTAGAAGTGTCATAACCGATACGTTTATAAAAGAAGGTATTGGGGACTTATTGGATGATATAGAAGAGGAAATAACAACAAAGAAGGATTATCTAAAGAAAGACTTAGAAAGTGGCGGTAAAGATAGGTATTTCCTCATTGCTTTATATGGAAATAAAATCGTTGGAACAATAGAATATGGTCCAACAAGTGAGCTAATCAAACAATGTACAAACGATGTCTTAAAGGATCTGATTGAAGTGGGTACAGTCTTTGTTCATCCAGATTATCAAAGACTGGGAATTGGTAATAAGTTGTTAAATAAGATGTACGTAACTCTAAGGAATCATGGAATCGAAGAGTTTTGTTTAGATTCTGGATATGCAAGTGCACAAAAAATATGGAAAAAGAAATATGGAGTACCAGATTTTCTGTTAGAAGATTATTGGGGCCAAGGTGTACATCATATGATCTGGAGGATAAAGTTACAAATTTAGTCAGTGCTCTTTAATATTGTTTAATTCTCTTAAAAAAAGGAGGTACCTCATTGGTATCTCCTTTTTGGTTGACAAACATCTTTTTCAAATTAAGGAGTATATTTTCAAATGTTGTTGTAACGATAATACTGTACGATACATAGTATAAAACATATACTGTATGACATATAGTAATAAAAACGAGGTGGGTGAATGAGTGATTTATTGAATTCATTAACAACAGAGCTTAGGAGAGGAACATTGACATTAGCGGTTTTAAGTCAGTTGAGAACTCCTCAATATGGATATTCACTGGTCCAATTATTGGAGGAATCAGCGATCTCCATTGATCAAAGTACCTTATATCCATTGCTTCGCAGATTAGAAAAACAAGAATTGGTAACAAGTAGTTGGGATACTACTGAGAGTCGACCACGAAAATATTATGTTTTAAGTGAATATGGGTTAGAAGTATTTTTGCAGTTAAAAAAGGAATGGACGAAGAATACCAAACAGCTTTATCGCTTATTAAAGGAGGATGGGGATGAATCTAATTGAGGTGTATATTCAAGAAGTTACTCGGAGGCTTCCTGAGAAAAATCGTGAGGATATCGCACTAGAGTTACGGTCGACTATTGAAGATATGTTATCTGATGACTATAGTGAAGAAGATGTAAAGATGGCACTTGAAAAACTAGGGAGTCCAGTCTCTTTAGCTAATGGTTATCGTGATCGCCCTATGCACTTAATTGGACCGCGTTATTTTGATGTATATGTTACGTTACTAAAAATGATTTTGCCCATCGCTGCAGTCGTTTCGTTCATCTCAATGATTGCTGAATATTTTACAGGATATCCTGGCGAGGAAGAAATCATAAATGTAGTATTAGATATTGTTGGTTATGGTATATGGAGAATTCTTGAGGTAGCCATTCAAACATTCTTTTGGTTAACCATGGTGTTTGCTATTTTAGAAAGAGTAGATAAAGGAAAAGATGAACATCCATTAACATCGAGCCTTCAAAAATGGACTCCTGATGATTTGAAAAGTATCCCTTACATCCCTAAGAAAAAAGCCATATCAAAGTGTGAGGTATTTGGAGGTTTTTTGTGGACTGCGATTTGGGCGACACTATATTTTTATGCGAATCACCTAGTTGGTGTATATGTAGGGGATGCGGACGGACTAGAATTTGTGACTCCAGCCTTGAACCAAAAAATATTGCTACAGTATTGGCTAATCGTCGGAATGGTGATCCTATTAGAAATCGTATTATCCCTGTATAAATTAATTAAGGGTCAATGGACGAAAAAAATGGCTATATTCAATACGATCCTCCAGGTTTTTGCCACTTTTGTTTTTATTGTTATCGTCATCACTCCCAATCTACTAAACCAAGAGTTTATTACATTCATGACAGATATCTTCACTATTAGTGCAAATCAATTTAGAGCGTGGATGGTTGGTGGGGGAATATTCTTCTTTATCTTATCCGCAGCTATCAGTGTGGTTGATGGTTTTCGCAAGGCTAGAATTCGTTAATCTAATAAACTATTACCAGGCGTTGATTCAAGAGGATTAACGCTATTTTCCATGTGCATTATCGCTGTAATGGAGGTAAGTGTCTTAAAAGTGAAACTAGATTATCTAAAGCTTTATGGTAATTTTTCCTTTCCATATAAAAAGGCAGCATAAAGCTGCCAATAATTTTACAAAGAATCTACGTCTAGTATCCTCCGTAACCATAGCCATAAGGATAAGGAGGGTAGTAATACGGGTAACGTAATAGTCTAAATAATAATCCATATGGGAAGCGTTGTCTACGGAAACGACGAAATCTTCTTCTGGGAGGGCGGCCGTAATCATCATAATCGTCATTATATCCATAGCCATATTGTCTTGACATTGGTTCTTCATCAATTTCTTCAGGCACTAACATAGTGACACCTTCATCATCCATGCTATCAATAATTCCATCAATTTGTGACCCATCACTTAGTTGGCCAATAACATGATAGTTCATATACATTTGACATAGAGTTTTTATTTGGTCAGGCTGTTGACCCATTTGGGCTTGATATGGGTTCATTTGATTGTTGTTATTCACTAAAAGTCTCCTCCTCTTTTATTATATTTCCCAAAATATTCAGCAGGTGTGTATTATGTTCACAGTAAAGCACTTAAAGTTTAAAATTAACGAATGATCACTTTCCGAACCTGCTATTGTTGCACTAGTAAGCAATTACTTGTCCACATACATGATCAAATCCAAAGTCTCACAAACACTAAGGGGCATTAATCTAAGAAGGATTAATGCTCTATTTTTATCTAGTTGGTTCAAAAGGGGTCCGTTGATCCAGTTTCCACGATCGCTATAATAACAAGGTATTTAAATAGAGGGAAGATGTTGGACATGACAAACCATAGAACGTAGAATGATTACTTGTTACGCCGATTGGTTTTATTTCACTAGTCGGCATTTTAATTTGTCTTAGAGCAGTATGAACTTCCATTCACTCGTTAATTCCTATAAATTTAATTCCATAATGGTTGAAATTTTTTTGAACCCAAGTGATTTATACAAGGCTTTAGCTGGGTTTCCGGTAAATACATTGAGCTGAATAGTTTGTATTTCTTGCTCATAAAAGTTTTGGATTGCTGCTTTCATTAAATTTTTACCTATACCTGTCTTTCTATAAAAAGGAAATACATATAACTGGTCAATATGTCCGATTGCCTTACCTGTCAACTGATTCCAATCAATCGTTAACAAAATCCAGCCTTTTAGAATCCTGTTCTCCTCTTCAATCAAAAAATAGCCCCCGTTATGAATAACTGGGACAAACATGGTATAAGAATTTTCAATACTATTTGGTAAATACCCCATTGAGCTCTCATTAAGCACAGTTCCTGAAAGCCTAAGAATATAGTCAGTTTCTATTGCATTTCCTTTTCTTATTGTCATAAGTGCACCTCAATTTAAACATATAATTAATAATATATATTTAAAGAAGTTTAATGGTGCTTGATTAACTCACTGACAAGTAAGAAATAACTTTGTTATCAAGGATATAGCGACATATATGTAATAAAAAGTAGGGAAAGATTGAGGATAGGAGAATTCCTAATGGTAAAAGAAAAATGCACTCTTTAAATAGAATGCATTTTTCTTATAAAATATTATTTCGATTGAGCAGCCATCCATTCCATAATGGTTGTTGTTTTCCCATCAATAGTAGTGACTGGTTCGTTGTTGTACACATAGATCCATGACCAATGTCCAGGGTATTGGTATGGGGTACCATCTGCATTTTTATATAATCCTGATGTATCATGGACATCATCAAACAATGATAAATGGACATTGGTAGCACCGGCTTCAAGTAAACGGTTATAGGTTGGTATGGTGTTTTGTTCAGGTCGAAGAGTGGTGTCATTTTTCGCGTGTACAAACCAAATTGGAGTTTGTTTCATAGCCTGAATATCTTCATCCGTAATTAACGAATCATTTAATCCTTCACAGACAGGGTAGGCCGCCGCAAAGTAACCTGGATAATCACGAACCATCAGCATGGTCATATATCCACCGTTCGACGCTCCACCAATGTAGATGCGATTAGGATCCACATCTTTATGATTGGCCACATAATCTTCAATTAATGCCATAAGAGCCTCTTGATAAATGGATGTTCCATCTGCAGAGCCTGTAACACCTTGCATCCATCTAGTTGGGGTTTGAGGTGCTAACACATGAGCTCCATCAAAGTAGGCCTGAATTTCTTCTGATGCAAAGGCAGTAGCTTTATTAGCTGAAAGAGGGATGGTTGTATCTGTACCGCCTTCACCGCCACCGTGCAGCCAGATGACTAGTGGATTCTTTTCTTTTCCTTTTGTTTTTTGAGGTTCATAGTTTGCATAAGTTAAAGTAGTATCTTCATGTGTGAAACTTCCAGATGAGAAATCGTCAACTAACTCTCTGGTTCCTCCATCACTTGAAGTTACAACTAATCCTGAAACCACTCCTGAATTGTATACAATATCCTTCACTTGCGTAATCGTATAATCACTATCAACCCAGTCGTTAAATCGAGAATAATTCAGAGCGGATCCTAATGTAACAGTTGGTCCAATCTCCATTTCTAATACAACATATTTCCCTCTCACAGCAGGGTTTCCTTCTTTATCAGAAACATAAGCATTGGTGACCTTTCGATAGCCTTCATCTAAAAAAGGATTGGCCAATCTGTCGTCACTTCTTTTCACATGGACGTTAAACGTATCTTTTGTGACCGAATTCTGGGTGATAGGGGTGTTAATATCGACGATGACCTTTGTAATAGCGGCGCCCCAGTCTTCAATTTCTGTGACGGTTCGATAAGTGGATGAGTATGTGTCTAATTGCTTAGCGGATGCATCGATGGTGAAAGAAAAGGTCATGGCAGCAGCAAAAGTTACCATCATAGCGGATTTCACACGTTTTTTCATTGTTTTTAACATGTTCTTTTTTTTCCTCCTTTGTGTTAACAAGTAATGGGGACAGAAACACACATTAGGAAAAAAGATGATCCCTCCTCTATTAGACCGCATGTATGTAAGCCCTTACAAATTAAAGGTTATCATGAAGACGACGATAGGATAAGGGCTGATGTATAGCAATTTTTTGTGTTTACGAGTATTTTTTTATTATATTCTGAAAATTAAAATAAATTTAAAATTAGCAAGAGTCGTATTACCTAATAATGAAGATCAACAGCGAATTACTTTCTTAAAATCCCTAAATATTCCTTCCACGGACCAACATCGGTTTGGTATCGTTTGGCCATCACACGTACAATTTGTGCCATATGGGTTAGATCATGTACGACCCATGTGGAAATTAACTCTCTTACCTTTACCACACCAAAAGCAGGATGGATGCCAGTTAACTCAAGATGTTCCTCTGGATCGACCAATTCTATTAGCTTTTTGATATTTTGCTCTCTCAACCTTTTATACTCTGTAAACTTTTCCTTCAAACTTTGCTCAGACTTTTGTTCTAAGTGGGCAAAACGGTCAAAAGGGGGAAAGGGTTTGCTTTCACCGTCTTCTAGGATCATCTGTAAACGAGGAATCCAATTCATTTTTTCTCCATCAATCAGATGATCAATGACTTCTGCAGCATTCCATGTTCCTTCTCCTTCATGGCATTCGACCCAGCCCTCCGATAAACCAACAAGTAACGTTTCTAGAGTGTATGGTGTTTTTTCCAATACCTCTATCGCTTCTTCGAGTGTAAATTTCATAACTTTTCTCCTTTCTGAATATATCAGGATTCTGGGAACATTGTATAATTAAAATATATAATTTTTACATAGGGAGAGACTTTTATGAGACCAATCACGTTCAAAGATATTCATAAAGTAGGTCATAATATACACGAAACAGAGACATTCACGCATATTCATTATCCAGAAATGCTATCAAGATATAATAGTAATTTTATAGAATACAAAACATGGGTATCAAAAGAAGAGTTCTTACGTGATATAGAATATTTACGAGAGTTTCATGTAAAAAATGTCCAAAAGCATGTGAAGTTTAATTTTCCATCTGGGGGAGAAATCCCTGATCACATAAAGGCCGTTTTAACTGAAAATGAATTTGAAGTAGAAAAAATGGAATTATATACAATACAGCCAAGCTTGTTTCCACGCGTGGAATCTCACCCAGATATCAGCATTCAACCGGTAAACGACGCTAACTGTGAAGACTTTTTATCCTTACAGTACCAGCAGGATATTCAATTTGGAACGAACTTTGCCGAGCAAAAGGTTGCATTGTATAAGCGATTCTTTGAAGATCCGAAAATCGTCCAGTTGCTGGCGTATTACAAAGGAATACCCGTGGGTTCTGTGCATTTAATTCTATCTGAAGACATGGTTGAAATCGATGATTTTTCGGTAAAACCTGATTATCAACGAAAAGGGATCGGTAGTAGGCTGCAAAAATACGTCATGGAACATTATTCTGATAAAACGGTTATTTTAGTGGCGGAAGGTAGCGATACACCAAGAGACATGTATCAAAGACAAAATTACCAATTGATTGACTTTCAATATGAAGCAACAAAAGTCTATGAATCATAAGAAAAGGAAAAAAGCTGTTAAACATCTGGATTTTTAACAGCTTTTTCATTAGTTGGGGTTCTACCTTGTAAACAATCATCTTCTTCATTCATCATTCATAGACATAGGTAGAAAATGTTTATCGAAGTCACAGTTGTGTGTAGGGTACTTGTTCATCATGTGCTATTTTTCAATGGAGGTTATGAATATGATTAATTTTTATTCTTTCCAAGGTACCGTTACTATGATTAGTGATTTTAACACTGGGCAAAATGGGGAAACAGCAGGATGTAATAAATTCATTTCTGTTGTGAATGAAACGGGAGCAGTTGTAAATTTCGTCGTTACTCTAAGCACGTATTTCGTTGATCAGGCCGTTGTGGCCGTTGGAGATCGTGTAACGGGTTATTATGATGGAAATGCACCAACTATTCTTATTTATCCTCCACAATATCAGGCACTGGTTATGGTAAAAGAAGCAACAAATCGAAATGTTAAAGTGGAATATTTTAATAGTCAGTTGGTGAGTAGCGATGGACAATTGCAGTTAAATCTTTCACCTTATACTCCAATCTTATTAACGAATGGTCAACCTTTTTCTAGAAGCCCAGCGAATCGTGATTTAATTGTCATCTATGGACCTTCCACAATGAGTATTCCTGCTCAAACTACACCTTATCGGATCATCGTATTGTGTTTTCAATAGTTATCTTTAAAAACTCGTTATTCATAACGAGTTTTTTCGTAAAGTTAGAAAATATATTGAAATATTTGTTATACAACTACTTACAAATAAAACTTGTCAATGTTCATTTTTACTATAATTATTGGTACAACTTGAATAAAATAGTAGATTTATAGAAATATCGTAACAAATTTTTTTAAAGCGATAAATCCTTTATACGAAAATGGCCGATGAAGTTTTACATACAAGTTTTTAGAAGTCAAAAGTTGGAACTGTTAATTCCTTCCTGAAATATGACAAAAATCGTATGATACGATGAATTTGTCATGAACGACCAATTGATTTTAGGAGGAAGAACACATGATGAAGAAAAAAGTCATTCTTACCATGGCTGCAGCGGCAGCATTAGCCGTAGCAAGTCCAATGGCAGAAAAAGCGAGCGCTGCTGAAAATACAACGACTGTTCAACAGAAGGTATACGTGTATCAAGGCTCCAACTTAAATGAGTTTAATAGTTACCTACAAAAATATATGGCTAATCTAGGAATCAATTTCAATACAAATACAACAACAACGACTGGGAAGCAACAGCCAACTCAGCCAACAACTGAGACACAGCAACCAACAGAAACGGCAGCACAACCTGCTCAGCAGCCGACAACAACAACTGAACCAACTCAAACCACTCAAACAACAAGCGCATTAAGTGCATACGAGCAAAAAGTAGTCGAGCTGACAAACCAGGAGCGTGCGAAAAACGGTTTAGCTGCTTTAAAAGTGGACACAGCTCTGAGCAAAGTGGCTCGTGAAAAGTCACTTGATATGTCAAAAAACGGCTATTTCAGTCATACAAGCCCAACGTATGGTTCACCTTTTGATATGATGAAGCAGTTTGGTATTTCTTATCAATATGCAGGTGAAAACATTGCGATGGGACAAAGAACTCCAGAAGAAGTCGTACAAGCGTGGATGAAAAGTGAAGGCCACCGTAAAAACATCTTAAGTGCGAACTTTAACTACATCGGCGTGGGGTATGTAGAGTCTGGGAACTACTGGACCCAAATGTTTATCGGTAAATAAGAGATGATTTGTGGAGCGTATCTGAATGGATACGCTCTTTTTAGTAGCCCTTCATTGACATAAGAATGATTGTCCCAAACATACAATGAAAGTATTAGATGGTCATTCAGTCGAGTAGTCAATATTAGGAGGGTGTTTACATGTTAAAGCATGTGTGGAAAAGCTATCGAATGATTCAAGAATTGCTTAAAGAATTTCCGGTTAGTCATACCCCAATAGAACAACAAATGACCCCTCTGCTGAATGGAGCAAATACGGTATTATTTTCAACACTATCAACCTTGCAACAATTCCCCTTAGCAAAAAAACAACTTAAATACTCATTGTCTGCAATTTATCAAAACGTCGAAGAATTGGACCGACTAATGCGCACATGGGTACGAGCATCCACCTGGATGGACAGCGCAGACAGCGATGAAATCGAACGACGAAAGCAACTACTATTTCAATTAAACGACCAACTAAAACAGATAGTCCCTTATATAGAAGATCTATATGGAATCGAGGAATCCCTTACAATCGTTCCACCGCTATACCGGAGTAAGAAAGGGTTGATGTCTGGGTAATGGGCGGTTTGGTCAGAATGAAGGACGTTAGGCAGGTCCGTAAGCTTATTAATGTCGTTCAAAAGGGGTATGAAGGCTGTTAGACTGTTTTTTGAGTTTGGTAATGTCGTTCATAGGTGGCATGAAGAACGTTACTCTTAGTCACGAGCTCAAAAATGACGCTCATGTCCAAAATAAAGACCATTCTCCTGAATCCGAACTCTGCTAAAGGTCTTCATATTTCGGATGAAGACCTTTTTTCTGAATGAGAGCTCCGGTTACGGTCTTTATACGACCAATGAAGACCATTTGGAAATCACCGTACCGTATTTATGGTCTTCATAACCCGAATGAAGACCATTTCTCACTTCTACGAACAATCTTTAGGTCGTCATCAACCTAATCCTGGTATAAATAAATAGATTCCTAGCGTTAATACCAAAAGGAAGTGACCTTACATATGAATGAATCCCATCCTATTCTGTGGCCTTGTCATCATTACCACTTTTCTAATGGGGTCCTCTTTTACAGTGGGAAAGATCGGTCTCACCTATGTATCTCCACTCTTGTTAGTAGGCCTACGGTTTACGATTGCAGGCATGATCATGGCATTATTCGTAATGAAAAAGCCACTTCCACGCACACCTCTCGACTGGGGTCGAGTGATTCTAGTAGGCATTTTTCAAACGGCAGGAGTCATGGGCTGTATTTTCCTAAGTCTACGAACGATCACAGCAGGGGAATCATCCATTCTCACCTTTAGCAACCCGTTAATGGTAGTGATACTAAGCACTCTTTTCTTGGGTGGAAAATACGAACTCCTACAATGGCTTGGGGTTATTTTAGGCTTTGCCGGTGTGTTTATTACCCTAGGCTTTCATCTACAACTACAAGAGGGCACACTACTTGGACTTGGAGCGGCCATCTCCTGGTCCATAGCGACTGTACTAATCAAAGCGTGGGGACAACGTTTCAATGTATGGGTCTTAACGGCATATCAAATGCTGTTTGGAGGAATTACCCTATTAGTCATGGGTGTAACGATGGAAACTCCAAAACTTATGATCAATCCCACATCGGTCTTTATCATTCTATGGCTAGCGATCATGGCATCGATCGTCCAGTTTGCCGTCTGGTTTTACCTCTTAAACCAAAGCGATCCAGGCAAGACGAGTGCGTTTCTGTTTTTAGCACCGTTTTTTGGAGTACTCACAGGTTGGATGTTATTGGACGAGGTGGTAGATTGGTACGTGTACATCGGAGGCGGATTTATTTTACTAGGCATTTTCTTTGTGAATTGGACTTTTAAACCAAAGGATTTATCTAGCTCTCAAAATGGTTATCAAGGGACTTAACCAATGAAAGGTTAGGTCTTTTTTACATGTAGAAAAAATCTCTCGCATATACATAAAACTGTGAGACTACGAACGGACCACTGGGGGCGATGAATTTGGGATAATTTCAATCATGAATTATAAGGGTGGGGTAGGGAAGACGACGGTTACGTCAAACATAGCGGCGGAACTAGCACATCAGGGGAAGAAAGTGCTACTTATTGATTTAGATCCGCAAGCAAATTTAACACTTTCATTTGTAAGTTTTGAAGAGTGGCGGAATTTGGACCAACAGAAACGAACGATCAAGGACTGGTATGACGAATTTTTAGATCATAACACGAACGCACCCTTGAGAAATTGTATTATTACTCCTTATCAGGTGAACAACCGGCTTCATTCTTTTTTTAACCAGGAAGGAAAAATAGATCTCATTTGTTCACATTTAGAGTTAATTCACGTGGATATGGAGCTATCAAGCAGACTTGGTGGACCGACGGATCGGGCGATTCGTGGGAATTATTTACGTGTGTTATCTCTTTTAAAAAGAAATCTAGATTCTCTTAGAGAGGAGCATGATGTGATCTTAATCGATTGCCCGCCAAATTTTAATATAGTGACGCAGAACGCGATGGTGGCGAGCGATTATTACATAGTCCCTGCGAAAGCAGATTATTTATCAACCCTTGGAATTCATACTCTTATCCGGCATATCCATATTTTAAAAGATAAATATAATCACCATCTTCGCCAAGGGGACGCTAACCAGTTAACGGAGATTTCTCCTGAGATGCTCGGTGTGGTTTTTACCATGATTTCCACCAATGGGAAAAAACCGATCACCATTCAACAAGAATACATGAGACAAGTGAGAAATGATTTTCATATATTTACATCTTATCTACGCGAAAATAAAACACTGTATGCGGATGCACCTGAGTCAGGCATACCAGTGGTGTTAAAGAAGGTCACAAGGCAGCAAGAAGATGTGATTAAAGAGATTCAAAATCTTGCAATAGAAGTACAGCAACTGGCTAATTTATAGGAGGAGAATATGTCGAAAAAGAATGTTGAAGAAATACTACAGTTGATGTTGGATACCATGAAGCATTTGTCTGAGGACCAGGTTGAAAAACTCAGTACAGGTAAAGCAACCCTGCAATATACAGAACTCTCAACCCAAAGCCATCCTTTTGAACAAATTATAGAAGAGATTCATAAAGCGCAAGATATCAAAGATATTGAGTTGCTATTTAAGACTCATACAAAAAAGTCTCTTTTATCCATTTGTAGATACTTTCAAATTCCTACGAAATCAACGGATACAAAAGCTTTACTAACGAATAAAATAGCTGCTCATTTTGGGAAATCAACAGTAAAAGTTCCAAAAGAGTCAATTGAGTTCCAAGATATCCAGCAACAACTTGAAAAAATAGAAACGATCAAGGACGGAAAAACATTTATTAATAACCATGGTACTCTTAAAACCAAAGTAAACTTAATAAAGTTAGCCAAGTCACTAAATGTGTACGTCGATCCTAACAATAAAAAGAAAGAAATTCAATCAAGAATTGTGGAATCCATTGTGGGTGCAAGATGAGGGGGAAGGGAATAAGAGAAAGATAAAAAGTAGGGCTGGAGCGTTTATCTGTCCAGCCCTATACTTGTATTCATTTGATCTTGAACCTTTTCCGTCTCTTTCGAAGAGTTTAATAGAACAACCCCGCCAATAATAAAAACTATTCCCACTAACATAAGGATCGTAAGAACTTCACCCCAAAATACGACACCAATCAAGGCAGTCAAAGCGGTTCCTACACCAGACCAAATCGCATAGGCCAAACTGAGTGGAATCGTTTTTAATGATAAAGATAAAAAATAGAATGCTAGACCGTAACCGACAGCAACACCCAGTGAAGGGAGCAAGACACTCATTCCATCCGACAGTTTTAGCAAGGAAGTAGCCACTAATTCAGAAATAATGGATATGGATAAAAACAGATAACCTTTCATGAATGAGCTCCTCCTATATTTAATAGTATCACTCCACCGATAATGAGCAGTATGCCCCATGCTTTTTTCCTATTAAAATGTTCTTTGTAAATAAAGACGCCAACAAGTGCGGTGAGGGCGGTACCTAAACCGGCCCAAACAGCGTAGGCCACACCGAGTGATAAGGTTTGTAGTGAAAGGGATAAGCAATAAAAAGCCAATCCATAACCAATCACGAGCCCGAGGGTAGGGAAGAGCTTTTTAAATCCATTTGTCGCTTTGAGCATAGAGCTGCCAAACACTTCACAAAGGATCGAAACGATCAAAAGAACATACGCATTCATAGTGGTTACTCCTTCTTTTCCGTCATCGCAAATAACTGCTGAAACACTTCATCTTGCCTCTCTTTTTCTAATGGAGCAATGTTTAGCATTTTTGAATAATAAAGACCATCTAAAGCCAAGCGAATAATGGTAGCCGTCACTGGATCGATTCCGTCGTTTTCTAATTTCGTTAGAATCGACTGATAGCCCTTTGAAATGTCGTTTGCTAAATCGGGATCAAGGTAAGAGGCGGCGAAAATCCCCACATTTAACTCGGCATTCTGCTCTAAATCTGTTTTAGAAGCTTCGATTAAGGCACGAGTCCATTTCCCAGACTCCTGCGAATCTTTTTCAGCAAATTGATCAAAGTTTACATAAAGCTCCTCGAAGACAAATTGAGCTAAACCCTTAATTAAACTTTCTTTATTTGGAAAGTGGTATAACAATCCGCCTTTACTAATGCCCGCTTGTTTCGCCACCGCGTCTAACGTGAGGGCATTAAAGTCATTTTCGAGTATGATTTGAATAGCGGTTTGTAAGATCAGCCGTCGTTTTTGACTCGCTTTTGATTCCATTGTCATTCTCTCCTTGGAAGTAATTGATTACATTTATTGTACCGTCTGGACGGTTTTATTGTCAAAACAAAACTTAACAAAAAAACACCAAACCCATAAGGTTTGGTGTCAAAAAATTACTTCCAAGTAGTAACTGTATCAACTGGTAAACGATAAGAAGGGCGACCTTCAACCGCTGCTTTTCCGATTGAAATAAGCATCACTGGAACAAAACGGTCTTTATCTAAATCGAATGCTTCAGCTATCAATTCTCTATCAAAACCACCGATTGGATTTGTGTCATAACCGTGTGCACGGGCAACGAGCATGATTTGCATGGATACAAGGCTGGCATCCACTAATACCAATTCTTTCATTGATTGGTCTGGCATGTTTTTATAAAGAGGAGCGTACATAGCTAAAAGCTTTTCCTTGACATCTTCCGGCATTAACCCGTGTTCTACTTGTTTTCCGTAAATTTCTTCCGCATACTCGATACTGTTCATATCACCAAATACGGCAATTACTGCAGCAGAAGTCGTCACTTGTGAAGAATTAAATTGAGCAAGCTTCAACATTTTTTCTTTTCCTTCAGGAGTATCCACTACAACAAATCTCCATGGCTGCATATTGATCGAAGACGGAGCAGTAGTTGCTTCCGTTAAAATCTCAGTCATTTCCTCGCGGCTGATTTTTACATTAGGGTCATAAGTTTTTACCGAACGACGTCCGTGTAAAATTTCTTTAAAATCCGTATGTTTCATCTTGTGATCACTTTCCTTTTTTTAATATTCTTTTATGTTTGTTTGAATCCGGATTAGCATGGTTACTAATGAACGTAATTCTTCCTCCGTAAAATCTTGAAACATTTGTTTGATAAAGCTTAGCTTATCTGATTGGCAGGTAAGTATGCGTTCGCGTCCTTCATTAGTTAGGTGGACAAATGTTTCTCGATTGTCAGACGGGTTTCTTCGCCTTGAAACCATTCCTTCCGATTCCAACTGTTTCAAATGTCTTGTGATGGCTGCATGATCAATATTGACCAACTTTTGCAAGGAAGACTGGTTGATCTCATCCACCTGATACAATTGATGCAACAATTCGTATCTGGATAAGCTAATATGAGTATTACGCTCAAACTTCGGGCCCATTTGATTACTAAGCTCTTTTAGCAAAAACAAAATATGCTCTTGATCGGGTATGGAATAAGTCATTTCCAAGCCTCCATTACCAAAATAAAATCATTGAGGTATCAATTATTGACCTATCAATCATAATACAAATATATTTTGAAATCAAGACATATGCACTTTTTCAGAAAATATAAATTTTATTTTAAGATAGCTACAAGCCTAAACAGAAGTCCATCTAAGAAAGGGCTAGTAAAAAATAGGTTTCTGTTGGATAAGGAAATGAAAAGGGCATTCCTTTTTATGAAGCTAGGAATTTTCAATTGGTAAAAGAACTGGCTTTTGGGTTTTTTGCACTTTTTTCTAGTTGAATCATAAATTCCAAGAAAATGTTAAAAATAAAAAAATGAAATAAAGTAGGTTGGAGGCTTCAAATGGAAGGATACCGTAAAAAATCTCTAAAAGAAGTACTCCCAGGTGAGATGATCCTACATCCCATTTACCGACCAGATGGATTATTATTTTTGAATAGATATAAGATGATGACCAATTCGATTCTTGCCAACATCAGAAGGCAGTTTCCTTCAGATATTACTGTCCTTACTGTTTCCAATTCCTCAGACCTTGAGGCATTTGAAGAACAGAAAATATATCAGGAAAAAGAATTCCAAAATGATCTTGAGGATGTCGTCGAGGCATTGAGTCAGTATATCCAAGCGAGCCTTACGATAGAACATTATCAAGATGAAAGATCATTCATCTCTCCTTCAAGTACAAACGTAGACTCCTTTGAAAAATTTTATTATTCACCGGTATGGACACAATTAGATCAAGTATTTGAATCTCCACATATTTTGTCTAGAGTTCCTATTGTAAAAAAATTATTATTTGAAACGTTGAAAAGTGAAGTCATGTTAGAAAGTCTCTATTCTAAAATGAAGTCTTACCACGACGTATTAAAAATACACAGCATCAATACCTCCATTACTTCATTAATGATAGGCTTAAGTTTGGAATTGAGAGACGAGGAGCTCGTGGAGTTAGCCATTTCTACCTTATTTGCAGATATCGGATTTACGGAGTACCCTAAAACAAAATTCATTTATTACCTAAATCACAGCAAAAGAACAGAACTGCTTTCTTCTCATATAAAGCAATCAGTGGAAGTTATTTCAGGATCTGAATTCTGCAGAAAAAAAGACGTGGTATATGGCATTTTGGAGCACCATGAAAGATTTGATGGAAATGGCTTCCCAAACGGAAAAGCGGGTGATGAAATCCATCTTTATGCAAAAATCATTGCGATTGCCCAAAGCTATGATGAGCTGGTCGGAGGCTATATTGCTGAACAAAGTGTGGCCGTCTATCAAGCTTTGCTTCAGATATGGGATCAAGGTGGAAAACTGTTTGATAAAAAAATCCTCCATGCATTTATTACTAGAAGCAGTCTATTTAAATTAAATCAAAAAGTCACCTTACCTAATTTTCAAACGGGAACCATTGTTGGCTTTGAAAATTATCTTGATCATCCATTGTTGCCTGTTATTCAAAGGGAAGACGGGGTTGTAATAAATTTATATAAAAGATAAATAGCCAGTATCATTGTATACTGGTTTTTTGTATTAATAAAAGAGCAACTCTCCTTGACAATGATAATCATTATCAATTATTATGTAATCAAGTTGATAGTAATGATAATCATTTTCAATTATAACTATATCCTATAACCGGGAGGGAACCAAGAACAATGACTATCCTCACGTGTGAATGGTGCGGTTTTTCAGAAAAACAAACAGCCCCGGGTGACTACATGGAACCTTGTCCATGTTGCGGTTTATTTGAAGAAGAGTTAGAAAACTAAAAAGGAGTACTTCTTTATGACAAAACGTCTATTAGATTCGTTTATCCAAAGCCCATATCATGTAGATGATTCTAGTTGTTGGAGACATGGAGTTCAACTAATGATTAATCAGGTCGTTCAGCATTATTTTCAACTGCCTAGAAACATACAAAATTCAATTAGCATTATGAAATTAATTGATACATATCGAAAGAATTTGCACATCGAAGGATTTGAGTCTGTCACTCATTACTGTGTGGTTATGGCAAAGATTACCGATCATTTACTTACTTTCCTCTCAAGTGAGGCTAAACAAGTACCACAGCTCTATTTTTACCATCATCAAGAAGGGGTGTTAGAAGAAGGACAACATTCAATTTCCTTAAATGTATAGTTGACAGAATATTCGAGTAAATTATATAGTATGAAGAAATATTTATTATTGGCAGATGACCATTTGATTACACTTTTTCAATTAATGATGACCGTTTATTCGGTAAATGTTTACGGAAAACTGCCTGACAAGGTTCAAATAGTAACTTTGTTGGACGGCAAGGAGTATGAATATTCTCCGACGATGGAGGATATCACTCTTAGTCAACAGTTTGTGAAGGATTTGAACGAAACTAAAATGAGACAAGAAAGCTGGGAGAGAAGATTATGAAAACAACACCTTATATTGCTGTAAATACATTTGACCATCAAGTTGACTGCTTCTGCCCAGATGCGGACCATAGTGAGGTAGTTACTATTCACAGGGGCGACATTATCGAAATTACTCCGGAGCGGAAATACACTGTGATCAATGGATGGTATGCTTTAGTGATCATAAATCAAAATTTCTCATTTTACATGGCTGTTGAGGATATTGAATGGTACTTTTCAAAAGAACAAATCATTTCCATGTTAGATGTAGATCTTCAGATAAACTATTATCAATATAAAATCAACCAAGCTCTCGATGAGGGAGACGAAATATCATTTATGAATTTCACAGAGAAAACGAACGACTCGAATGAAATGAAGGAAAAATTGCAAATGTATCTGCGGAATGTAGCTGTATAAGCGGGAGGGTTGATAGTCCCGCAGTGAAGTGGTGAGAGGCATTGGATAATGATGACCGTTATCAAAAGGATTCTCCTTGCTAGTGGTCTTCATACGGTTGATGAAGACCATTTTTTAAAAATAACTGAATTCTAACGGTCTTCATCCACGTTATGAAGACCGTTATCTTAAGAATTGATTTAGCTAATGGCCTTCATCAAGGGTATGAACATCATTACAGAAAAAATCCCCCAAGCTAATGACGTTCATCGCTTGTATGAACATCAATTCAGCAGGAATCCGCATCCTAATGACGTTCATCAAGGGTATGAACATTATTTTATCAAGAATCCCCCATCCTAATGACGTTCATCAGGGGCATGAACATCATTTCCTCCAAGATTCGGCAGTAAGTGAAATTCATCATATAAAAACCAAATGATCCAAAAGACAGCCATCAAAACCTTCATCCTCTAGTAAAATTTCCGTCATAATTTGTTCATATTTTCAAGTTATCATACACGTATGAATGATAACTTGGGACTCGATTCCCTTTTTTATGAAAGGAGTACTTATAAGCTGTTATGAGGGAGAAGAGAAAAAACAAGATACTCTTTACTCGGATGAATATTCTCTTTTTCGTGGTCTTCTTGATGTTCTCGACTTTGATTATTCGACTGGGAAAAATACAAATTGTCCAAGGAGAGGAATACGCGAAAGAAAGTGAAAAGACGACGACCACTGTTTATACCTGGACGACTCCTCGCGGAAAGATATATGACCGAGACGGAAATGTTTTGGTGGAAAACGAGGCCATTTTTACATTAACGTACATCAATCCTTCGAACGAGCACAACCAGCAGGAACGGCTTGAATTGGCACAAAAGATTGCTGGATTAATAGAAGTAAGTACGGAAAATGTAAAAGAGAGAGACAAAAAAGATTATTGGATTTTTACCAGAAAAGAAGAAGCATACGCGAAGGTGACAGCCGAAGAACAAGCAAACCTAGATGACAACGAAGAGTATCAACTGATTTTGGAGCGAATTACGGAAGAAGAGCTAGCGACCATCACTGCTGCGGAAATGGAAGTTCTTGCGATTAAAAGAGAAATGGATGTGGATAGCTCTTCGATCAAACGAATCAAGATGGGATTAACAACAGAAGAAATGGCCATCATCAATGAGCGTCTTGAAGAACTTCCTGGTTTCGAGGTCAAAGTGGACTCCACACGAAAATATGTATACGGAAATACGCTTCGTCAGCTATTTGGCAATGTGGGTCAAATTCCAGAAGAAGCAGCCGATACGTATAAAAGTAACGGCTACCAATTGAGTGACCTTGTTGGGACAAGCTTCATTGAGCAACAATACGAAACCTGGCTTCGCGGTACCAAGGAAAAACAAACATATGTTCAAGATAAAACGGGAACCCTCATAGAAGGGGATGTGACGCCAGGGGCAACTGGGAAAGACTTGGTCCTCACGATTGACTTAGCTCTCCAGCAGGAAGCAGAGAAAATCATAGAGGAAGAGATAAAAAAGGACAGTGGCGCGAGTGAAGCCTATGCGGTCGTAACCAATCCTCAAACAGGTGAAGTTCTTGCGATTGCTGGGAAAAGTGAAGAAAATGGTGCGATGAGTGATGAAACGTACGGGGCATTATATAACGCCTATGCGATGGGGTCGGCAGTTAAAGGGGCAACCGTGTTAACGGGATATGAAACTGGAGTGATTTCTCCAGGAGATACGTTCCTCGACAGTCCGATAAAAATTGCTGGAACTCCAACGAAAAAGTCATACGTGAATATGGGAACCATTAATGACCTAACTGCTCTCGAGCGATCATCGAATGTGTATATGTTCCATATCGCCATGAAAATAGGAAACTATGATTATGCGAAGAAGGAAGGCTTTCACGATCCTGATGAAGCGTATGCGACCATGAGAAAGTTTTTTAACCAATTCGGTCTTGGAGTGAAGACGGAAATTGATCTTCCGAGTGAAGCAACGGGCTACAATGGCGGGGTTCAACAATTAGGGAACTTAATGGACTTTGCGATTGGACAATTTGATACGTATACTCCACTTCAGCTAGCACAATACGTTTCTACCATTGCAAATGATGGAAAGCGAGTGCAGCCTCACTTGATGAAGGAGGTACGCGAGCCGGACCATGAAAGTGGTGAGTCAGGTGAAGTTATTGAAGAGTTTGAAACGAATGTGTTAAACACGGTGGATATGGAGTTGTCAAATATTGAACGCGTACAAGAAGGATTCCGCCGAGTAATGATCGGGTCAAAGGGAACCGCAGCCTCCTACTTTAAAGGGATCCCGTATGATCCAGCAGGCAAAACAGGGACGGCTCAGGTGTCAGATGGAAAGGGTGGCTACAACTATAACCTAACATTAGTTGGCTACGCACCATATGACAATCCTGAAATCGCGATCTCCATCGTTGTACCAAATGCAGAAAATGATAGCAGTGGAATTAATAAGTATATCGGAAAGAGAATACTTGATTTTTATTTTGAAAATAAGTAAACCGGCGTCTAAATTGGATGCTGGTTTTTTTAATAGGAAGAAGGATGCTGTAATGGTTAGAGCCTTTTCACGGACCCTTATTCGAGGGATTTTCTTTAGGGAAAAATCAATAAGCCAGTTTCCCTTCAAAAAGGAAACTGGCTTATTCCACGTTATTTGCTTTGTTTTTTCGCTAGATGGTCTAGCAAATCGTCAAATGATAGTTCAGACATGGAAGTTAGTCGGTGGACATGACCTTTAAAGTCCAAATATTGTGTGACTGGGTTAGGTACGATCACACAGTGAAGTCCGGCTCCGACTGCGGCCGTTAGTCCGTTTAAGGAATCCTCAAAGCAAAGTGCCTCGTTTGGCTCGACTCCTAGTTCCTGAAGAGCCTTTACATACAGCTCGGGATCAGGTTTTACCTTTTGAACGTCATCGGAGGTCTTGATCACTTGGAAATAATCTAGAATTTGAAATCTTTCCAAATATTCAATAACCCATTTTCTATTTGAACTTGAGGCAAGTCCTATCTTTAACCCATGTTCTTTCGCTGCTTGAAGATAGTCTAACACTCCCTCACGAAGAGCAAATTGATTTTTTCTTTGCTGATAGAGTTCATTTGTTCTTGATTTCACTAACTCCCGATCAATTGGTTGCTTGGACATGGCGTTCAGTTCGTCGTACAGGCCGCCACCTGTTGTTCCTATGTATTTTGCAAAGTTCTCGAGCTTTAAATCGCAGCCGTAATCTAGCATAACCTCCTTGGTCACGTCATACCAAACGGACTCGGTATCCACAATTAATCCATCAAAATCAAAAATAATCGCTTTATACATAATTCCCTCCAGTTTTTTACAATAGGTTATAATACATTATATCCATATTCGTATGTGAAAGAAACTTATTACTCACTGATTACCCATTTGACAACAAAATACGAGGGGCAACTGTTGCTAGTTGTTGTTTTCGAAAAATAGGTTACCATAACTACTATCAACATGATATGGTGGTGTACGATTATGACAGTTGAAAAACAATCCTTTCAGTTTCGAATGGAAAGCGCCTCAGGTAAGGTTGAAGTGGAAGGAGAGGTTAAAGGGCCGTTTCGGATTCCTGGTCAAGATGATATGAAATTAAAAGCCGTTCTAGCTCTCTTACATTCGGTGGATCAAGAAAATTTTAAAAAGGTAAACGAAGTGGAACTCTTTCATGATTTAATGGAGCAAATTGAAGGAACCATTGATCACATGAAAAGGTATGACCATTTTCAAGGTGAAAGGTTAGAAAAATAAATGACAAAAAAGCCAAAATCCCAAAAAAATTTTGGCTTAATCATTTGATATTATTTACTTTCCTTAGGATCTGGTAAATCAATTGCTTCTTTTTGTTTGTTACCGCTATAGGAATTCTTTTCATCCGTACGAGTTTCCCAAATACTATATTTAATGTCATTCGAGCTTTGTTTTTTACTAGTCATCAAAAAACACCTCCTATTATTAGACTTTTATAAATGGGAAATTCTATACAAATATAATAAAAAAAGAATATTGCCAATTTTCTTTCGTATGGAAAAGTACGGATTGATTGTATATTCTGATAAGATAAACAGTTTTTGAAGGGTGGAGTATTTTGTGGGGAAACATCACGAAAGTGAGAAGTTACAGCGCGGGTTAGACAACAGGCACATCCAGCTGATTGCGCTAGGAGGAGCGATTGGAGTTGGCTTATTCTATGGATCGAGTGCAACTATTCAAATGGCTGGTCCTTCGATTCTTCTCTCTTATTTAATCGGAGGAATTGTCATTTTTACAATCATGAGAGCATTAGGGGAAATGGCGGTGGATGAACCGATTTCTGGTTCCTTCAGTTCTTATGCTCATCGTTACTTAGGACCGTTTGCGGGCTACTTAACGGGCTGGACGTATTGGTTTATGTGGGTGGTTGTCGGAATGGCCGAAATCACGGTCATCGGCGTATACGTGAATTACTGGTTTCCAGATATCCCTCAGTGGGTGACGGCACTTGCTACGTTAATTGTCGTTACACTGATTAATTTGATGAATGTAAAAGCCTTTGGAGAGTTTGAATTTTGGTTAGCGCTTATTAAAGTTGTGGCTATTATCGGAATGATTTTAGTTGGCTTAGGGATCATTTTGTTTGGGTTTGGAAATGGTGGACAACCTATGGGTCTAGACAATCTTTGGGCTCATGGCGGATTTATGCCGAATGGAATTGATGGAATTTTATTATCTTTAGTTTTGGTGATGTTCTCTTTTGGAGGAGTAGAGCTAGTAGGGATCACGGCGGGTGAAGCGAAGGATCCACGCAAGTCGATTCCGTCTGCGATTAACAATGTCGTTTGGCGAATTTTAATCTTTTATATTGGTGCTTTAGGAATTATGATGATTTTATATCCTTGGAATGAAGTTGGTTCCAATGGCAGTCCGTTTGTTTTAATTTTTGATAAAATTGGAATACCAGGCGCAGCACATATTATCAATTTTGTCGTGTTAACGGCTGCATTGTCTGCTTTTAATAGCGGAATGTTCAGCACGGGGAGAATGCTTTACAATTTATCGTTACAAAATAATGGCCCTAAATACTTTGGTAAGTTAAACAAGCATCAAACGCCAAGACGTGGAATCTTATTCTCGGCTTCGTTTCTATTAGTTGCTGTATTTCTTAATTATATTATTCCAGAAAAAGTATTTATGTTTATTTCTTCTGTAGCGACAGTGGCTGTAATTACAAGCTGGACGATTATTCTACTTACACAAATAAAGTTTAGGCAATCAAAAACAAAAGAAGAGGTTGGAAAATTAGCGTTTAAAATGCCTCTTCATCCACTATCGAACTATGTGGCACTTGTGTTCCTGGCTTTTGTTATTGTGTTAATGGCGTTCATGGACGGCATGAGAGAAGCTTTATATGTGGCACCTGTATGGTTTCTCATCCTTTACGTAGGATATCGATTGAAAACAAAGAAATAACAACAAAGCGGTCTCTCAATATGGAGACCGCTTTTAATTCGAGTAATAATTTTGTGTGTAGTAAGGCTGTGCTTCCTCATTAAAGGCCACTCCAACACCTAAGTACTCAAAACCAGACTTTATTATATTTTTTCGGTGACCTAAAGAGTTCATTAATCCTTCATGTGCAAAAATACTACTGAACTGACCGTACGCTAGATTTTCTCCTGCCAAGGTGTACCGTATGCCGTCTTCTTCCATTCGGTCAAAAGGAGTCTCTCCTTGAAGATTCGTATGATCAAAATAGTTATTTACGGCCATATCCGAGCTATGCTTCCGTGCCGTTAGCATCACATGTTCATCCCATGAAAGGACCTGAAGTCCATGATTGACCCTCGTCGCATTGACCAAATCAAACATTTGCAACTCAAATCCTTCTTTTAATGCTTCACTAGGCTCTGAATAAATCGATTTTTTATTGTTTTCTACATCTTCGGTTAAAATTTGAATGGCGGTTACCGTATTTTCTTCATGCACATCATAAAAGATCGTTACGTATGTGTCATCAAGCTCATACATGTCATAATCGCTGTCTTCTTGTAGCTGATAAAAAACTAATCCCTTTTGCAATCGTGTTATTGGCTGTCCTAATGTGTCACGAACGGTTTGTTTTGGACTGTTTAATTTGATTCCGTTTGTGGATGAAATTAAATCTTGATTCGTGTACAAGCCAATCACTTGTTGCTGGTCATTGTACATGACTTTGACAAAGTTATGGTAATTGTCATGATACGTATGCCATTCCGTTCCATACTCGTTCATCTCAGAACGCTTGGGTGCTCCTAACATATTTTCGATACCTGTCTTCGATTCACCGAGTTCGATATTATAAATCGAAAAAACTTGATTGGAGGATGACTCCAGATCGGGAGAAGGGACTTCTTTTTCAGAAGGCACCTGTTCCTCAGCCAGTTCTTCAACCTTTTCCTCAAGAAACCCTATGCTGCCAGCAATGCCAATATATAAGTCGTTCAAAAGTTCAGGTAGCTCGATATTATCTACATGTATGTTAAGATCCTCGGCTATAGCTCCAATTCCCAATTCTTTTCCGTACGAATTCCATAAATAATTCAAACCAAACAATAATATAACTAAGAGAAAAAGTCGTCTCAAATTTTCTCCTCACTTTCTATCAAAAATCCCATCTATTCCATTATGGCTACCAGATTCATGGCCCATACGTATTTCCATTCTAAACGATGTTCCTTTCCTCGTGTTAGTAAAACGAACTTGCAGGAAAGTGGAAAAATTTGTTGTAATATAAAAACCGAACAATGGAGGAGGGAATGTATGAGTTCAGATTTACATATAAGAGTGGCGACCACCGATGATAGCGAACAGATTCAGCATTTATTAAAAACACTTGCGCTATGGATGAAGGATTCAAGTATCAACCAATGGAGTTTTTTATTAGAAGGAGAAGATGACGAGCTGAAAGAGTGGATCTCCAAGGGACTGACCTATATCGTCGAAAAAGATGAAATATTTATAGCTACGTTCACTCTTTTACCAGAGGCAGGGGAATGGGACCGACATATTTGGGGAGATGATTTTCCTGTAAATTCTTCCTATTTGCATAGACTCGCCATTTCCCCAGCCTATATGCGTCAGGGAATTGGTGAAAAAGTGATTGAGTGGCTATCTACAAGAGAGATAGAGATTGTAAGATTGGATTGTGTCGCAGACAATGAAAAATTGAATCGATTTTACCAGAATAATGGATTTGAGTTGATAGGAATAACAGATGATCATTGCAAATATCAAAAATTTATGAAAAGGGGGAAGTGAACTTACCTGAGACGATATTTGAAACCGCGTAAAATAAGAGCATTTGTTTATCAGGGGTGTAAACACATTTGTTGTACACCCTATAAATATATTAAGGTACAAAACCTTCACTATCTCTAGCAATTTCGTCTCTAATAAACCGTTCTCCACCCGACGCCTCCACAGCTGCCCCCATGGATTGTAACCAATCCCCATTTATGGCGGTTCTCTGCCCAGAAAGGACGGATTTATTGTTTTTTGCTAAATTTTGTTGAGTGACACCAATGGCTTCTATTAGTTGTCCAATCACTTGAATCCAGATTCCAGTAACGATATCCTGTGAACCTGGCCTCTTTTCCTCTAAATCATATAGTTTCGTTACTGCTATCGCTTCCGTAAGTAAAGCAAAGAACTGAATCCAAATGCTGGCTTCTACCTGTTTTTCCAATGCTAATTTCGTTTGCTTCTGCTGGTCCTCTTTTTCATGCATTTTTCAGGTCACTCCTTACTCCATACCTTTGTTATGTATATTCATTATATTAAAAATAGGTCCATGAGCATTCGGTTTGCTTTTTCCATTAATTACACGACTAAACTAAGAGAATCTTTGATAAAATAGCAATCTAAAGTCCCGGGGACTAAAGTACTAAATATAAGAAAGAATTACTATATCCATTGTTTGACATTGTGATAGAATATGAGAATATTACGAATTCTAAAATCGAGGAAAATAGAGTGGAACATACTTATTTATCGTATAATTATCCGATCGTTATTGTTTCGGTGCTTGTTGCCATTATTGCTTCTTTTATTACGATTGAACTTATAGAAAGAGTAGTAGGTTCCAAACAAAAACGCGAGAAGAAGTGGGTACTAGCAAGTTCGTTTATTTGGGGCAGCGGAATTTGGACGATGCATTTTATGGGAATACTAGCTATAAAGTCAGAGGTACCTTTTGACTATGATGTCTTAATAACAATCTTTTCTTTAGTCATCACCGTCACCGTGATCTTTTTTGCTTTTTTATTTATTTTGTACAAAGAAATGACTAAGTTACGGTTAATATGTGCCTCAGTTATAATGGGACTGGGGATAGCTTCCATGCACTTTTTCGGGATGCTTGGGCTCAATGTGCATTTCGACCATAGCGTTGTAAACATGTTTTTATCAATTATAATCACTATTACTGCATCGTATCTCGCCATGTATATTTTTTCGAAAGTCGGAAGCAAACGATTATATATTTATGCTTTTCCCATCGCTGCATTAATGGGCGTTGCCATTAGTGGTATGCATTATAGCTACCTGAAACCAGGCACCATGTATCATATAGAAAAGGTGAGTGTGCTTCACACGCCATTCCACTTTAGTGTTCGTTCAGATTTTCTTTTATTAGCCATCATAGTAATGACGGTAATCATCGTTGGAATTACCTATTCCGTATTTCGAAAAGAAAACGAAGACTTCCTTAAACTAAAGCTCAAAGAGTTACACTTAGCAAGAAAGGTACAGGAAAAATCACTACCTCTGCCTATCCATAACGAGAGGGTAAACATAACTTCCTTTTATAAAGCGTCCGAAGAGCTGTCAGGTGATTTATATTATTGGTTAAAAACTGACAAAGATCAGTACGGGATATTTATTATGGATGTGATGGGGCATGGAGTTTCTTCTTCTATTATAAGCATGTCGATAAAATCGTATCTTCAAGGAGTATTAGGGAGAATAAGTGAACCTATTAATGTAATGAAGGAACTTTCTAATCATATGAATTCAATGTTTGAAGGAAGTGAAAATCCGTTTTATTTTACAGCTATTTATCTTTTAGTTGATACGAAACAGAAAAGGATACGATATGTTAATGCAGGTCATCCATCAGGACTATGGCAGGTGAAAGGGAAACCAGTCGTACCAATCGCTTCCACGTGTCCACCGATTGGACTTGTAGCAGATCTGCCAATCATATCCGATGAGATTTCCTTTGAAGGACAAGGAAGACTCGTGTTATATACTGATGGATTTATGGTAGGCATTAGTGATGATCCAAGAGTACAGCTTAGAGTTATGGAAGAAATTCTTGTCTCTAACCAAGAAAAGGACATAGAAGAAGCGAAAAACCAGCTGCTGATAGAGTATAAAAATCACCCGCGGCAACCGGATGATACCTGTTTACTCGTGATTGATATTAATGGGGAATAAGAGAACATCCGGACACCTATTTAAATAGATCAAAAGAAAAGACCAAAAATATCAATTTTGGTCTTTTTTATCTTCTTGAAAATAACCAATCGCATCTTTAACGGTGGCCATGGAGTGTGTCGACGATAAGTTTAATCCTTGCACTACTGCGAGCTTAGCTAATTCGGGTCTCATTCCGGTAATAATGGTACTTACACCAAGAAGTGACATAACATGAACGATTTTAAATAGTGTATCAGCAACTAAGGAATCTAAATTAAAAGTTCCTGAAAAGTCGATGATTAGGCATTGAACCCTTTGTTTTCGTACCTTAATCGGTATGTCATCAAGAAGCTGCCTAGCTCGGTCTTCATCCATTGCTCCTACGAGCGGAAGGACCGATATCTCATTTGAAAAAGGCACAAGGGTTGCAGATAATTCGTTAATTTGTTTCAACATTTGTTTTTGGTTCTTTTCATTTTCTTTTCTTCCTGTGATATCCCATACGATGGATTGAATCGCTCTTTGATCACCAAGCGGGGCCGGATGACAATACAGGTCAATATCTACCGTTGTTCCATCCATTCGATAGACGGTTTCTTCAATGACTGGCATGGGTGTTTCGTAAGCGGATTGTATTCTTTTTTCGATGGCTGCCTTGGAGAAGTCTTGAAAAATATCAAGTGGGCTAAGGCCAATAACCTCTTCTTTGGTTGTTCTAAAAAAAGTCTCTGCTGCGTGGTTGATATAAATTATTATTAAATCTGTATGAATAATAACGGGGTCTAACGAATATTCAACGATCTGGCAGTAATTGATTTTTGAAAGATCTTCACTCACGATGTTCACTCCCTTGTAACTAAGGGTAAAGTATCATACCATAATTATCAAGGAATTAAGATAATTATGAATAATAATAAAATGGATTGAAAATCGCTATAATGAAACATATAGAATGATCTAGTGAGAGGGGTGAACATTCCATGTGCGGGAGATTTTCCTTAACCGAAGAAATATATAATCTGAAAAGGCAGTTTGAATTTGAATTCTTTGAGGAAATTGGTCCAAGATACAATATTGCTCCAAGTCAAATGGTGCTAGCGATTGGTCAAAATAAAGGGGCACGAAAAGGAGCATATCTCAAATGGGGCTTGGTCCCGTATTGGGCAGATGATCCAAAAATAGGGTATAAAATGATTAATGCTCGAAGTGAAGGAATAGATGAAAAACCATCTTTTAAACAACCTTTCAAACAGCGGAGATGTCTCATCTTAAGTGACGGCTTTTATGAGTGGAAAAAGAATGGGAAAGAGAAACATCCGTATCGGTTTGTGATGAAGGACCACAAGCCATTCGCTCTTGCGGGACTTTACGATGTGTGGAAAAAGGATGCGCAGTCACCACTTGTCACATTCACGATTATTACGACAGCACCAAATGAAGTGACTGAGGATGTTCACGATCGAATGCCAGTAATTTTAAAAAAAGAAGACTACGACACATGGTTAGACTCGAATAACCAAGATATCTCTGTTCTAAAATCTCTTTTAACACCTTATCCAGCTGAGGAAATGATGAAGTATGAGATTTCTTCATTAGTAAATAGTCCAAAAAATGAAGTTCCAGAAATCCTTCAACCGATGAATAGTTTGTAAAAAAACCTCCCTCAGAAAAATGAGAGGAGGTCTTATCGTTTTAATGGATGGCTTTTTTCTTAAATCTTCCGCCTCTAACCTCTGCAATATCTGCAATCGCTAAAAAAGCAGAGGGGTCAATTTCTTCGACGATACTACTCATTTTTGACTCTTCTAACCTTGTAATGATACAAAAAATGACTTTCTTATCATCCCCAGTATAGGCACCTTCTCCGTGTAAATAGGTAACCCCTCTACCAAGACGGTCATTGATCGCATCCCCGATTTCATGTGCGAAGTCACTAATGATCCAAACCGATTTAGATTCTTCCATCCCAGTAATGACAATATCAATCGCCTTTGAAGCAATCACGTACGCTAAAATCGAATACATGGCACGATCCCAAGAGTACACAAAACCGGCAGAACCAAGAATGAATAAGTTGATAAACATAACAATCTCACCGACGGAAAAAGGAACCTTTTTACTAATCACGATTGAAAGTATTTCTGTTCCATCAAGTGCTCCGCCATTTCGGATAACTAGTCCCACACCAATCCCTAAGAAAATACCACCAAATATCGTTGCTAGTAGGATATCATCGGTGAATGCAGGAACTGGATGAAAGAATGTTGCAAAAAGGGATAACATGATAATTCCATACACCGTGGAAATCGCAAAAGTTTTTCCAAATTGCTTATAACCTAAATATACAAAAGGTAAGTTTAGTATGAAAAGAAAGATCCCCAATTTAATACCAGTGATATGCGACAGCATAATTGAAACCCCGGTTACACCACCATCAATAACCTGGTTAGGAATCAAGAATATTTCTAACCCTACAGCCATTAACAAGGCCCCAATGGTTATAAAAATTCCCCTTTGAACAATTCTTAGTACAGATAATCTTCGGTGTTGCCTTTTTTCTAACGCTAAATCTGTCAAAACCCATCACACCTTTTCTAGTAAATGTAATAAATAAAACATAAGATCCCTGTAAACAACATATTTGTATGTAACATAAGTATATAATATAATAAGGTTATGTTACCAATTATATGCTCAGAAGAAGGGAATCAGTCAGTATGGAATATGTAGATGCGATTCGTGATACAGCAAAAATAAAAGCCCTTAAAAAGTATCTAAAAGACCAATCGTCTAGAGATTACTTACTATTTGTTCTTGGAATTAATTCAGGATTAAAAATTAGTGAAATTTTGACCATCAAGTGGAGCGACATTCTAAACGAAAATGGCAGTATTAAGAATTTCATGGAACGAGAAGAGCAGGAAATCCCTATCTATGTAAATGCAAAAGTAAAACACGCTATTTCTCTTTATCTTTCCTCAATTTCCTATCATTATAGTGACTATGTTTTCAAATCCTCTAAAACAAACGACCCCATCACCAGACAACAGGCGTATCGAATCATCAATAAAGCGGCAAAACATGTGGGGATTGAAGGGAATATCGGAACACACTCCATGAGAAAAACCTTTGGTTATCATGCTTACAAAAAAGGAATCGCCATTGCACTGCTACAGAAAATCTTTCACCATACATCATCTTCTGAGACATTAAAATATCTAGGAATCAAAAAGGAGGAGAAAATCAAAACAGAAATCGATGTGAATTTATAAGGGGGAAAAAACATGATTAATATTGATTACTCGATTTTACTAGGTTCGTTACTTCTTATTATAGGAATCATCACTACCAAATTCTCGAGTCGACTTGGCATGCCAGCCTTGATTCTCTTTTTAGCCGTAGGCATGATCGTTGGAAGTGATGGATTAGGAATCATCTACTTTGATAATGCCACATACGCTCAGCTAATTGGTGTACTAGCACTTATTATCATTTTGTTTGAAGGTGGTTTGCAGACGAGATGGACGACAGTGAAATCTGTGTTGAAGCCGTCGTTATCTCTTGCAACAGTAGGGGTATTGATTACAACTTCCGTGGTAGCTGTCGTCGTAAATTTATTATTTGATGTACCTTGGCTGGAAGCATTTTTAATAGGATCCATCGTAGGTTCTACCGATGCGGCTGCTGTCTTTGCCGTATTAAAAGGGCAGAACATTAACCCTAAACTTGGATCAACCTTGGAAGCTGAATCTGGTACGAATGATCCAATGGCCATGTTTTTAACGCTAATGTTTATACAATTGTTGACGATAGATGAAGCGAACGTTTTCCTACTTATCCTTTCTTTCTTTTGGCAGATGGGAATGGGATTACTTATTGGGGTAATCTTCGGGAAGCTAGCAACCATGGCTATTAATCGTATTAATCTAGATTCTAGTGGACTTTATCCCATTTTTGCAGTAGCTTTTGCCTTACTAACCTATAGTTCCACAGCGTTGGCACACGCGAGTGGATTGTTAGCGGTATACGTGGCAGCTCTTGTTATAGGGAATTCTGACTTAACCTATAAAACGTCCATTTTCCGTTTTAATGAAGGTTTTGCCTGGATGATGCAAATATTAATGTTTATCATTCTAGGATTGTTGGTTTTCCCATCTCAGCTTTTTACTGTTGATGTGATGGTAAAAGGTATACTCATTTCAGTTGCTTTAATCTTTGTTGCACGTCCGATCGCGGTATACGTCTCAACGATAAAAATGGATTTTAATCATAAAGAAAAAATCTTTGTATCTTGGGCTGGATTACGCGGGGCGGTACCCATCGTATTGGCAACATTCCCTATGATTGCGGGAATTGCTGATAGCCAGACGATCTTTAATGTCGTATTCTTTGTCGTGTTTACATCCGCTTTGATTCAAGGGTCGACCATCTTACTACTAGCAGATAAACTAGGGCTAACGGGACCAAAAAAGACCACCCCTGCTCATTCTTTAGAGCTTGTTTCCATCGGAAAAGCCAATGCAGAAATCATCGAGTACGAAATCCATAAAGAAGATTTATTAGTGAATAAAAAAATTGTAGACATTTTATTTCCAGAGAATGTCCTAATTAACGCCATTATTCGCTCGGATAAATTGGTCACACCTAGAGGGGATACTTGTTTACTAGAGGGCGATATTCTTTATATCCTCACACCAAGAAGTTGCATCGGGAAGTTAAAAGAGATGTTTAAGGATCATGAGTTTTAATAAAAAACGGACAGTTATTCATGAAAGAATAGCTGTCTATTTTTTCATGAATGCTTGGCACAATTAAACATATGATGGGTATATAAACAAATGGAGGTTGTCCATGTCCTTACTCCCAATCATTGTCTCATCATTATGTACCGGTTTAGGTGCCTTGCCTATTTTACTCGTAAAAGATGTTTCTCATAAGGGAAAAGATGTGTTATTAGCTTCTACAGCGGGAATCATGGTCGCTGCATCTGCCTACGGGTTAATTCCAAACGCTATTAAGCTATCAAACGTAACCGTTTTGGTGGTTGGAATCTTGTTTGGAACACTCGTTCTAACCTTGTTGGAAAGTATGATTCCGCATGTTGACCTCGACCATTCGAAGCAATCATCAAGAAAAAACAGAGTCGTTTTTTTGTTTCTTGTAGCCATGTCTCTTCATAATTTACCTGAAGGACTATCCGTAGGGATAAGTAATGCCAGTGAAAACCATGAGGTAGGGTCGCTTGTATCGTTTGCCATCGGCTTGCAGAATGTCCCAGACGGATTTTTGGTTGCATTGTTTCTATTGAGTCAAAAAGTTAGTGTTCATCGTTCTATTTTGCTTGCTACTTTAACTGGTGTCATTGAAATGTCTGCAGGTTTAATTGGAGTGCTTTTGGGGGATACGTTTGAGCCGATCATTCCGTATGGACTAGCATTTGCAGCGGGCTCCATGCTATTTGTGGTATATAAGGAGCTGATTCCAGAAAGCCATGGAGACGGAAACGAAAGGGCATCCACATGGGCATTTATCATTGGGTTTGTGTCTATGATTATTGTGACAGAGGTTTTTCGTTAAGATGGATTAATTGATGCTAATCATGCCGAAACCCATGATAATCAAAATACTACTCACTAATAAGGGCGATGATAACACTTGTCTCACACAAGGTCATCATCGCCCTTATCTATTTTATCGTCCACTAGGAAAAACACGTTGAACCATCTCTGTAAATTCCTCAAACAATCCTTTGACAGGTTCACCTTTTTGAATCTTGTCACCATAATCTCCCATGCGATCAACGAAGTCCGGATTACTAGATACAAAAACATTTCGGATTCCTTTGTCTGTTGATTTTACTTGATCCGAAATGTTTTTCTCTAACTCCTCTCGAACATCGCCCTTCGTGTTGTCCTCTAACACAACAGCAACATAGGCATTGTTATCGGTCACAATCACATTCGCATGGCGCACTTCCTGCATATTTTCGATTTTGTCCTGCGCTTTGTCAGCCACTCGCATCCTCGAGTCATTGTTTTCGTCATCCACGTTCTGAACCTTTGTTCCTCTGTCATCTTCCTTATTGTCATTGTTATCAGCCGCACTATCCGCGCCGCAAGCAGTTAAGACAAATGACAACGTAAGGATAGAAAGCCATTTGAACATTTTCATATTTATCCCTCCTAAAAATTATCATTCATAGAGTTACCCATTTGACTGAATTTATGTAAGTTAGGAAAGATTAGGAAAGAGGTGATACATGTGATCAAATATGTGGTTGGAATTTTCTTATTCGGATCCATCATCGTTACTTCTAACACCACCTATGCACAGCCAAAGGAATGTCCAGATCCCTATACACTTGAAGTCGTTTCCATAGAGAACATACATGAAGTGGAAAAAGCGTTACACCTTCTTGTTCCGATTGCCTATGAAGTGGGAGAATTTCCAGAACTTTATTCAGAATGGGAGACAGTTTCACTAACCCCTTTTCCAAAGACAGAAGGTAAAAAAGAGGAAGAAGATTATTATGGTATGGCTAAACACTTTTGCGGCAAAGAGGTGGCAGACCGATCCTGGCTGGTGCGTTTGCATTTCCCGAAAGTGAAAGCTGCCAGTGGAAGCCAAGGCCAGATCTTTATTGCCAAAAAAGAAGGCAGCGGCTGGTTTGTTTGGTTTAAATATCACTAAAGCCGTATAGAATGGCTGCTCCCATAAAAAAATACTTTTAGTGGAAACGGAGGTATGACAATGGAAAAGCATAATATACGACTGACTTCATCAGAGGTAGCGAATCTATGGGCAAACTACATGGGCGATAGTATGTCTATCTGCGTGTTTACCTATTTTCTGAATCATATAGATGACTTGGAAATCAAACAGGTATTAGAGCACGCCATGGACTTATCCAATCAACATGTCAGGAAAATTGCTGGAATTTTTGAGGGAGAAGGAATTCCCGTTCCCCTTGGTTTTACCAATGAAGATGTGTATCCAAATGCGGAACGATTATTTTCTGACTCCTTTTACCTGCAATATGTGAAGCATATGACAAAGGGAGGACTTGCTACTTACAGTGCAGTTTTACCAAATGTGTTCCGAAATGATATACGTGAATATTATATGTCTTGTATCTCGTCAACGATGGATTTGTTTCAAGAATCCACCAATGTTTTACTGTCGAAAGGACTTGAAACTAGGTCTCCCAACCTAGCCTACCCTTCAAAAGTGGAATTTGTAGAAAAACAAAGCTTTTTAGCTGGCTGGTTTGGTGAACAAAGGCCATTGACCGGACTAGAAGTCACACATTTATATGCCAATATTCAAACAAATAAGCTAGGAGAGACTTTTTGCTTAGGTTTAGCACAGGTGGCGAAACAAAAAGAAGTTAAGGAGTTTATGCTACGAGGAGTCGAGATATGTAAAAAACATATCACCCTTTTTAGTGAGTACCTTCACTCCAATTTCCTTCCTGCCCCTATGACATGGGACCAAGAGGTGACAGGCTCTACCGACTTACCATTTTCAGAAAAACTCATGATGTTTCATGTAGGTTTATTGAGTGAGGCAGGAATGGGGAACTATGGAGTGGCGATGTCACTATCTCCAAGAAGAGATATTGCTTCTATGTATGCTCGGTTGATAACAGAGGTAGGAAAGTTTGCGGAAGATGGAACAAACATAAATATCAAACATCGCTGGATGGAAAAACCGCCTCATGCGATCGACAGAGATGAACTAACGAAATAGAAAAAGAAACGCTTAGGTAGCACTTCACACCCAAGCGTTTTTGTGTTATTTATTTAAGTCTTTCTTTGTAATTTCACTACGAATATCTTTTTCCCTTGAGAATTCTGTATCTTGCTTTTTGTTGTTCGGATACTTATTTTTACGTTCGCGGTTATCGTTTCGGTTGGTCATGGTTTCACTCCTTTCTATGTAGTCGAGTTATTATTTGCATACAGTGGATTTTTTTATCCTACATATTAATGGAAGTTTCTTCTGCAGGGGACTAAGTTTGAGTTTAGAACATCATCCATATATTAGTAGACCAAGGGCACTAACCCAGCATTCAATTCCCTCAATTTCCAAAAACAAAGCACAAACTCCACCAAACACCCCCAACAATTCCCACCACATGGTACAATAAAAGACATCTAAACCATCGGATCTCATGTCATAAAGGAGTCCCACCACCATGCCAATCGCAGCTAACTCGATATTCAACACATACAAACAAAAGATTCAATCCCTGCCGTACATCGCAGAGGACACGATTAAGTCAGACACCTTTCTACTGGAATCAAACGAGAAAAAGAAGATTGAAATCTACTATGCACCCTTTGAATATGTGAACAACACTGCCAAAATAGTTATCATTGGGATCACTCCCGGATACTTTCAAATGCAGCAATCCTATACAACGATCTGGAATCATCGCGACCAAGAGATTTCCGACGAAAAACTACTACATGAAGTGAAAAAACAGTCGAGCTTTCAAGGGCCTATGCGGAAGAATCTGATTACTATGCTGGATGAGCTGGGGCTACATAAATATCTAGAAATTCCATCATCCACGAACCTGTTTGATACACACGCTCATTTGGTTCAAACCAATTCGGTCATAAAGTATCCAGTGTTTTATCGAGGAAAAAATTACAATGGTTCTACACCAAATATGATCCGAACAGATACCCTTTTGTCTTATATAAAAGAGGGGTTTGTTCAAGAAATTAACATGATAGACAAACCCTTACTCATTCCACTTGGTGTGAATGTTTCTCAACTGCTCGATTTTTTAATTGAAAAAGAGCTCATCAATGAGCATACAATTCTCCGCGGCTTCCCGCATCCTTCTGGTGGAAACGGTCATCGCCACCGTCAGTTTGCTGAAAATATAGAAGCTATGAAGTGTTACTTACGAGCATATTTTCAATCATAAAAAGAAGGTGTTACTTTGAAGAAAATCAGCATTTACTTATTACTAGGGATTAACTTATTTTACATTGTCAATTTTTTAGTAAACTTTGAACATACCTTTCTTGAATGGTATTGGCTGGTCTTTTTTGTCATTGGACTGGGTTTCTCTATTTTTTATTTGTTAAAACCAAACAAAGACAACCCATACATATTGATTGCATTATTAGTGACGAGCCTGAGTTCAATTGGATTTTATGGTTTTCAATATTTTCTTTCACATCTTATGCGATAGATAGAAGGGGGATCAACCTGTATGAGTGTAATAACAAAAACACCAGAGCCACCTTATTACGCGGTGATTTTTTCCTCGCAAAGAACGGATGGGGACAATGGATATGGAGCAATGGCCAATAAAATGGTCGAATTAGCCTCCAACCAACAAGGTTTTTTAGGAGTAGAAAGTGCCCGAGATGAACAATTGGGAATTACGGTATCTTACTGGGACTCCATCGAAGCGATTCAAGCGTGGAAAGAGCATTCCGCACACATCATCGCACAGGAAAAGGGAAAATCCGAATGGTATCAGTCTTTCTCTTTAAGAGTGTGCAAAGTCGAAAGACAAAGCTTTTTTTGAATTGTAAAAAAAGACATCCGACTAAGATTGGATGTCTTTTCCATGAATTCTTCTTTTGATTTCCTCTATATCCGTATTACTGTACTGACTAGTTCCTTTGCCACCTGTTTGAGCCAGTAACGCCTTTACTTCATTATAAGACAAGCCGGATTCGGCATTCTGCCTTTTGACCTCATTGATATCCGTTCCAACCTCTGTATATTCCTTGTGATCCATATAATAACCTCCTGACTACTATCTTCTTACTCTTTCTTGTAAACGCTGAAATTATGTAATGGAAGCATCTTAACTTGCAAACAATGTAAGTGGTAGAAAAAGTTTATCAAGATAGGAGTTATTTTATGACCAAATTAATCAACTTACCAGCGTTACTCATCCTAGATGTCCAAAAAGGGTTTGATGATCCATACTGGGGCAAAAGGAACAATCCCAAGGCAGAGGAAAACATGGCTCGTTTGCAAGCGGAGTGGAGGAAGAGGAAGGGTACGATCATTTACTCCAAGCATCTTTCCGTTCAACCCCAATCACCACTACATCATACGAACAAGGAAGGAACAGAGTTTAAAGACATGATCAAACCAGAACCAAATGAAACCGTTTTTACGAAACAAGTGAACAGTGCCTTTATAGGAACAGAGCTGGGAACGTATTTCAGTGAGCAGCAAATAAAAACGGTTGTTATCACAGGACTTTCTACACAGCATTGTGTATCAACCACCACAAGAATGAGTGGGAACCTCGGGCTTCAAACCTATCTTGTTTCAGATGCAATTGCTGCTTTTGAGATTACCGATCACAAAGGGAAGAAGCACTCTGCTGATACGGTTCAAGAGCTTGAATTGGCTATGCTCCACAAAGAATTTGCTACGATTTTAACAACTGATGAAATTATTAATCAACTCGATCAGCTTTAATTTTTATGTAAAGCGCAGGGGGGAGCTCTGCGCTATTTATCTAGTTTAAAAAAATTTAAGAAGCGATGGTACGGACATTTGGATAATGACGTATCATCATCTCGTAAAAAATATTGTCTCCACTCAAAATTATCTTCTGACCCATAGCTATTTAAATCGGAGTGGATTGAAATAGAATCGTATTTCGCCAAGCGTTTTCGTACCCGCTTTTTAATATTTTTGGCATAAGATGCATGTTTACCAAATTCTTGTAACACCCATCTTGGGGTAATCGCAAGCATCATCGTATCAAAATGCCTGCTTTGTCGATTTTGGTGAGAGGGGGTGGCGCAGTACATAAAGTATTTTTCCCCATGAAAACAAAACTCCCAAACCGGATCATGAGGATCAGTAGGAACGTCTTCAGGCCACAGCATCCCGTCAATCGCGGAAAGACCACCTAATTGCTGCCAAAACAGCTGTTCAAACTGTTCCACTGTATATGTTTTTTCTACTTCTTTTGGAATTTCATAAAAAACAATAAGTGACGTATAGTTACCAATACCTTTTGATTCCTCTGTGAACGTTTCTAATAGTTCTGCTAGTTCATGAATAGAAGAAGAGTCTCTTGGATCACCTACAAAGCCATAGCGAAGTTGATTAGTGGAAAATCCAATAGTAGCTGGTATGCAAGGGAATGGTCTTTCTTTATCCGTCATTTTTGCTTCGAATTTTTCGAGAGCATTTCTTTCCCATGGGGCTAGTTGTTCTCGTAATATCACTTCATCTTTATATAAACCTTTGATAATGATCACCTCACAAAAGCTTTTATAATATATTCCAAAAAGCTTTTGCTGGATGAATGTCCTAGTGAAATTGGGCGATTGTGAATAACTAAACTGAGGATTAAGCCCATGAAGACCATTCGTAACAAGATTCAAGATAAAAAAGGTCTTCATCATGAAAATGAAGACCTTTCAGAACAATATTTAATCCATAAACGGTCTTCAAACCACCCATCATGGATCAACCCCAAAATCGAACCAGCTTACGCTTGCTCCTCAGACGTAACTCCCAATCGCTCCATAATTCTTCTTTTCCGATACAGCATAACTCCGACTTCTGCCAGGTCATTAATCATCGAGCGGTTGGTGAAGGCGCCGAATACCATTCCTGCGATAGGGACCATTTGAAAGAGTTTTTTCCATCCGAATTGATCTCGGTATGTATACACGACTTCTCGCCAGCCTTGAAGCTGAGACATCATTTCACCCGATTGACTGCCGTTTTGGTAGTAACCCGATAACTCCTTGAGAATAGCCTTTTTTCCAACAATATCAGCTGATGAAAATTGTAAGCATTTGATGATAAAGATTCGCTCGCTTTTTTCGTTTGGATCGTAGCCGTGAATGATGGCGATTTCTTGCAGTGTTTTTAATGAGATGGCTAAAAGCGCGGGTACATCAATCGCGAGAGTGAAGATTCCTCCGATTCCTGTTGTTGCTCCTTGGACCGTTGCGACCTTTTTCCGGTTTTCCGTTAATTTTTGACTTACCGTATTCATAGTGGAAAGAGGGATTTCTTTTATCTCCGCTATGCTCTCTATTGATTGGTTTGTTTCTTTTTCGATGAGCTCAAATAGCTGTTTTTCCGATACTAAATATTTTCCACCAGTTTGAATGTAATTTCCAATTTCATCTAATAAAACTCCCACTTTATTGTGAACAAACTGCGGGGTAATTTTATCTAGTAATTTAAAAGGAAGTCTTCCAAGTCGTTCCCAAATCCACAAATTCCCTTGGTCCTTTTCCCATTGTTCAATAATAGCAAGTTCTTTTTTTAACTCTTCTTCCTTTTCCAATATAATCATCCTTATTTCTCTCCGTTTTCCTCAGTTTTTCATTTTCATCATTATTCTAATCATTTGATACGTGATTACCTGTAAAAAGGTTTCAAAACTATCTTCCAAAAAACATGATTAAGAGGGGAAAGGTCATACTAAGATTATTCAATACATAGAGGTGATAGTGATGGATAACGCATTTGATTATGAAGATATACAATTGATCCCAAACAAATCGATCGTAAACAGCCGGACGGAGTGTGATACAAGTGTGACGTTTGGTGGTCATACGTTTCGATTGCCGGTGGTGCCTGCGAATATGCAGACCATTGTGGATGAAAAAATTTCCGTGTTTCTAGCAGAAAATAATTATTTTTACATTATGCATCGTTTTCAACCAGAAACGCGAATACATTTTGTAAAAGATATGAAGGCACGTGGGTTGTACGCCTCGATTAGTGTTGGTGTAAAGGAAGAGGAGTATCCATTTATTGAACAACTAGCAAAGGAAAATCTGTCTCCTGAATTTATAACGATTGATATTGCGCATGGACATTCGAATGCGGTGATCAATATGATTCACCACATTAAGAAGCATTTGCCTTCTAGCTTTGTGATTGCAGGCAATGTGGGAACACCAGAGGCAGTAAGAGAGTTGGAGAATGCGGGTGCTGATGCGACGAAGGTTGGAATTGGACCAGGGAAAGTTTGCATTACAAAAATAAAAACAGGCTTCGGAACAGGTGGATGGCAATTAGCGGCCCTTCGATGGTGTGCGAAAGCAGCTAGTAAACCAATCATTGCAGACGGGGGAATTCGGACTCACGGCGATATTGCTAAATCGGTTCGCTTTGGTGCCTCCATGGTCATGATTGGTTCGCTGTTTGCGGGTCATGAAGAATCACCAGGAGAAACAGTAGAGAAAGATGGGAAAAAGTATAAAGAGTATTTCGGCTCTGCCTCTGAATTCCAAAAAGGGGAACGAAAAAATGTCGAAGGAAAGAAAATGCATGTGGAATTCAGAGGATCTTTAAAGGACACGTTGATCGAAATGGAGCAAGATTTACAATCATCTATATCGTATGCAGGAGGAAACAAGCTGTCAGCGATTCGAACGGTTGATTATGTGATTGTGAAGAACTCGATCTTTAACGGAGATAAGGTCTATTAACAAAAAGAAAGTGAGCATTACCCAAAGGGGCTGCTCACTTTCCTATTTCTTTTGTCCTTATATCGCTGGAAAAATCCAATGGCTAACATAAGCCAAAAAGCACAAATAAAATACCCCGCTAAAATGTCACTCGGATAATGAACACCGAGATAAATTCGACTAATACCTATCGAAAGGATCACGATACCACTCAAAATGATATGAATCGTCCGTTTAAAGGAGGTATTAATATGACGCCACAAAAGAAAAGTTAGTACCCCATATAAAGCGAAGGCCATGGTTGCATGACCACTTGGAAAGCTATAATTACTCGCTTCAGCTAAACGATGCAAATCAGGTCTTGCCCGGTGAAAGAACATTTTTAACGAGAGGAAAAGAATATTCGCCCCTAACATGACCGCTAAAAATAATACTAATTCAGCTCTGTGGTTCAATACTTTGTAAAGAAGAAAGAGACTGACAAATGTAAGGAGTATCACTGGTATGGTATCCCCAATAAACGTGAAAAATCTCATAATAGTGGTCAACCAAGGAGCTTCTAAACCTTGAACATAAGAAATGATACTGCTATCAAAAGAGACAATGGTATTTCTTTCTACTAAAAGTGCCATCACACTAAATGCTAGTAAAGAGACTAGGCTGATAATAAATGCGATGAGTAGTTGAGTTTTTAATATCATGAAGGACTCCAGTTTTTTTCATAATAACGTTTTGACACCATCATACATTTTAAAATAAGTGCTCGGACGACAATTCCAAGAATAATGTAATAAACGAAGGAATACAAGTAATTCCACTTGATATACCGAACGAAGTGAAGCCATTCACAAAAGGGTTCACCGACAAAGGCGTAGGCGACTGCCATGATGACTTGGGCAATAATAAAAGACTTCCATGTTTGAAAATATTGAAATAGCAGGATAAAAGCAACAGGTACCATGGACACATCAAATGGAAAACCCCTTGGTATGACGGGCAGAAACTCCACCGGATACTCCCAAAAGGAAAACTGCATCCCCACGGTATCCAAAAGGAGAGTCACATTCATCACAATCATACCGAACAGGAGAGACTCCACAAACCATTTCCTTTTTTTCATAATAAACCAAAGAATCCATGGAACAACAAAAAAACTGAGTAAGACCCACCATTCCCATGTTAAAAATTCATTCTCAAGCCATCCTTTAGCATCTAACACAAATAACTCATCTTCTAAGAACCGAACGTCTTCAAGGTTTTCTTCACGATTGCCCATAGTAACCACCTGCTATTTTTACTAGTTAACCTTCCCCGGTTCCTCAGCGACTTTTTCCTTAGAAAGAAACCAACCCAAAACGGCAATTAATAACAATACCGACCAAAAGGTTAGTTTCCATTCTGTTGATTTTGGAAATGCCTTTGGTAGATATCCTAAATCAGGATGAGCAAGGGTGTATACTGCCAATTTAACACCAACCCAACCGACGATAAAGAAAGCAGCCGTTTCTATCCCAGGTTTTTTATTGAGAATTCCTACAAAGAAATTAGCGGCGAACCTCATGATTACTAAACCGATAATTCCACCTGCCAAAATAACTAAAAATTGTCCACCATCCAATTCCCCAATAGGAGGTAGTGGGGTTTCTGGCAGGGCAACAGCAAACGCTACGGCTGCTAAAATCGCATCTACAGCAAACGCTAAATCGGCTAACTCGACTTTTAAAACTGTCATCCAGAAACTTGAACCTTGCTTTTCATCTCCAGTTTTCTTATTTTCTCCTTTTCTTAAAACAAACTTCTTAAAGATATGATTGAGAGAAATAAACAAAAGGTAAAGAGACCCGATCGCTTGGACCTGCCATACATCGACTAAAAAAGAAATGATAAACAACGAACCAAACCGAAAGATAAATGCACCGGCTAAACCGTAAAATAAGGCTTTTTTCCTTCTTTCTTCCGGTAAATGTTTAACCATTATGGCAATGACTAATGCATTATCTGCTGCCAAAATCCCTTCTAATCCGATTAACACAATTAAAACCCAAAGATATTCGAGTAATAGAGCGGTGTCCATATCAGTTCAACTCCTAATCCTCAAAATAACAACCTACTATTTGTTACTTTGGCTTTAATTAAAATTAATATACTGTTCTTACAAGGCAAAAACCGCAGGAGCTCCTGCGGTAAAAGGTTTATTTTTCAAGTGAATGATACTCTATTTTAATTTCCTTTAAGGTCTTGTCAAACTCTTCACCCCAAAGGTCGTTAATCGTATGAAACGCGACCTCACCATCACTATTTAACATTCCATAGCCTCTATAAGCCATGTCACCATTTTTCATACCAAATAAATCGATCAATTCTAGCTCAGGGTCAGATATGAAAGAGATGCTACTCCCAAACATGTCTACAATAGCTTGATATAACTGCAATTGTTGATCAGGAGTATCGCCACTTACAATATACATATTCACATCTAAATCTTCTAACTGTGAAATATTTTCATGCAGCTGAACCAGCTGCTGTTGGCAGTGTGTTCAGGTGTATGTGGTGATAAAAAAGAATAGTGTTGGTTTCTCTTGCGGGAAGGTGACTTCCTTGTTATCTTGGTCAAGCAAAGCCAGCTTGCCATCCATTTTCTCTGTTCCGCAACCGCTTAAGAGAAGGAGGAAGGCTAATAAGCTAAATAATCGTTTCATTTTCATTGTTACACCATAACCTAGTCTTTATAGTTGAGCTTGAGTTTCTTTCGTTGGGATTTTTGAATCCAGGCTGTACATAGAGCTGCCGGTTATTGATAAAAAGACAGCGATAGTTAGTAAAACAACGTCTAATTCATATCCTCCCATAAAACCTGCACCAATTTTTACTTTTACAATAGCACCTACCATGATAAGTGCAAGGAGGGCAGATACAATTTTCGTTCTTAGTCCAACGATTAACGCAACACCGCCAATAAGCTCAATACCAGTAACTACATAAGCAAGTATTCCTGGCAGTCCCATACTAGAAAACCATCCAGCCGTATTTTCAATTCCTCCTTGTAGTTTGGCTAAACCATGGACAAAGAAGGTAATTCCTAGCACAACCCTTAGTAGCAGGGCTCCTATTTCGTGTTTGTTCATTGATTCATTCTCCTCTCATATAAATTAAAACTACATAATGTAGTGTAAAACCAAAAAAATATTAGGCAGTGGTGAGTAAAACCATGCCTATGAAAAAAAGTAACACGTGAACAGAAATGAAGATGTTTCTTGTAGTCAGCTTGATCGGGATCGCTTCGTTTGGTTCAACTAATTGCTGAAGCCGAAAGTTAATGGAACCACCAGAAAAATGAACCAAAGAAGGGGTGTCCTTTAATGAAACATGGTACTTAATTAGCTTGATTAATGCCGAGCTTAGCTCCATTTCTGACCCCATTTTTCGTACCGCATACTCATCAGCAAGTATTTCACTAATGATACTATAGTTTTGTTGACACCATTGGGTTAGCGGAATAAACCACAAGGACTGGGCAATTAGCTCTAACATAAAGACCTTTAACGGATCATGGTTGTTTTTATGAAAAGTCTCGTGCTCGATTACTGCTCTTAACTCATCATTTTCAAGCATCTGGATTAATCCTGTTGATAGAACGATCGTGGGTTTGATGTACCCCATGGTGAAGGCAAGTACGGAATCACTTTTGACAACAATCAAATTTTCGTTATGACCATACGTAGTTCGTATCAACGAGGTTAACTCGTTATCCTTGCATTCCAATAATCGCCTAGAAAACCTCTTAGATACGATTACTTGTCTACCTATTTTTATTATGGTTATTAAAAAAATATAGGTGAGAAGGGTGTTAACGAGAAAAATAACTAAAAAATAATAAAAGGAATCTTCCATAAATAAGCTTAAGCAAAATTTAAAAAAGTTCATTTTTAGCTGTGTTCCAAAAATCAAATGAGTAAGAAACATTCCCATTTGAACCCATATGAGTGTTGCTAACCCAAGGCTTAGTAAAAGTAAGTAGAGTGATTTCTTTTTCCACCACATCATAACTTGTCCTTTTTTAATTGTTGAATTTTTAATTCGAGTTTATTTAATAACGTCTCATCCACGTCGGTGAGGGAATCAATCATGTGACTGATCACAACACCCCCGAATTCATCGAGTAAATTTTCGGTCAGTTTTTTGGACTGTTCCTCCAAAAATTCCTCTTTCGTTTGAATAGGACTGAATAGGGAAACACGGCCACTTGCTCGTTTTTTTAGGACCCCTTTATCTACCAGTCGATTCATGACCGTCATGACGGTATTAAAGTTGATATTTTTTTCAGAATCAAGGATTTGCTGTACTTCTTTAATACTGAATTCACCTTGATCACTGTTCCAAAAAAGCTCCATAATTCTTGCTTCTAACGGACCAAAGAAACGAGAAAGTCCTTCCTCATTATACTTAAATCGCTTTATAGACAAGCTGATCACCTTCCACTACTGATTGTAGTGTGAAATGAAAAGATAATCAAGTGAAAAACATCCTAATTTAAAGAGAAAGGGAAGATGTCGATAAAAGCACACGGAAGTTTTACAATCATTCGCTATATGATGCAAACAATTTATGGTAAATTAGTTTAGTAATGTATAAATGGAATAATTTGTACAAACGAAAGAAGGAATTCATAAATGACACAATTAAAACAAAGCCATTTAAAACTTGTGATTGCTGGGCTTCTCTTAAGTATCTTGATGGCATCTATGGATAATACCATCGTTGCAACGGCCATGGGAACGATTGTTGGTGAGCTTGGAGGATTTGATAAGTTTGTATGGGTGACTTCCGCCTATATGGTCGCAGAGATGGCAGGTATGCCCATTTTCGGAAAGCTTTCGGATATGTTTGGCAGGAAGAAATTTTTTATTTTTGGGTTACTCGTCTTTTTAGGTGGGTCGATTTTATGTGGAACAGCAGACACGATTACACAATTAAGTATTTATCGAGCCATTCAAGGAATTGGGGCAGGGGCTTTGATTCCGATTGCCTTTACGATTATGTTTGATACGGTTTCGATCGAGCAACGCGGGAAATTAGGAGGATTATTTGGTGCAGTGTTTGGACTCTCTAGTATTTTCGGACCGCTTTTAGGTGCTTATATTACCGATTATATTAGCTGGGAATGGGTGTTTTATGTGAACATTCCGATTGGGATTTTGGCCTTTGCTTTTATCGCGTTTTTTTACAAAGAGTCCGCTGTTCATGAGAAGCAAAGAATCGACTGGTGGGGGGCTCTCACATTAGTAGGTGCTATCGTTAGCGTCATGTTTGCACTGGAGTTAGGCGGGAATGAATATGCGTGGGATTCTTCTGTTATCCTTGGACTGTTTACATCCTTTGTAGTTCTTTTTATCATTTTTATACTTATTGAGAGAAGAGTCGCTGAGCCTATTATATCTTTCCCCATGTTTAATGTTCGTTTGTTTACAACCAGTAATGTTATTGGTCTATTTAGTGGAATGGCGTTTATTACCGCATCCGTTTATATCCCAATCTATATTCAAGGCGTATTAGGTGGGACGGCAACCAACTCGGGCCTCGTCCTTTTACCGATGATGCTTGGATCGGTTGTTTCGGCGACAATGGGTGGATTTTTGATGAATAAGGTAAGATACCGGACAATCTTAGTCTTTTTTTCTATCATCCTTTTAGTGGGGATGACTTTACTTACCACATTAGATGGTAATTCAAGTCGTTTATCCGTAACCATTTATATGATTATTACCGGTCTAGGTATTGGAGCAACCTTTTCCGTTCTACCAAATGCAGCTATTCATCATTTTGAACCGTCTCAACGTGGTTCTGTTAACTCAACCGTTTCCTTTGTTCGTTCATTAGGGATGACATTGGGAATAACGGTATTTGGAATCCTACAAAGAAATGAATTCACTTCTAGTCTGGAGGAAACTTTTTCTGGGATGGGTGGAGGAGTGAATCCATCTATGTCAAATGACCCGAGAGAACTGCTCTCCCAAGAGGCACGTGCACAAATTCCAGGACCCATATTAGATAAAATCACCGATCTCTTGTCATCGTCGATCGCATATACGTTTATGTGGGCTCTTATTCCATCCGCCCTAGCAATGCTCGCTGCCTTTTTCATGTCAAAAGAGCGGTTAAGTGAGTCCGTAGAGTATAGTCAATCAAAGGACCACTTGTAAACACCTTCACTTTAGAAGGTGTTTATTTTTTGAAGAAATAGTATGATATATTTGGTAGTGATTGTAACTAGGGAGCGGAAATAGTATGAACATTTCGATGTCAGAAAACTATATTAGAGTTTTAAATTACTATTTACTATTGATAAAATAAAATAGACTTATTCATGAAGGAGCAAGAGAGCCAACTATGTCAATCGTCGATAAATTAAAACTAGATAAATACACAAATATGGCTGTTATTAATCAACCAAGTGATTATGATGTGTTTACAAGTTATCCTACGGAGTTAACTAAAGATCATGATGCGATTTTCATTTTTATTGAAACGCTGGACGAAATGGTCGCTCATACACAACAAATCATTAAGGATCAATTATTACTTGAAAAGGGCTATCTTTTCTTCGCCTATCCGAAAAAGGGGAATAAACGATATAGTACCTATGTACATAGAGACGATATCTTTCCTGCGATGAGTGTAGGGGAGGACGGTTATATTGGAGACAGTGATATTAAATTTGGACGCATGGTTAGTATGGACGATGTGTTCACCGTCGTAGGGTTAAAGCGTGAGAAAAAGAAGGTAAAAAAGACTCCTGCTGCCAGTCAATGTGTGGCTGATTATGAGGACAATATTACAGATGTGGAAGCATTATTAGCAGAAACACCCAATGAGCTTGCGTTTTACCAAAGCTTGACTCCGGGATATCGAAAAGACTGGGCAAGATACATTTTTTCTGCGAAACAGCAACAAACAAGAGACAAGCGCCGCGGGGAAATGGTCGAAGTCCTTTCACAAGGCTTTAAAACTATGGATTTGTATAAACAACAGAAGAAATAAGAAAGAATGACGAATGAGAGAGGTGCTCATTCGTTTTTTTTAGAAAAAATAATTGACCAGGTTGTGCACCCCACAGTTTATCCTAAGGGTGGGAGGACGAAATGTATAAAATCAGTGAATTTGCGGAGTTAACAGGATTAAGCAAGGAAACGCTTCGTTATTATGCAGAGGTGAAGCTACTAGAGCCCGCTTTTATAGATCCAAAAAAAAATTATCGTTACTATGATGATGGAAGTATCTTTTTAGCCACTCTATTAACAAAGCTTAGGAAATTAGGATTCACTATCCAAGAGATGATTTCCGTGATGGAGGACGAATCTTTTGCGAATCTAGAAGCACTATTAGTCCAAAAGAAAAGAAATATATTAAAGCAAATTAACGAACTTCAGTTGCAAGTAGAAGAAATAGATGGATTTTTAGCATCAGGCAAGGAGGAAACCAAGTGATACAGTGGAAGGAAGAAGTAGTGATTACTGCCAATATTAAAACGGTATGGAGTTTATTTTCAGATAAAAACATCAAGAGAATCATGCCTAAAGTAGAAGAACATATCTTAATTGAACAAAGTGAAACGGAAGCAGGAGCCAAGCATCGACAAACGTATCGAGAGGGGAAAAGACTAGAAACCTATATAGTGGAAACACTCATTTACGAAAATACGCAAGAGGAAAAGAAAAAACAAATTCAGTTTGTTTTAGGAAAAGCCTTTGAAGTTACCCTTACTTTTACACTAATAAAAGTAGATGATTCCCACACAAGATTGATTTACGAAGGGGAGAACAAAGGAGTCAACTTTGTTGGAAGAGCGATGCTTAAGCTTGCTGGGAAGAAGAGCAATCATGATGTGGTGATGGAGTTTTTAGAGCGGGTGCAGGCGGAGGCGATGAAATAAAGACTGCTGAGCTGAAAGTGGAAACTTTATCAGAATGAAAGCTATTTTTGTTCCACAGACAAATACACATGTATAACATTTGTACAACTGAACTTCCTTCTTAAAAGGGAAGTTTTTTATTTTTATCTAAAGCTCCTATTTTATTTCCCGAATTGTTTTTCTTAAATATTATTCCCTACCACTTACCAATCTACAAAAACATTATACTCCAATTATCCTGAAAACACTCTGCAAAATGATTGGGCTTACAGTCACAATGAAGATTCTTTTCGACTCATTTTTAAAAAAGAGAAAAAAGGTCTATATTACCAATTATGGTATTTTAATCGAAAACCATGTTAGTATACCTGACAAGTTATCTTTATTTTCTGAATTATTAGTTTTACAATGGCTCTGTAGTAAAAACCTGAAAGGAGTCGATGAAATTGACAGAGAAACTAGACAAAGTAGTAACTAGAAGAGATTTTTTAAACCAAGTAGGTAAAGTTGGTGGAGCGGTTGCTGTCTATGGTGCAATGGATTCCTTAGGTTTACTAGGTAGCTCCATGTTTGCGAGTGCCGCATCTTTTAATGCTCCAAAAAAGAGCGACCTCGTTATGGCGAACAAAATGGGGAAAAAAGTAGTGATCCTTGGAGCAGGGATTGCGGGACTCGCCTCAGCCTATGAATTAAGTAAAGCAGGCTACGATGTCCATATCCTTGAAGCACGTGACCGAACGGGAGGCAGAAACTGGACGGTTCGTGGGGGAACAGGAGAAACAGAAATTAATGGGGTTAAACAAGTTTCTAAATTTGATAAGGGTCAATATATGAATGCAGGGCCTGCCAGGATTCCTCAGCATCATGTGACCATCGATTATTGTCGTGAGATCGGAGTAGAGTTGGAAGCTTTCACGAATGTCAATGAAGCCGCTTATTATTATCAAGAGAATGTGGGTCCACTTTCAAATACAAAAATTCGAAAGAGAGAGATTAAAGCTGACACTCGCGGATATGTAGCTGAACTCCTTAGCAAAGCTGCCAATCAAACGGCCTTAGATGAAAATCTAACGTCTCAAGATATTGAAAGATTAACAGCCTACTTAACCCGTGATGGATCCTTAAACTCTAGTAGAAAATATACCGGAACTAGCTATCGTGGGTATACCGAATTACCAGGTGCTGGTTTGAATCCAGGAACGGTAGGCACACCCTATAAGTTTAGCCAAATACTAGAATCTGGGATGATGAATCATATTAGTTCTGAATACTCGTTCGATCAGCAAATGATGGTGTTCCAACCAGTCGGTGGAATGGATAGTATTCCAAAAGCGTTGGAAGCAAAATTACCTGGGAAGATTACATTTGGCGCTGAGGTTCAGGAAATTAGACAAACCACTGATGGAGCCCGGGTAGTGTACAAAGTAAATGGGAAAACAAAAGAAATGACAGGAGATTATTGTATCTGCACAATCCCGTTATCAGTATTGAAAAATATTCCAGCAGATTTTTCTCCTGAGATGATCAATGCCATGAAAAACATTAGTTATGCCCCGACAGGTAAAATTGGATTTCAATTCAAGAATCGTTTCTGGGAAACAGAAGATCGAATTATGGGCGGTATGACGACAACCAATATGGACATTAACCAAATCTGGTATCCGTCATATGGATATTTGTCACAAAAAGGTGTGGTGATTGGATACTATAATTTTGGACAAGCAGCATTAGATTTAGGCAATATGACCATTGCTCAACGTGAAAAGCATGCTTTAGCACAGGGGGCAAAAATACATAAGTCGTATACGAGTGAGTTTGAGAACTCGTTCTCGGTTGCATGGCATAAAATCAAATACAATGAGGGAGGTTGGGTATCCTACACCGCATCAGATCGTCAAAATTACTATCCAATTCTAAATCAGCCACAAGGACGAATTTATCTGGCTGGTGAACATCTAAGCTATCTAACAGCATGGATGGCGGGAGCCTTTGAGTCTGCACGAGTAGCTGTTACTCAAATTCATGAAAGAACATTAAAAGAAAGTGATTCAAAAGTAAAGGCTGGTTAATAAATAGAGAAAAGGAGATGAATTTATGAAACTATCAAAATCTAAATCTGTAGTTGCTTCCATTGTATTTGGGACAAGCCTAATGGTAGGGGCGTATGCTTTTGCTGGCTCTGAAAAGGCAGACTTAAAAACCGATAAGGTCGCATTTTTTGGAACTCCCACTTCATCTATTTCTAGTTCTGTTTCCGTCCCTAGTCAATTTAATCAGCTTTGGATTAGTGGAACGGTTCCTCCGGTATTAAACCGAAACGGTTCGACAATTTATGAAAGATACGGTGACACAGAAACTCAGGCGATTGGAATTTTTAACAATCTTAAGACTCAATTAGAAGCCAAAGGGCTTTCACTTAAAGATGTCACCTACCTGCGTGTGTACATTACACCTGATCCAAACAAAGGAAACACCCAAGATTATCAAGGTTTTTTCAATGCATATGCAAAATTCTTTAACACAGAAGACAATCCAGTGAAAACCGCACGTTCTACCGTAGGAGTAGACAGTCTCGTTAATTCTGATTGGTTAATCGAAATTGAAGCGTTTGTCGCTTACAAGTAAAGAAAGGGGGAATTTATGTGCTACAAAATATTGGAGTACCAGGTTTAATCTTGATTTTGGTCATAGCACTTGTCATCTTCGGTCCCTCAAAGCTCCCTGAAATTGGACGTGCATTCGGTAGAACACTTACTGAGTTTAAAAATTCAACAAGGGAATTAGTAGCTGGAGATTCGGAAGAACAAAAGGCAAAAGAACTTAAGAATTAATGTGAGGGGAAGATGTAAACACTTGTTTGCATCTTCTTACCTTTAAAAGGGATGTGAGTGAATGGAAGAATTTAAAATGCCTATGTTAGAACATGCAGAGGAATTTAGGAAAAGGCTCATCTACGTGTTAGTGTCCTTTGTGATCCTTTTATTTTCAGGATTTATTTTTGTGGATCGTATCTACGATTGGATTGTTCACTCCGTTGAGCAAACACTTACAGTTTTAGGGCCTAGTGATATTATGTGGATTTACTTTGTTTTAGCAGGATCCTTCGCGCTTGTTTTTACAACACCGGTTGCTGTGTATCAATGTTGGAGATTTGTTTCTCCTGGCTTACAAACATCCGAAAAAAAAGCATTATATATCTTCTTACCCGTTTTAATCATCTTCTTTCTTATGGGACTGTGTTTTGGCTATTACATCTTATTCCCAAGTGTTCTGACGTTTCTTACCAATTTAGCAGGTGATCATTTACATACGATGTACACGGCTGAAAAATACTTTAAGTTTCTATTAAACTTGACGCTGCCTATCGGATTTTTGTTTGAAATGCCAATTCTCATTATGTTACTAACACGTCTAGGCATTATAAATCCTATGATATTGGCGAAAGCACGAAAAATAGCTTACTTCATTTTAATGATTCTATCAACATTGGTTACTCCACCAGATTTTATTTCAACGATAATTGTTTTTCTTCCACTAGTGTCACTATATGAGTTAGGAATAAGTGTATCTAAATATATGTATCGGAAAAATGAAAGAGTCCTTTTTGAAGAGGCAAGTTGAGAAAGATGCCTGGTATTTGCCAGGCATCTTAATTGTATTTAATATCGCTGCAACTGAGAGGTGGTTAGGTTAGCTAATAAAAAATTAATTAGACAGGATAATCAGACAAATATAAAAATCTTGCTAAATAGAAAGGGGTTATGTATGATATAAATCAGAATCATTACGTTTTATGTTGGAGCTAGATAAGAAAATTGTTGGCTTCATTATACAACTTAAATCGTAATGATTTCGATTAATTAAACTAAGGAGTGGAAAAAATTGAACAAGAATAAAATCCCTGTCACTGTACTTAGCGGGTATTTAGGTGCTGGAAAAACAACTCTTTTAAATCATATTCTGACTAACCGTGAAAATAAAAAAATTGCTGTTATCGTAAATGACATGAGTGAAGTAAATATTGATGCCTCTTTAGTGAAAAAGGGAGGATTTTCACGAACAGAAGAAAAGCTGGTGGAACTTCAAAACGGTTGTATCTGCTGTACGTTACGAGAAGACTTAATGATTGAAGTGGAAAAATTGGTTCTAGCAGGAAACATTGATTACATAGTGATTGAATCGTCTGGGATATCTGAACCGATTCCCGTTGCACAAACCTTTACGTATGTTGATGAAGAGTTAGGGATTAACTTAACAGAACAAACAATCCTTGATACGATGGTAACCGTAGTTGACGCGAATCGATTTTGGCATGACTTCTCTTCTGGAGAGAGCTTAATGGACCGAAAGCAGGGAACAGATGAGATGGATACAAGAGAAGTAGTGGACTTGTTAATAGACCAAATTGAGTTTGCGAATGTTCTTGTTTTAAATAAAGTAGATTTAGTTGATCCAGAAAGTGTAAGAGAATTAAAAGCCGTCCTTCATAAATTGAATCCAGATGCAACAATCGTAGAAAGTTCACACTCCCGCATTCCGCTTGATACTATTTTAGGCACGGATATGTTTGATTTTGAAGAAGCTAGCCAAGGGGCAGGGTGGATCAAGGAATTAAATGAGGAACATACACCTGAAACAGAAGAATACGGAATTTCTTCCTTTGTCTACCGAAGAAAACGGCCTTTTCATCCTGAGCGCTGGAATAAATGGTTAGAGAATTGGCCAGAAGATGTGGTTCGAGCAAAAGGATTTTTCTGGCTCGCCACACGAAATGATATGACCGGACTCCTGTCCCAAGCTGGACCATCCATTATCATCCAAGGTGCCGGAGAATGGATTGCTTCCTATCCAAATCAGGAAATGGAGCAAATTCTAAAAGATGAGCCAGAAATTCTTCAACGATGGGACGAAGAATATGGAGATCGTATGACCGAGCTCGTTCTAATAGGAGTAGATATGAATTATACCGAAATAGAAACGTCTCTTGATCACTGTCTACTAACGGACGAAGAAATGAAAACGGATTGGAGAAATCTGTCCGACCCGATTCCTGCATTTTCGCTCTAAATAAAAAGCCTTTTCTTTTATATAGAAAGAAAGGGCTTTTCCCGTTTCATATCGAATGGTACATAATTTATTAACCTCGCTGCGCACTTTGCTAAAGCCAGCAAATCAGAAGATTAAAGAAATTGCAGTTGAAAAATCGACATTGTTTCAAATGTAATAGTAGGGATCAGTCCTAAGTAATAGGACTGATCTTTTTTCTTTTGTTGGAAACGCAAGTAATGGAGCAAAATAGCAAATAAATCATAATAATCGCAAGAAAAACTTGAGAATCGCAAAAATATTTCTAGAATAGCAAATATATTTTTGGAATAGCAAATAAATCTCAAAAATCGCAAGTATAACAATAGAATTGCAAATATCTTATCAAAAACTTAATTATCAAATAGCTTTTGACAGAAAAATTCATAGTTTTTATATCAAATTTATCCGAATCCCTATTAAATTAGCATAATAAAAGTAACATTTTTCACAGAATCCAACAAACATTTCCTTTACAGTAAATAAAAATCAGAACAGTTTGAAAAAAGGACTGTAAAGGAGGAATTCTGTTGAAAAGAAAACATTTGCCGTTGGTATATTCATGCTCAGGCTGTTCTTCAGCCGCACAAACCGCAAACTTAATCGCAATCAAAATGGATCGGGAGGACATTGCTGAAATGTCGTGCATTGCCGGTGTGGGGGGAGATGTAAAACCACTAGTAAAAACGGCAAAATCGGGCAGGGAGATCATCGCCATTGATGGCTGTCCGTTGGCCTGCACGAAAAACTGCCTCGCAAGGCACGAGGTTCAGCCAACCCATCATTTTGAACTTTCCAATTTTAATGTGGTAAAGAAAAAAGGGGAAGACCCAGACTTAGATGTGTTTATGGAGACTTATGAGAGAATAGTAGAGCTTATTTAATCAATAAAGGATATGTTCAAAAGGAACATATCCTTTTTTCTTTTAGATCGATAAACGAAACGCTTCAGCTATTGACCCAAACTAGATCCCACCACAAAACAAGGAACAATACCTCTTATCATTTCAATGTAAACGCATACAAATCTTATTGAATAAAACCACAAAATTATTATATATTTCAACGACCGAAACAATTTACTTTAGCAATGCAATGTTATAGAATGGTAAAGTTACAATCTTAGGAAATTATGAATCTTTATTTTTAAATGAAAGGCGAGAGGAACTTGAACAATTTAACAGGTACAAAGCGTTTACAGCTGGCATTGCTTCTAGGGTCTCTGGCGATCTTAGGTCCGTTTACCATCGATATGTATTTGCCTTCTTTTCCGACTATTGTAGAAGAGTTCGGTACAACGGCATCCTTCGTACAAATTAGTTTAACTTCTTGTTTGTTGGGCTTAGGACTGGGGCAATTGATTATCGGTCCAATGAGTGATGTGCAGGGACGGAAAAAACCACTATTAATATTCCTTATTATGTATTTAGTTGCCTCTGCCATTTGTGCATTTGCTCCGAATATTTATTTCTTTATTGCTGCTCGTTTCTTGCAAGGCTTTTCAGCAGCAGGCGGGATCGTTATATCGAGAGCGGTCGTTCGTGATAAGTTTAGCGGAAGAGAATTAACGAAGTTTTTTGCGTTATTAACATTAGTAAGTAATCTAGGTCCAATTATCGCTCCTGTTGCAGGTGGCGCGATTCTAGCCTTTACGAATTGGACGGGAGTATTTGTCGTTTTAAGTGTTGTCGGTCTAGTTTTATTTTTTACCGTATTTTCAAAGCTGGAAGAATCACTTCCAACAGAGAAGCGTGTACCAAGTAATATTGGGCAAACATTTAGGAACTTTGGAACTTTATTAAAAGATCGTCAGTTTACAGGATATGCCTTTACACAAGGATTTATTGTGGCCGGAATTTTTGCTTATGTTTCTGGTACTCCATTTGTGTATCAAAATATTTATGGAGTTTCACCACAAGTATTCAGCTTATTATTTGGTTTGAACGGAATTGGCTTGATTCTTGGAAGTCAGGCAGTAGGGAAGTTCGTAGACGTAATATCTGAAAAGACATTTTTAGTCATAGGTCTGACCATTTCAAATGTATCAGGTGCCATTCTTCTTGTTGCGTTATTACTAAAGGCTCCTTTAATTGCGGTTGTTATTCCTATCTTCTTCTTCGTTGCCTCGATCGGGATTATTGGAACTACATCGTTTTCACTTGCCATGGAGTCACAAGGGCATATTGCAGGTAGCGCGTCGGCCTTACTAGGGTTACTACCATTTATCCTAGGCTCTATTTCATCACCACTTGTAGGCATTGCAGGAGAGAATTCTGCCATTCCGATGGGATCCATAATCTTTGGTGCTAGCTTTTTAGCTTTTCTTTCGTATTTTCTTTTCGTACGAAAGGCTTCCGTCGTAAAACCAGCTATCGAAGAACCTGGGAAAATCTCAGTATAATATCTAGACGCTATCCAAAAAGGGTAGCGTCTTTTCTTTTAAAGATATCATTCAAATTACTAAATTACGAGCATGTGTATGAAGTTAAATTAATAAAAACATCTAATACTTAGAACGCCATGTGGGTTCCGTTTCAGTAGGAAATCTGTCGTGTTCGTTATATAAGTAGTTGAAAAATAAGAAATATTCATCTAATATAGAATCTAACTTAATTGAATAGTTTTCCAAAAAGTTAAGATGCCAAGATGGCTTAATAGGGAATCTGGTTAAAATCCAGAGCTGTACCCGCAACTGTAAGTGTGGACGAAATAAGAATACCACTGTGTACATATGTGATTCGTATGAATATGGGAAGGTCTTAGAGTAGGAAGAAGCACGAGTCAGGAAACCTGTCTTACTTTTAAACGTTTCAGTTTCTCCGGGAATAGAGAAGGTGTTTCGATGGTGAGAAGGGACCGTATTTCTGTTTGTCTTTTCATGCTTTCGTTTCATCCGTTCATTCCTGTGAGCGGATTTTTTTATGGAAATCTTTCTTTGGGTTGATAACTTCATAGTTTACTTAATAGGTGCAAAAGAAAAATCTTTTGCTTAAAAGGGAAGCACGGTGAAAAGCCGTCGCGGTACCCGCCACTGTATTGGGGAGCTTTGTTACAAATGGTCACTGAGTAAAATCGGGAAGACGTAACAAAAGCAAGGAACCAAAGCCAGGAGACCTTCCTATAAAGTGTGTCACATACCTACGGGACTATAGGTAGATGTGTAGAAGATATACCTTCCGTATGTTCTTATGCACCTCTATTTGTAGGGGTGCTTTTTTTATTAGATAAATTTAAGGGAGTGGAAAACATGACAACATGGAATTTAAAGGGGACAAAGCATCACATCTTGATTTGCAATGGAAGTAGTTGCATGAGAAAAGGGGGAGAAGAAGTAACGCAAGCGATTCGTGATGAAATTACACAGTTGGAGTTAGACGACGAAGTACATACAACAAGAACGAGATGTAATGGAAGATGCAAGGATGCTTGTGTCACCATCGTGTATCCAGAAGGCACCTGGTATAAAGCACTTACAGAGGACATGGGACGAGAAATCGTTCGGAGTCATATCGGACAAGGAAAGATACTAAAAGAATCCGTTATTTATACATACAACCAGGAAGGCTTCGTAGCACCTGAAAACTCAGATAGTATTGAGGGAATTTCGAAAAAAGTGAAAGAAGAGGTATAACCTATGGAATTTATCATGTTTGCTCTGCTTGCTGTTTTTATTGGCATGAGGCATGGGATCGACGGAGATCATGTAGCAGCGATTGCCGACATGGTTGGCAGTGAGCAGCAAAAGAAGAAACAACTTACTCTTGGTGTGATGTATGCGATTGGGCACGGAATGATTGTAATGGTTATTGGAGTGTTATTTATTTATATTGGTTTACACCTTCCAGATACAACGAAGCAAATACTAGAAATGCTCGTTAGCTTCACCCTTATTTTGCTCGGAATGTTTATTATTTGGTCAATTTTTCAACAAAAGAAAGATTACGAGTATAAAAGTCGACTAAGAATTGTCGTTGAGTTTTTCAGCAACATCGCTAGTAAGGTGACATCAGGAACAAAAACGAATCAACTATCACCTACAAAGCTCGGTGCCATTGGAGCGTTTATTATTGGCATTCTTCACGGCATTGGTGTAGAAAGCCCTACGCAAATCGCGATTATTTCTAATGCGATAGGGCTTGATAATTTAACCGTCGCCCTTATTCAACTGACTTTATTTGTCATTGGGTTACTCATCGCTACGATAGGAATTACATTCTGTTTATCATGGGGATTTATGAAAGCTAGAGTGAAAGACAAGCTGTTTTTACTATTAGGCACGGTAACAGGCGCCTATAGCCTAGTACTCGGAATTTTTATGATGGTGGAACTAATGAAAGGAGGAGCGTAATTGAAAGGAAAGCTGTTAGTCATCGGTTTTGGTCCCGGAAGTGAGGAGCATATAACGGACCGGGCAAAAAAAGCTCTACAAGAAAGTGATATGATCATTGGCTATAAAACGTATGTGGAACTGATTGAAGGATTACTAGACGGTCAAGAAATCATCAGTACAGGGATGACTGAAGAAGTAAGTAGAGCTCAAGAGGCAGTGAGGCAGGCCGAGCTCGGAAAAAAAGTGGCAGTGATCTCTAGTGGAGATGCGGGTGTGTACGGAATGGCTGGCCTTGTGTACGAAGTATTGGTGGAAAAAGGCTGGAAGCAAGACACGGGTGTTGAGGTCGAAGTGATTCCAGGGATATCAGCCATCAATTCATGTGCTTCGCTATTGGGTGCCCCGGTCATGCATGATGCCTGCACGATCAGCTTAAGCGACCATCTGACACCTTGGAGCTTGATTGAACAAAGAATTGAAGCTGCTGCTCAAGCCGATTTTGTGATTGCTTTGTACAACCCAATGAGCGGGAGAAGAACCCGACAAATTGTTGAGGCGCAACGGATACTATTAAAATACCGATCGCCAGAGACACCGGTTGGACTTGTGAAAAGTGCTTATCGTGATCGTCAAAGTATTATGCGAACCACATTAGAAGACATGCTGAATCACGAGATTGGCATGTTAACAACGGTGCTAATTGGAAACTCGTCGACGTTCTATTACGACGACTTAATGATTACCCCAAGAGGTTACCAACGAAAGTATACATTGAGCCAAAAGGAACAACCATTGAAGCCACATCAACGATTGAAAAAGGAAGCAGAGCCATGGGCATTAGAGCAGGTGGAGGTGGCTAATACGTCTAGAGAAATTGCGGATGAAGCATTACAGCTGATATTAGGCGAAAGCAATCAACCAAAAGCGTACATCCAACAACCCATTCAATCAATCTTTGAAGTGTCAGTTAGTCCGGGTGTTGCAAACAAAAGATTTACCCCGAAGCAAATGATCACACTAGCTGAGATCGTTGGAGATGACGGAAGCATGGAGTATAGCCAGGATCATCATATTAAACTTCAAGTTCCAACCTCTAACCCAGATCTTGTTGTAAGTGAACTTGAAGAAGTAGGTTTTCTTCTTGCCCCTGTTGGCGATGTGTTGACACTTAAGGCCTGCGATTTTTGTGAAGGAGAAAAGAAGGATAGCATTCCTTATGCAGAGTCGTTACAAGCAAAACTTGGTGGAATGGAACTACCAAAAGAACTGAAAATCGGCTTTAACGGTTGCGGAATGGCGTGCTTTGGTGCGGTTCGTGAAGATATTGGCATTGTATTTAGAAAAGGTGCCTTTGATTTATTTTTAGGTGGAAAAACAATCGGAAGAAACGCACACTCCGGACAAATTGTCGCAGAAGGGATTGCTTCGGACGAAATCGTTGGACTAGTTGAGAAAATCGTACAAGAGTACAAGAAAAATGGGCATCCGAACGAGCGTTTCCATAAATTCTTTAAGCGTGTGAAGTACGTGTGCGGCTTTGAATTTCAAGACGTATCACCATCGTTAAAAATTGAGCCCGCACCATGTGGAGATTAGAGAGAGAGGACTTGCAGTTTCTATATATTTATATATGAAGGTTATTAGTGAGTTGATTTTAGGATGTAACGGTCTTCATTTGGTTGATGAAGACCGTTACAAAGAGAATTACCTGTGGAAACGACCTTCATTCGGCTTATGAAAGACGTTACGAAGCAAATATATCGAGCTAACGTCCTTCATCCAGCTTATGAATCTATTAAATTAAAAGAGCATCCACAAAAACATTTAAGGAGGAAAAACATGAAAGCTATTCTTTTCGTTGGACATGGAAGCAGAGACCACGAAGGCAATGATCAAATCAGGGAATTTATTCAGAACTTAAGACCAAGTGTTGATGAGTCCATCCTCGTTGAAACATGTTTTCTAGAGTTCGAGAGACCAACCGTTGGACAAGGCATTGACTTGTGTGTGGAAAAAGGTGCTTCAGAAATTGCGGTAATCCCGATTATGCTTCTCCAAGCGGGTCATTCCAAAATACACATCCCAGGTGCGATTGATGAAGCAAAGGAAAAATATCCTCATATTTCGTTCACATATGGACGACCGATCGGGATTCATGAAGAAGCTCTAGATATCTTACAAACAAGACTAATAGAAGCCGGAGAAGATTTGGAATCCCCAGCTGACGATACAGCAATCCTCCTCCTAGGTCGCGGCGGTAGCGATCCGGATGCCAATAGTGATTTATACAAGATTGGCAGACTTCTATGGGAAAAAACAAAATACACGATCGTTGAGCCAGCCTTTATGGGTGTCACCGACCCTCTAGTAAACGCAGGAATTGAACGATGTATCAAGCTTGGAGCAAAGAAAGTAATCATTTTACCTTATTTTCTTTTTACGGGAATTTTAATTAAGCGCCTAGAAGAACTGGTTTTAGAGTTTCAACAAAGCTTCCCTGGTATTGAATTCCAACTTGCTGGATATTTTGGTTTTCACCCTAAGTTACAAACCATTCTATTAAATCGAGCAGAAGAAGCGCTTCAAGGAGAAGTGAAAATGAACTGTGATACATGCCAATATCGCGTAAATGCGATGGAGTTTATCGGTCACCATCACGATCACGACCATGATCACGATCATCATCATGACCATGACCATGTGCACCATCACCATAATCACAATGAGGCAAAGGCAGGGAGTGCCAAGTGATTTTCATGTTAGCCGGAACAAGCGACGCAAGGGCATTAGCGATCGAAATAAGAAATGAAGGACATGAGCTGCTTACAACAGTGGTAACAGATAACGCCGCAAACGAAATGAACAAGTCAAACATCCCTGTCCATATCGGTCGATTAACAGCTGATGAAATGATCCATCTTATAGAGTCAAAAGGAGCTACCACAGTTATCGACGCGAGCCATCCATTTGCTGAGGAAGCGTCGAAAAATGCCATTCAAGCAGCAAAACAGCTAGGGCTCGCGTATATTCGTTACGAACGAGCGTCACAAACATTCGATTACGATAAATTAACAGTGGTCCCCACCTACAAAGAAGCAGCCCAACTAGCCGCAACCAAAAAAGGCGTCATCATGCTAACCACAGGGAGTAAAACGTTACAAGTTTTCACAGAGGAATTACAGGGCAAGTCAGATATACGCCTAGTGGCTCGAATGCTGCCCCGCTTAGACAATATGGAAAAATGCGAGCAGCTTGGGTTTCCACAAAAAAACATCATCGCCATACAAGGACCGTTCACAAAGGAATTTGACGAAGCACTTTATAAGCAATATAAAGTCAACGTTATGATCACAAAAGAAAGTGGCAAGGTGGGCTCGGTCGATGAAAAAGTGGATGCTGCAAAGGAATTAGGTATCGAGATCATTATGATAGCTAGACCAAACATGGAGTACGGTATGAGCTATTCGGAGTTCTCACCCATATTAAAAGCACTAAAAGGAGTGGAATCAAATGGATTTTAAAACAGAGTTTAAACCATTAACCGTTCAACCAGAGGAAATTGAAGGAATTAGTTTTCAAATGATCGATGATGAAGTCGGAGAGCATCATTACTCTCCTGTGCAATACCGGGTGGTTCAACGAGTGATTCACGCTTCAGCCGATTTTGAACTCGGAAAAAGTCTCTTATTTCATCCAAAAGCCATGGAAGCAGGCATCCAAGCCATTCGCAGTGGAAAAAAAGTCGTTGCTGACGTTCAAATGGTGCAATCAGGAGTGAATAAAACCAGAATTGAAAAATTTGGCGGAGAAGTAAATGTATACATTTCCGATCCGGACGTTATGAAAGAAGCCAAACGATTAAACACAACAAGAGCAATTATTGCAACAAGAAAAGCGATTAGAGAAGCAGAAGGTGGTATTTTTGCCATAGGTAATGCTCCAACTGCCTTACTAGAGCTGATTCGTCTGATTAAAGAAGAGGACGCAAAGCCCGGTCTCATTATTGGATTACCGGTTGGATTTGTTTCTGCGGCCGAATCAAAGGAAGAGCTCGCGAAGCTAGATGTTCCGTTTATTACGAACATCGGCAGAAAGGGCGGTAGTACGGTTACGGTTGCTGCTTTGAATGCCATTTCCATTCTTGCTGATCAGGTATAAATGATGGCCGAGCAAGTGAAAGAGGAGAAAAAGCTAAGGGAAGGCTACACAACTGGAGCTTGTGCAACTGCCGCTACGAAGGCTGCACTCACCGCATTAATTACCGGGGAGGATCAAATAGAGTCAACCATTTTTCTCCCTGTTGGCCGGTTTGTGACCTTCTCCATTGAGAGTTGTCAAGTTTCCACCACCATAGCTGAAGCTACCGTCATTAAAGATGGAGGAGATGACCCGGATGCCACCCATGAAGCGGAAATCATCTCTACCGTTACTTGGTCGAAAGAACCCGGAATTACTCTTGATGGCGGGATAGGTGTCGGGAGGGTGACGAAACCCGGTCTTCCTGTCCCAGTTGGGGAGGCAGCCATCAATCCTGTCCCTAGAAAAATGATCCTCGGTGTAGCAGAAGAAGTATTACAAGCTTACAAAGTAGAAAAAGGAATCAAGATTGTCATAAGCGTTCCAGCGGGTGAAGAAATTGCAAAAAAGACCTTGAATGCCCGTTTAGGAATTCTTGGAGGGATTTCAATCTTAGGAACGAGAGGAATTGTCGTTCCCTTTTCTACGTCTGCCTATAAAGCGAGTATTGTTCAAGCAATTAGCGTGGCGCGCGCGAGTGGATGCGAACAAATCGTTATCACTACCGGTGGTCGGAGTGAAAAATATGCGATGAAGCAGTACCCTGATTTACCGGAAGAAGCCTTCGTTGAAATGGGAGACTTTGTCGGATTTTCGTTAAATCAATGCAAAAAGCAAGGTGTGAAAAAGGTTTCTATGGTGGGAATGATGGGCAAGTTTTCAAAGGTTGCTCAAGGAGTCATGATGGTTCACTCCAAAAGCGCTCCGATTGATTTTGGGTTTTTAGCAGAAATGGCGGATCAAGCTGGGGCACATGAAGAACTGGTGAATGACATTAAGGGAGCAAATACAGCGTCGCAGGTCGGGGATATGATGTCCGAGTCAGGATATCATCAATTCTTCAACTTGCTATGTGGATCATGCTGTAGCGAAGCCTTAAAAGAAGTGAATGGTGGTTTGGAAGTGGATACAACCATTTACACATTAAAAGGAGAATTATTAGGAAAGGCGGTGCGACAAGGATGAAACCTATTAAAATGATAGGAATTGGTGATGACGGTAAGAAAAGTCTTCTTCCGCATTATGAAAAATGGATTTATGAAAGCGAGTTATTAGTAGGGGGACACCGTCAGTTAGCTTATTTTCCTGACTATACAGGCGAAACCCTTCCCATTGAGGGTGGACTAACCAGCTTAGTAGAAAGATTGCAAACCGAGACAAAGAGAATCGTCATTTTAGCGTCCGGAGATCCGCTATTTTTTGGAATTGGAAGCTATCTTTCTAGCAAGTTAAATTTAGAAATTTTTCCTTATTTGAGCTCGATTCAGATTGCCTTTGCAAAAATGGGTGAACGCTGGCAGGATGCCCATGTAGAAAGTGTTCACGGAAGAAGTATGAAAGGGATAGCACAGCGTATTGACGGTAAGTCAAAAGTAGCCATTCTAACGGATGTGGAAAACTCTCCAAATAAAATTGCCGACTATCTTCTGTCCTTTGGTATGACCGAGTACGAAGCGTTTGTTGGAGAAAATTTAGGAGGAAAGAACGAAAGAGTCGGCTGGTATCAGCTCCAAGATATGGGAACCACCGAATTTTCCCCTTTAAATGTCGTGATTTTGAAAAAAGTTAATCAAAGTCCGTCTTGGCCTATTGGGATCGATGATCATGAATTTATCCAAAGAAAACCGGATAAAGGACTCATTACGAAAAAAGAAGTTCGCGTGTTAAGCGTTAGCGCCCTTCAACTCCAAAGAGACAGCGTCGTTTGGGACATTGGGACCTGTACCGGTTCAGTTGCAATTGAAGCCGGAAAAATTGCTCGGGAAGGTCAAATTTTCGCCATTGAAAAAAACGAAGCGGATTTGGAAAATTGCAGACAAAATCTAGCGAAATTCCGAGTGGATGCTACCGTTGTTCATGGGAAAGCTCCCGATAAATTAGATGGGTTCCCCTCTCCAGATGCCGTATTTATTGGCGGAACAGCTGGTGGAATGGAGGAGATCCTGAGGATTTGCTGTGAGAGATTGAATCAAAAAGGTCGTATTGTTCTAAACGCGGTTACGATTGAAAACTTAGCCGAAGCCATGGCTGCTTTTAAAAAGAATCACTTCACAACAGAGGTAACGCTAGCACAAATTTCAAGAAGCAAGCCTATATTAAATCTGACTCGCTTCGATGCGTTAAATCCCATTTATATTATTACGGCAAAAAGAGAGGACGGAGAAGAAACATGCTAGGAACATTATACGGATTGGGCGTCGGACCCGGTGACCCAGAGCTAATTACAGTAAAAGCCTTTCGACGTTTAAAAGAGTCCCCCGTCATTGCTTACCCGAAAAAACAAAGAGGTAGCAAAAGCTATGCCCATAAAATCATAGATGTGTATTTTCAACCAGAAGAAAAAGAAATGCTCGGTCTTGTGTTTCCGATGACAAAAGATCCAGATATTTTAGAGAAAAAATGGACGGAAACGGTTGAACTAGTATGGGAAAAGGTGCAACAAGGGAAGGACGTGGCATTCGTCACAGAAGGGGATCCACTCCTTTACAGCACCTTCATCCATATGATGCGATTAATGCAAGAGAAACACCCCGAAGTACCGATTGAAGTGGTGCCAGGAATCTCTTCGTTTAATGGAGCTGCATCCCGATTAGGAATTGCCTTAGCAGACGGAGACGATCATATTGCCATTGTTCCAGCAAGGGATAACTATGAAACCATGAAAAAAGTGATCCAAGAAAATCATTGTGTCATTTTTATAAAAGTCGCAAAGGTCATCGATGTGATGCTCCACGTTCTTCGCGATTTGGATTTATTACATAAAGCATCGGTTGTCACGAAGGTTACGTCTGATGAGGAAATCATTTGGAATGCAGCCGAGCTCGATGGTGCTGAGCTTGAATACTTAACATTAATGGTGGTGAGAAAATGAAGCTATACATCATAGGTGCCGGACCAGGAGACCCTGACTTAATTACGGTAAAGGGGTTAAAGCTTTTACAAGAAGCTGATGTGGTTCTATATGCAGATTCTCTGGTGAACGAAGAGTTAATTAAAAAATCAAAACCAACAGCTGAAGTAATGAAAACAGCAGGCATGCATCTCGATGAAATGGTTGAGATCATGGTGGAGCAAATTCGTGCAGGCCTTAAGGTTGTTCGCGTTCACACGGGAGATCCTGCAGTATACGGGGCAATCATGGAGCAAATGACTCTTTTAAAAAATGCAGGAATTGAAGTAGAGATTGTTCCTGGAGTCAGCTCGGTGTTTGCTGCCGCTGCTGCTGCTCAAGCCGAGTTAACAATTCCCGATTTAACGCAAACCGTCATTTTAACAAGAGCGGAAGGAAGAACGCCGGTTCCTGAGTTTGAAAAGCTTCGCGATCTGGCGAGTCATCATAGCACGATTGCTCTTTTTTTAAGCGCCACGTTAACCAAAAAAGTAATGAAGGAATTTATCGATGCAGGCTGGAGCAAGGATACGCCGGTGATTGTCGTTTACAAAGCCTCATGGCCTGATGAACAAATTGTCCGAACGACTGTTGAGCATTTAGATGATGATATGCGAAAAAATGGAATTCGAAAGCAGGCGATGATTCTAGCAGGATGGGCATTAGACGAAAAAATCCACGATAAAAACTACCGTTCAAAGCTATATGATCAAACCTTTACACATGGCTTTCGACGTGGGGTGAAGCCTTGATGATCGCTTTAGAAGAAGGAAAAATGGCTTCTGTTAATCAGACGGGAGACTACGCGATTGTTGCGATTACAAAACACGGAGTACAGATTGCGAGAAAACTAGCACCATCTCTTCAGTATGCTGATTTGTATTATATGAGTAAGTTTGAAAAGGGAGATGAACAAGAACGAGGAGTACAGATGTTTACGGGCAGTGTTCGACTTTTGTTTCCTTCTCTTTTCAAAGCTTATAAAGGACTAATTATCATCGTTTCCTTAGGGGCGGTTGTTCGAATGATTGCGCCACTTTTGGTAGACAAAAAGGTGGATCCTGCTGTGGTTGTCATTGATGATAAGGCGGAGCATGTGATCAGTGTATTATCTGGACATATCGGCGGAGCGAATGAGTTAACAAAAGAAGTAGCTGCGATTTTAAATGCTCGTCCAGTGATTACGACTGCTTCGGATGTACAAAAAACCATACCCGTTGATTTGTTCGGAAAACGATTTGGCTGGGTGTGGGAATCGGCAGAAAAGCTAACACCAGTGAGTGCATCAGTGGTAAATGAAGAGATGGTTGCGGTTGTGCAGGAATCAGGGGAAAAGGGCTGGTGGACGTATGACCACCCACTTCCCGAAAATATTAAGCCCTATTCCAATATTACGGAAGCATTAGCAAGGAAGCCTCAGGCAGCACTTGTCATCACACACCGAATTCTAGAAAATGAAGAACAATCCATCTTGGAAAATGGGGTGTTGTATCGTCCTAAGGTCATTGCTCTAGGAATTGGATGTAATCGAGGAACAACAAAGGAAGAAATCGAGAAGGTCATTCAAGAAACATTAGCGGAGCTTCGTTTTTCAATGAAAAGTGTGAAGGCCATTTGCTCGATAGATTTGAAAAAAGATGAGCAAGGATTAATCGAGCTTGCTAATCATTACGGATGGGAATTTGTGACGTATTCAGCTGACCAATTGAACAACGTACCTATCGCTAATACGTCAGAAACAGTCTATAAGTTTACGGGAGCGTACGGTGTGAGTGAGCCAGCTTGCTTGCTATATTCGGGGTCTAGTCACCCCGTACTTGAGAAGAAAAAAGTAGGCAATGTCACCATTTCCGTTGCTCTGATTCACTACTAAAAGAAAGGAGGACATATCATGTCAAAAAGAAGAATGGTCATTGCTGGAACAGGGAGCGGTGTTGGAAAAACGACGTTAACGATCGGCCTTATGTCAGCTTTTAAGAAAAAAGGTCTGGTCGTACAAGGGTTTAAATGCGGGCCTGATTACATCGACCCGACCTATCATACAACTGTTACTGGTAGGCCATCTAGAAATCTTGATAGCTGGATGCTCACTCATGAGCTAGTAAAAGAAATCGCTGTCCGTGGAAGCGAAGGATCTGACATCTCTATTATTGAAGGAGTAATGGGGTTTTACGACGGGAAAAATCCGACTTCAAATGATGGCACGACGGCAGAAATTAGTGTAATCACGAAAAGCCCTGTCGTTCTTGTTGTCAACTGTGCGAGCATGGCTCGTAGTGCTGCAGCAATCGTAAAAGGATTTCAAGCCTTTAGCGACGATGTGAATATTGTGGCGGTTATAGCCAACCGAGTAGGTAGCGAAGGGCATTATCAACTAGTAAAAGCTGCAGTTGAGCAAGAATGCCAGATTCCTGTTGTCGGCTATTTGAAAAGAGATGATGAGTTATCCATTCCTGAAAGACATCTCGGATTGGTTCCGTCGATTGAGCGTGGAGAGCTAGAGCCATTTTTTGAAAAACTAGGTGATCTGGTGCTTGAAACCATTGATGTTGATAAACTCTACGAGTTAGCACACGCTCCTGACCTTGTAGTACAAGAGCAACAGCTTGGCAAAAGCAAAGCGAAAACCGTGCGTATAGCTATTGCAAGAGATGCTGCTTTTAATTTTTATTATCAGGAAAACTTGGAACTGCTCGAGTCTTATGGGGCAGAGCTAGTGGAGTTTTCCCCGATAAAAGGAGAGTCACTCCCACAACATGTGGACGGTCTTTACCTCGGAGGAGGGTTCCCTGAGGAGTTCGCACAAGAGTTAGCTGAATTGGACGTGGTGAAGAAATCTATTAAACAAGCGATTGAAAACGGCTTGCCAACATTGGCCGAATGTGGGGGCTTTATGTATTTAACAGATGCGATTGAAACCACAGAGGGGAACAGCTATCCGATGGTTGGCTTGATTCCTGGAGTCGTTCAAATGCACAATAAGTTAGCTGCACTTGGATATAGGGAAATCAATGGAGAAGAAGGAAATAGGCTGTTTCAAGGCAGTCTAAGCGCCAAGGGTCACGAGTTTCACTACTCTACCTTTCATCCGTCGACTGAGTTACCTCCAGCTTATCAAACCAAAGGCATGCGCGGAACAAAAAAGGAAGGTTTCTTAACAAGAAATCTCGTTGCCGGTTATACACATTTACATTTCGGATCCTGCCCAGAATTAGTGGGTAACTGGATATCGCTTTGTAGAGAGTACAAAGGAAGTAAATCTAGGGTTTAGCAGCATTTGAACCCAGATATTAAGAGAACGCAGAAGCTGAATACTGAATGCCCTTGAAATCCAGATATTAGTAGAATCAGGGAACTATATTCAAACTTATCAAAAAAGGAGGTTACAAAAATTGTCTCAACGTGGATTAACTCTCGTCTATACCGGAAATGGAAAGGGCAAGACCACAGCTGCTCTCGGTCTAGCTATTCGAGCAAAAGGCCGGGGAAAACGTGTCTTAGTTCTTCAATTTATTAAGTCTCCCGCCCGAACCTATGGGGAAAAAATCCTGTTTGACCAAATAGGGATTGAGATGCAGCAACTCGGAATTGGCTTTACATGGACGAAAACGCCGGAAGAGCACAGGGAGGCGTTGAAAAAAGCCTGGGCAATCACAAAGGACAAGGTATACAGCGGGCTATACGATGTTGTGATTCTAGACGAGCTTAATAACGCGCTCGTTATCGATAAGTTTCCGATTGAGGATGTGCTTCCCATTGAGGAAGTAATCGAACTGATCAAACATCGTCCCGAAGCTATGCACCTCGTGATTACAGGACGCTCGGCTCGACAGGAAATTTTAGAGCTAGCCGATCTTGTTACCGAGATGAAAGAGGTCAAACACTATTATAAGGAAGGCATTCCTGCGGTGAAAGGAATCGAATTTTAAAAAGAAAGCTAACTAGTAGGAAGCGAAATTCAGCTTCTATACCAGTTAGCTTTTAATACGTCTATTAAAAGTTTCACTTTTTCTTGCCCCAAAATGTCGGCGATTTCTTTTTCAATTTGTTCTTTAATCCATGTCATCTCTTTGCAGCTTTCTAGCCCTTTACTCGTTAACTGCAATAATTTTTCACGTAAGTTCTCCTCAGATGTTTCTGCTACAATCAATCCTTTTTCAATTAAGCCCTTTGCACATTTATGAGCGGCTTGTCTAGAAATATTCATTTTTCTCGCCGTTTCGGCAATGGTTAGTTCCTGGTGTAGTTCTAGCCTTGTCATTAAGTAGTACTCTTGTGGGGTGACATCTTCATTTCCATTTTGGACCCATCGCTGACGGACCTCACCTCTAAGCTCGGCGTGTTTATCACTGACTAAATCAATTAATCCAAAAAAGTTCGATTCACTCATTTTTTTCTCCTATGTATGTGATTCCTTTCATTGTAACATTTTTTCAAAAATAACGCGCAACCAAAACCGTCAATACGGTTGACAATTATACGAACATCAAGTTAAAATAAACCGTCAACTAAGTTTACGATTTAAAAAGGAGAGGAAAAGAGTGGGAAAAAACAAAAAGGAACAACTGGTGTTCACTACACTTACTTGCGCTTGTATGGTATTAGGGATGAGCATCTACAACGTATTATTATTGAAAGGATTTACATCATCTGTTTGGTTTGATGTGATTATTGGATTTATTCCAGCGTTTATTGTTGGATTATTATTAGATATTTTTGTAGTAGGAAAACTATCAAAATCCGTCGTAATCAAAATCGTGAAACAAGGAGATCCCTTAATTAAAAAGATCCTATTTATGTCATTTTTTATGGTTTCAGGAATGGTTTTACTGATGTCTCTTTATGGTGCAATCATGAATGTTGGGATTAGCCCCGAACTTCCAAGCGCCTATGTTAAAGGGGTTGGCTTCAACTTTATTGCTGCTTTGCCACTACAGCTTTTAATTGTCGGTCCTATTGTTCGTTTGATTTTTACAAAGATATATTCTACAGAACAAATACTTACACCTGCACAGAGGTAAACGAAAAAAGGGCGGAATGCAATCTCCGCCCTTTATCTATTAATATCCAACCTCAACAGCTGCTACAACTATGTACATCAAATCGTTTTTGTCTTCTTTATCAGGAAGAACGATTCCGCTTGTTGTAAGCATTCCGCCGTCCTGAACTTGAACGGTCACCTCTCCGTACGGAAGAACTGCCTTGACCGCTTCAATATCTAGTAACTCTTTATCTCCAGGAACTGCCAATTTCACATTCACCTTCATATTCTCCAGCTTGTTCTCCGGAAGAACTGTGCGTATACCTGGCATTGAGTTAAAATGAATCGCATTTTGCACCGCGCGAATCGCTGCTTTCGTCACGTTTTGCCCGTGAACATCAATCCCCATTCCTGTTTCAATAAACATAATCTGATCCATAAGCTTCCCTGCCTTTATCATTTTTCTCCCTCTAAGGATAACGCAAATCATCCATTTTACCAACTAAAAGGGAGGGTCTATCCATCATAAAATAGAATAATTTGGTTAATTTAATAAAGTAACCCAATTTCTTGCCTTAGCACCACCATCTTCAACCCAAAATAACAAAACGAGTTGATCAAATGAAGAAAAGCGTTCTTTTATTAATCATAGTCGCCATAACGAATTTAGTTACATGCAGCTCTTATGCTGAAAATAACGATGAAATACAAACCATCCACACAAAAAAATCAGCATATAACGGTGTACATCTTCATGCAAATATTGTGTACGCAAAGACTGAGATCAAGCCGTTACATATGCACATCCTGCTACCAAAACAAAAATCAAAACCTCGTCCATTAATTGTGTTTATAAAGGGAGGGGGGTGGGGATTCCATCATCCTCAAAAGACTTTTGAGTTCATCCCACAATTAGTGATATTCGCCCAACACGGCTATGTGGTGGCAAGTATCGAGCATCGTACAAGTCATGAAGGAAAATTCCCGACCCAGCTATATGATGTAAAAAACGCCATCCGGTACTTACGTGCGCACGCAGATCAATACAATATCAACCCAAATCGAATCGGTGTATGGGGAAACTCCTCAGGCGGCCACCTAGCGGCTCTACTAGGAACCACAGGAGAAGTACGTGAACTAGAAGGCAATGGTGAATACTTGAACGAGTCAAGCTCCGTGCAAGCCGTAGTCGATTGGTATGGACCGACAGATATGTTACAGATGAGTAAATATCCCGCTAATGTTGATTTTGACTCACCAAATTCACCAGAATCGGTGCTAATTGGCGGACCTCTTCAAGAAAACAAGGAAAAAGTGAAACGTGCCAACCCCATCACGTACATAACCAAAGATGATCCACCGTTTTTAATTATGCATGGAGACAAAGATCTTAGGGTTCCTTACAATCAAAGTGTCCTATTATTTGAAGCACTAAAAACAGCCAACGTAGAAGCAACCATGATTAAAATCAAAGGAGCAGGTCACGGAGGATTTTCCCAACCTGAAATACTAAAAACCGTACAACAATTTTTTGATAACCATTTAAAAAGGTGAGCCACCAGGTTCACCTTTTTGCATTTTACCTACTTTGTTACATAAATGGTAACAAAATCGTCATATTTATCCTTTTAAATGAGAGAATACAAACTTACTAGAAATGAACAAGCTTAAAACTGTTAAAAAGTACTGTATAAGAAGTTAGTTACTACTCATTTTTAATAACTAAATGAAATGTCAACGAGGCAGTCAAACAGTAAGAATGGAGGGAAAGGGAATGTTCAATGGTATATGGAGGGAAAAGCTGATTCCTTGGATGATTCCTATGATTATCCTTGGGTTATGGCAGATTCTTAGTATGAACGGGATGATTCCGGCTACCATTCTACCGTCACCGATCGCGGTGATCCAATCTGGAGCAGAGCTTACCGCTTCAGGTGAATTAATCAAACACATCTCTATAAGTCTAGGTCGTGCCTTAACCGGTTTTCTGATCGGAGGATTATTAGGATTTCTTTTTGGTTTATTTAATGGATTATTTAAACCTTTGGATTTATTATTGGATACTTCCATTCAAATGCTTAGAAATATTCCGCATTTAGCGTTACTTCCACTCGTTATCCTTTGGTTCGGAATTGATGAAGTGTCTAAGGTGTTTCTCGTTGCATTAGGGGTTTTTCTTCCCATCTATATCAATACGTATCACGGAATCAAAGGGGTTGATAAAGGACTTATTGAAATGGGAAGAGCCTATGGTCTGAAAGGATATTCGCTTTTCTCTCAAATCATTTTACCAGGGGCGTTATCTTCCATTTTGGTAGGAATTCGCTACGCTTTAGGGGTCATGTGGACGACACTTATTGTGGCCGAGACCATCGCCGCCAATTCTGGGATCGGTTATATGGCCATGAACGCGAGAGAATTTATGCAAATGGATGTGATTGTATTAAGCATTCTCATCTACTCCTTACTCGGAAAACTCTCCGATTGGATTGCAAAGCTCTTTGAAAAGAAATGGCTGATGTGGAAGCAGTTATCGTAACAGAAGGAGAGCGGTATAGTATGGACTTTAACCCAGTATTACATGTTGAGCGTGTTCGAAAATCGTATAGCAACACCCCAGTATTAAAAGGAATTGACCTGTCTATTTTTCAAGGAGAGTTTGTTTCGATCGTGGGGAAAAGTGGCTGTGGAAAAAGTACGTTGCTTCGTATTATAGCTGGTCTAGAAAATATTAATGAGGGTGTAGTGAAGGTGAATGGTGAAAGATTAACAACCATTAACGATGAGGCAAGAATGATGTTCCAAGATGGAAGATTGCTGCCGTGGAAAACACTCCTCCAAAATGTCGGTTTAGGTTTAACGGGTGATTGGAAACCGAAAGCTACGTATGTATTGAATAGTGTTGGTTTGAAAGATCGTGCTGAACATTATCCATCTTCGCTATCAGGGGGACAAAAGCAGCGGGTAGCACTAGCTCGGGCCCTTGTCCATGAACCAAAGCTGTTACTGTTAGATGAGCCACTGGGAGCTCTTGACGCATTAGCTCGAATGGAAATGCAGAACCTGATTGAATCCGTATGGAAAGAGAATCGACTCACTGCGGTTTTGGTCACGCATGATGTGGAAGAAGCCGTCCTTCTATCGGACCGAGTAATTGTGATTGGAGAAGGGGAAGTAGTGATGAACAAAAATATTGATTTACCTAGGCCAAGAAGTCGATCCAACCCAACCTTTCATCACTACACCGTGGAAATTCTTGATGTGATAATGGAAGAAAGCTGCGTCAAGAAAAGTGGGTACAAAATTGTTTAATGATTCTTTCATCATTTGTTCATAAATTGGTAATAATTTCTGGACATCCTACCTTCTGTAGGACAAAACATAAGATGAAGGAGGAAAGAAATGGTGAAAAAAATCAGTGGATTATTTGTGGTTGCTCTAGTTTTTGGGGTGCTGAGTTCTGTCCAAGCACTTGCTGCAACGGAGGAAAAGGTGGAAGTGGAATCTAAGGAAGCACATGTTCATAAGGGACATTTCCACCACAGTCAGGAGTTTCTTGAGAAAAAAGCGAAAGAGTTAGGGATATCAACCCAAGGAAAAGATTCCGAGACGATTGCTAAAGAAGTACGGGAAGCCATGATCAAGAAAAAGGCGGAGGAGCTCGGAATTAAAACAGAGGGAAAGGACTTTGACACCCTCGCGAAAGAAGTAAAGGAAACCTTTATTAAAAAACAAGCAGACGAGCTTGGAATTAAAACAGACGGAAAAGATAGTGACACGTTAGCAAAAGAAGTACGAGAAACCATTATTAAAACTGAAGCAAAGGAACTTGGTATTTCTACTGAGGGTAAAGAACTCAAAGAACTAGCCAAAGAAGTTCGTGAAGCCAGCATCAAGAAAGAAGCAAAAGAATTGGGAATATCTATAGAAAATAATGATTTCCGTCATCTAGCACATGAAGTACGAGAAGCAAAAATTCTTCAGGCGGCAAATAAATTAGGGATTTCTACCGAAAATAAATCGACGGAAGAACTTTTTGATGAGATTATGACCAATCATGAAGAGGAAGCAAAAAAGTTAAAGCTGTTTCATTGAAGTCAAATGTGACTATTCTATTTAGAGTAGTCACATTTTTTATGTTCCAAAAAGTGGTACCACCACATACATTTCGTATAAACTAAAAAAAGATGGTGACCCCGTATCTTTTTTTATCCATTCTTCGTTTAAAGGATAGAGAGTGCTGAAGGAGTGATGTTTGTGCAAAGTAAAGTTAGGAAGAATGAGACGGATGTTCAGGAACATCAGAGTCTTAGACGTGAGGAAGAAATCGAGGAACTTTATTCAAAACTTCAACGCTATTGTCAGTTCATTTCCCAAAATAAATGGGATGGAGAGGATTTGGCTCAGGAATCGTTCCTGAAAGCTTGGCTTCATTATAAGTATCAGCCGGAGATTTCTGCCGCGCTTGTTAATAAGATTGCTCATAATGAATGGATCGACACCATTAGAAAGCGAAGCAAAGAGTCTCTTGAAGACATTCCTGAATCTTTCCAAAATGAGACCGATCGAATGGTGAATCGTTTGGAAGCCATTCAACAACTCATTCATCAATTAACCCCGAAACAAGCGATTATGTTTGCCTTAAAAGAAGGTTTTCAGTTCCAACTTTCGGAAATAGCGGAGCTTTTGGATTCATCTGAAGCGGCTGTAAAGGCGGCCATCTTTCGGGCAAAACAGCGGCTAGGTAAAAAGGACTCAGAAGAAACCAATCCTTTAATTGAACAGTATTGGAATGAGGAAGATCGCCAACAAATCGAGATCATTCTTCATGAATCTTTCAAGTCTCAAGATCCGTCGATACTCATTCGTTCCATTCCGAACATTCGCTCGTTACGAAAAGAAGGTAACCCAACTTCCACGATGAAACCATCACCTCTCTTCATTAATCCTTCATGCACTGTCTATATGGCTGCATAATTTTATGCAAGTGAGACGAAGGAGGAAACAAATATGAGTTTAATTCCATATGTAATTGAACAATCAAACCGCGGGGAACGTTCGTACGATATTTACTCCAGACTGTTAAAGGATCGGATTATTATGATCGGTGAGGAGATTAATGATGCCGTAGCTAATAACGTCGTGGCACAGTTATTATTTTTAGCAGCTGATCATCCCGAGAAAGACATTTCTATTTATATAAATAGCCCAGGCGGTTCCACTTCTGCAGGGTTTGCGATATTTGATACGATGCAATACATTAAGCCAGATGTAAGAACGATTTGTACTGGAATGGCTGCTTCCTTTGGGGCCATGCTCTTACTTGCTGGAACAAAAGGGAAGCGGATGGCACTTCCAAATAGCGAGATTATGATTCATCAACCTCTTGGGGGAGCCAGGGGCCAAGCAACAGAAATCGAAATCTCAGCCAAACGGATTATAAAACTTCGTGAACATATCAACCAGATTATTTCCGAACGAACAGGCCAGCCTGTGGAGAAGGTAGCGAGGGATACGGACCGAGATTATTTTATGAGCGCAGAAGAAGCGAAGGAATATGGGATTATTGATGAAATTATTAAATAAATAAAAAGAGGAGTAGCTTCTTTTAAAGGCTACTCCTTTTATGATACTAGCTTTAATCCAATCACTGATCCTAACACCATGGCAATAAAAAGCATACGTTTCCAATCTTTCGATTCACTATAAAACATAATACCGATGATGGCACTACCTGCAGTCCCAATTCCTGTCCAAATCGCATACGCTGTTCCCATCGGTATCGTTTTCATCGCAAATGAAAGAAGAAAGAAACTCGCTCCAAATCCAAGAACAACGAATGCTAGTGAGTACCAATTTCGCTTTAGGTTGAATTGATTAATCAAACTCACACCAACGATTTCAAACATACCTGCAAAAATTAAGGCAAACCATGCCATTATCTTTCCTCTCCTTCCAGGACTTTTTCTCCCGTAACGATCTTAAGCCCAATGATTCCAATTAATAAAATAAGAATTAGTAGCATTTTTTTAATTTTAAAAATATCTCCGAAAAACAAGATATCTGCCAATACCGTGCCGACGGTTCCTAATCCGACAAAGACTGCATACACCGTTCCAACAGGTAGAGCACGGCTCGCGCGAAGCATCACATAGAAACTGATAGCAATCGAAATTCCTGTTCCTAACCACCCCCACACATCATCGGCATGCTTCAATCCAATCACCCAAAACACCTCAAAAAAAGCAGCGATAAATACCATCATCCAGTGCTTATTCATGTGAAATCCCTCCAAAATTTATTATTCCCACAAAACAAAAAAAGCCCGAGAGCTACTGAAAGATCAGTTACCTCCCGGGCTTTTATCCCTCCGTGACACAGAAAAAACTGTGAGTTTCCTCTCGGTCCAGACCAACAAGCTGTTGCGGAACCCTAGAAAACATTTTCCATATATAACAAAATATATTATACACATATATGAAATTAATGCAAATAGATTACATATTTTATAGTTTTATAAATAAGTATGATAGTAAGAACAAATCTTCTACCACTTTTGTCGAAATATGATATAATTCTCGAGGGATAAATAAAAAGAGGTTCTAGCTACCCTCTCTAAAAAACTAAGGAAACAGTACTGCTTTCTTAGTAGTACTGTTTTTTCCGTTAAAAAGGAGCATGCAAATTGAAGAACGATAAAGCCATTGTTGTATTTAGCGGCGGACAGGATAGCACGACTTGTTTATTTTGGGCACTTAAAAACTTTAAAGAAGTCGAAGCGGTCACGTTTGACTATAACCAACGTCATAGCTTAGAAATACAATGTGCAAAAAATATAGCCGATGAATTAGGTGTAAGACACCATATTTTAGATATGTCATTACTCAATCAATTAGCACCAAATGCGTTAACTCGCTCAGATATTGAAGTAAAAGAAGGAGAAGAAGGAGAGCTTCCATCGACATTTGTTCCTGGGAGAAACCTATTATTCCTAACATTTGCTGGTGTTTTAGCACGTCAAGTGGGTGCGAAGCATTTAGTAACGGGCGTTTGCGAAACTGATTTTAGCGGATACCCAGATTGCCGTGACATTTTTATAAAATCATTAAATGTTACCTTAAATCTTTCCATGGATGATCAATTTGTTATCCATACACCGCTTATGTGGTTAAACAAGGCTGAAACATGGGCATTAGCTGATGAGCTAGGCAAACTAGATTACGTACGTGAAAATACTTTAACTTGCTACAATGGCGTCATCTCTGATGGCTGTGGAGAATGCCCGGCTTGTGTGTTACGTAAAAGAGGCCTTGATGATTTTTATAACGGGAGGTTTTAACACATGTACGGATTTCGCATCGTAGAAAATCTTCAGAAAATTGATCAAGACATTAAACGAAACGAACTAAAATATCATACCAAGCGTGTGCTTGTGAGTAAGGAATTTACGTTTGATGCGGCACACCATCTACATTGTTATGAAGGAAAATGTAAAAACCTTCACGGCCATACGTATAAAGTGATCTTTGGAATTAGCGGCTATGTTGATGACAGAGGATTAATGATGGACTTTGGTGACATTAAAGACATTTGGAAAAATGAAATTGAAATTTTTCTTGATCATAGATATTTAAACGAAACCTTGCCACCGATGAACACAACAGCGGAAAACATGGTTGTCTGGATTTATGAAAAAATGCAAGAAGCGGTTTCAACAGAAGAACGTCAAAAGCTGTATCATGGGGCAAGAGTTGAATTTGTTAAACTCTATGAAACTCCTACAAGCTATGCGGAAGCAAGAAGGGAGTGGATGGAGGAATGAGTAAAATTCCTGTGTTAGAAATTTTTGGTCCAACGATTCAAGGGGAAGGCATGGTCATCGGGCAAAAAACAATGTTTGTCCGCACTGCTGGCTGTGATTATTCTTGCAGCTGGTGCGACTCTGCCTTCACATGGGATGGAAGTGCAAAAGACGATATTCGCATGATGGAAGCAGAAGAAATTTGGCACGAGCTTAAGGAAATCGGCGGTGACAATTTTTCATTTGTAACGATCTCTGGTGGAAACCCAGCCCTTTTGAACAATCTAGAGAGATTGATTGGCCTACTAAAAGAAAAGAACATCAAGATCGGGATTGAAACACAAGGGAGCCGTTGGCAAGATTGGTTTTTACAAATTGACGAACTAACCCTTTCTCCGAAGCCGCCAAGCTCTGGTATGGAGACGAACTTTGAGGTGTTGGACAGCATTTTTGCCAACTTGCAGGCCGGTGAGTTTGTGAATCAAGTGAGTGTAAAAGTCGTTATTTTTGATGATTTTGATCTAGAGTACGCGAAAATGGTTCATAAAAGATACGCTACTATACCTTTTTACTTGCAAGTAGGGAATGACGACCTCACGAACACAAACAACGACGAGCTTGTGAAAAAGCTTTTACAAAAATACGAGTGGTTAGTAGATCGTGCTGTTGCTGATCCCGAGCTCAACGATGTAAAAGTTTTGCCACAATTACATGCGTTTTTATGGGGTAATAAGCGCGGCGTATAAGATAAAATTGAAGCATTCACCTTATTGGTGGATGTTTTTTTATTTCAAACGCCGAATATTTCGTAAGTGAAAATAATTCCATTTTATGTTATCATATAAAGATATAAATCTTGCAAAGTATTAGCGAATGATGAAAATTGGAGATGTAAAGGATGGAAACGTGGAAACGAAATTTGTGGGTACTTTGGATTGGCGTCTTTTTTACAGCAGCTAGTTTTTCAATGGTCATTCCGTTCTTACCCATCTTTCTAATCCAAATTGGTGTGCACGACCATACGGAAATGTGGTCAGGATTATTGTTTAGCTCCGCCTTTTTTGCAGGGGCAATTGCATCACCATTTTGGGGAAGAATAGCCGATAAGTATGGTAGGAAACCAATGATTGTAAGGGCAGGAATTGTCCTGTTCTTTATTTACACTCTAATGGCCTTTGTTACGAACCCTTATCAAATTTTGGTACTTCGAATACTGCAAGGCTTACTGAGTGGCTTTATTCCTGGAGCGATCGCACTAATCGGAACGAATACCCCCTCCAAGCACGTAGGATATGCGTTATCGCTCATTTCGACAGCATCAGCCTCCGGTATGATTGCTGGTCCCTTAATTGGTGGTGCCATTGCAGAGTGGGTTGGTAACAGATGGGCATTTGCAACAGGTGGGATGATTGTATTCGTTGCCACCATTCTTATTATCTTATGGGTCACAGAAGAAAACTTTGTTCCAAGTAAAGAAAGAGGATCAGTTACGAACGATATCAAGTTAGCAATGTCCAACCGCCCACTAATGATGGTAATTGTACTGACCATCATAACCAGTTGTTCCATCATGATCCTTGAGCCTGTTCTTCCACTGTATGTGGTAAAAATCGGCGGATCCTATGAAAATACTTCGTTATTAGCGGGAATCATTTTCTCCTTGCCTGGAATTGCTAGTGCCTTATTCGCACCGGTATGGGGGAAATGGGCAGATAAAGTAGGATTTCATAAGGTATTATTCATCGGTCTTCTCGGTGGAGGAATTGGCATGCTCGCACAAATCGCGTTTACTCAAATTTGGGGATTCTCTATCATACGCTTCTTGTTCGGAATCTTCTTCTGTGCGGTATTCCCAGCTTTAAACGGCCTTGTGGTAAAGGCGACAGAAGAGGATTTCCGCGGAAGAGCGTTCGGACTGAACCAAACTGCGAACCAATTAGGCGGTATGATTGGACCGATGATTGGTGGAGCAATTGGTGGTCTGTTTCCTATACAAACAGTTTTCCTAGTTACCGCGATTTTATTATTTGCAGCAACAGCTTTTGTCTACTGGAATGGAAACGGAGTTCAGACATCTACAAAAAGAAGAGTCGCACATAGCAAGTAAAAGGACGCCCCTGATGAGCGTCCTTTTTTGTGTTACCCAATTTTAGCAGCTGGAGCCGATTGCTCTGCTGTATTTTTTTGAATAAGGAAAGAAGTTAGTAAAGCTAAAATACTACCAATAAATCCAAACTGGAATAAATGATGAATACCCTCCATATCGGTTGCACCTGTTGTTAACAGATAACCCATAACCGTTACACCGATAACGGTACCCATGTTTCGGCAGAGCATAAAAAACGCTGTTGATACTCCTTTTTCATGTACTCCCACCAATTGTTGAACTCCAATCACTCCAACTGTGGACAGCATTCCAAACGCGATCCCTTGAATGAGCATGACAAAGAAAACAAACCGAAAGCCATGACTGGGATCTAGAAGAAGCAATAAAAGACCTGATACAAATAAGAATGCATTACCGATAATCAGCAATCTACGGTACCCGTACTTTAAAATCCACTTTCCTGCAGGTACGGCTGCTATCATCCAGCCAATAGCCGAACCGAGCAGTGCGACACCACTGAGGAATAAGGAAAGACCAGCAATATTTTGTAAGAACAATGGGATATAACTAGCTGTTCCAAAGAGAGCGAGGTTCCCGATAAAACCATTAAAATTAATTCTCGAAATCATTTTGTTTTTAAACATAGAGAACGGAACAATCGGTGAAGCTTGTTTTTTCTCAAAGAAATAGAATCCCACAAGCAATAATACTCCTACCACTGCATAGATCCATCTATTTTCCTCAACCACTGTAACAAGAAGCAGACTAGTAATGCTAGCACCAAACAATACCGCGCCAATATAATCGACCTTTGCTTTTTTAGGTTCATATTCCTCTTTATAAGCTAATAAAGTAACAAACGAAATCAGACAGATTGGTAGGTTAATATAAAAAATCCATCTCCATGTCAAAACTTCAACAAAGAAAGATCCTAATAGGGGAGCAAGTACAGCCGATAACCCCCACATTCCTGTGAATAACGCTTGAATTTTCCCGCGTTTTTCTACTGAGAACAGGTCTCCAGCGATAATGGCTGGAAAGGGCATCATAAATCCGGCACCCATCCCTTGTACGGCTCGGAAAATAACCAATTGAATCATATTCGCAGACACGCCACATAGAAGTGACCCAGCTAAGAAAAGTAAAATTCCGAAGCCGAACACTTTCTTTCTTCCAAACAAATCAGATAATCTTCCGGCCACAGGGGATAAAATGGTGCTTGCAATCATATAGGAAGCAAAAGACCATGCATACAAATCAAAACGGCCCAGCTCCTCCGCAATGACGGGCATGGTGGTGTTCATGATGGTTGTGTCAATGGATGCAACTAACATCGCCAGTACAATGCTAATCATGACGGTTATTCGACTATTCATAAAAATTCTCCTTTTTACGGCTTGATATATATATATAATACTTCGAAAACAGAAGTATCTTGAACTTGAAGTATATTAAAGCAATTGGTTGTTTATGTCAAGAGGAGGAGTCTCAACATAGGTTTCATAGTATTTTGCAAACTTGATTGCACATATATTTATTGTTATTGTCACACCACGGTTAACTTGACCGTACAAATATAGTTCTTTAGTCACATTGATAGTTTAGTAGAACTTAGTGTAATCTGTATTTAGGTTAAGTTGAAAGCGCTTAATCTATATGCGGTTGTACGTACATATATAAAATGAATAGGAGGTATTTTGTACATTTATTTTGAAACAGGAATTTAAATCGGAAAGCGAGAGGAAAAGATGAGTAAACGAACTTTGCAAAAATTGTTATTGAGTATCGTCGCTATTTCATTAATTATTCCGATCTCGGCATTTGCAACTAGTAAAAATGCAACAGAAGATCCAATCGAAGCTCCAACCTTTGAAAATGCGTCTGTTCATGATCCATCCGTCATTAAAGTAGACGAAACGTATTATGTGTTCGGCTCGCATTTAGCTGCCGCTAAATCGAATGACCTTATGAAGTGGGAGCAGGTAGCAAATGGAGTTAGCAGCAATAATCCACTTTTTGAAGATGTGGTTAAAGAATTAAAAGAGACGTTTGATTGGGCTCAATCAGATACTTTATGGGCAGCTGATGTGATTCAGCTAGAAGATGGAAAGTTTTATATGTATTACAATGCTTGTAAAGGGGATTCTCCAAGATCAGCACTTGGTCTGGCGGTAGCTGACAGTGTAGAAGGACCTTATAAAGATTTAGGAATCATAATAAAATCCGGTATGTGGAATCAAACGAGTGAGGATGGAACGATTTACGATGCAAGAATTCATCCAAACGCGGTTGATCCTGATGTGTTTTTTGATAAAGACGGAAAGCTTTGGATGATGTATGGTTCGTATTCCGGCGGTATTTTTATTATGGAAATGGATCCTGAAACGGGGAAGCCATTGCCAGACCAAGGCTATGGGAAGAAATTATTAGGTGGAAATCATAGTAGAATTGAAGGCGCTTACGTATTATACAGCCCAGAAACGGACTACTATTATATGTATCTATCATTTGGAGGTCTTGATGCAGTTGGCGGCTATAATATGCGTGTCGTTCGATCCGAGAATCCAGATGGTCCATACTATGATGCACAAGGCAATGACATGATTAACGTTAAGGCAGACCCTAGCCTTCCTATATTCGATGACAAGTCGATTGAGCCATATGGGGTAAAAGTCATGGGGAATCACCTTTTTGATCGAAAGATCGGTGACGAAGGGACAGGAATCGGTACTGGCTATGTATCTCCAGGCCATAACTCAGCCTACTATGATCCTGAAACAGGTGAACACTTCCTAATTTTCCATACTCGTTTCCCGCAAACAGGTGAAATGCATGAAATTCGTGTTCATCAAATGTTTATGAATAAGGATGGCTGGCCAGTGGTCGCACCATATCGCTATGCCGGTGAGGAATTAGAAAAAGTATACCGTGAAGATATCATTGGCGACTACAAAATGATCAATCACGGAAAAGACATCTCGGCAGAAATTAAGAAAACCGTTGATATTACGTTAGCGAAAAACAATAAAATCACCGGTGATGTGACTGGAACGTGGAAAAAGACGGACCATAACTCAGCCGAGTTGACTATTGATGGAAGCACGTATAAAGGGGTATTTTTACGTCAGTGGGACCCAACCTCAGAAACATATGTGATGACCTTTAGTGCTTTATCTCCGGAAGGGATAGCGGTTTGGGGAAGCAAGGTTCCAACTAAAACAGATAAAGAAATCGTCGCAGACGTTGAAGCAGATTTAAATATTGGTGATACGACGGCTGTGATTAATAATCTCGATCTACCAACGGAAGGTACTCGTGATGCAGTAATCAGCTGGTCATCTTCAAATGCAGATGTAATAACAGACACAGGGATCATTACACGTCCTGCAGCTGGCTCTCACCCTGCCGAAGCGACATTAACAGCAACGATTCAAAAAGGAAGCGAAACAGCAACGAGAGCCTTTACCATTACTGTTCTGCCAGCAAAGGCAAGTGGGGAAATTGCACACTATTCCTTTAACGGAGATTTAACAGATTCAATAGGTAAGGTAGCCGCAGGAACGGTTACTGGGAATCGTATTGATAATACGAACGGAAACATCAGCTACGCAGTAGGAAAAAATGGAGAGGCCGCTGTATTTAACGGGGATTCAGGAGTACGTTTACCTAATGGTTTGATTTCAAGCAACTCCTATTCCGTGGCACTATGGTTAAAGCCTGAACAGCTAACACCATTCACTACAACATTCTTTGGGGCAAGAGATGCAAATAACTGGCTGAGTCTTGTTCCAATGGGACCGGTCGGAAACCAAACAATGATTTGGTCAGGCACTTCCTGGTACGATGCCGTTACGGGGATGACAATTCCAGCTGGAGAGTGGACTCATCTCGCATTTACAGTCAACGAAGGACAAATTACGGTGTATGTGAATGGAGAAGAGAAATTTAACAAAGACGGCTTCCCGAATGTATTTACAACAACGAATGGAATCTTTGGACTTGGTGTAAACTGGTGGGATACACCATATAAAGGGCTAATCGATGAATTACATGTATATGAAGGGGCACTATCTGCAGAGCAAGTGGCAGAATTGAGTAAGTAGGTAAGAAATCCAACTCACTGGTGGAATGGTGAGTTGGATTTTTTGGCTTTTGTGTGGACAGATTAATAGGTATCGCAAGTAAATCAGGTGTATTGCAAATATAATCTTCGGAATAGCAAATATAATCTTATGATCGCAAGTAAAATCTGAGAATCGCAAATATATTTTTATAATCACAAAAAAAAATCTAAAAATCGCAAATATATTTTTATAATCGCAAATAAAATCTGGGAATCGCAAAAATACTATTATAATTGCAAATATATTTTCAAGATCTACAAAATAACCTTCTCAATTGCTATGAAAAAACAAGGATTATCGAAAATCCCCGACAAAACACTAACGAAACACTTCATTTTATCACTCTCAAATAAACCAAACTTGATTTAATAATATTTATAGTGCCAATAGGAATTTTGTTCTTAATCACGAATTAATATAAAGAATAAGCAAAAGGGGGAGTAGGGCTTATGAAAATGAAGAGGAAAATTTTACATACCATGTTAATTGGGTCACTGTTAGCATCCTTACCAATAACAGCGCTTTCAAAAGAAATAAACAACTCGACTATGTGGCTCTAGGTGATTCGTTAGCCGCTGGAGCAACACCTTATCGTAAAATCGATAAAGGGTACGCAGATTTTCTAGTTGATCGTTATGAGCAATCACAGTACGAAATCACTTTAAATAACTATGGGGTGCCTGGATACAGGACTACCAATATCGTAAGTGAGCTTCTCAATTCTTCCAATACCAAATACGGTCCACTAAGGGAATCCATTAAAAACGCAGAACTTATTACCATTGATATTGGAGCGAATGATTTGTTAGCAAATTTAAAAACGATACAACAAAACCCGTCCACAGCACCAACTGTCTTAAACACCATCGCTCAAAATTTATACCTTATCTTAAGTGAAATGGATAAAATCAATCCTACAATAAAGGTCTATGTCATGGGCTACTACAATCCATTCCCTCATTTACCAAAGCAAGAGCAGGCTGCCTTACTTCCATTATTAGATGCGCTGAATCAGACCATTGAAAAAGTAGCTTCCGCCAACGGCGATGAGTTTGTCCCTACCGCAAAAGTGATTAAAAAATATGAAACGGTATATGTGCCTAACCCTAACAATATCCACTTAAGTATTGAAGGATATCAGGCCGTGGCAAAAGAATTTTGGAAGGCGATACAAGAAAAGTAAAGTTGCTCACACCTTATCTTCAACACAAATAGGGCGTGCACTTTTAGGAGGAGAAAGAATGAAATCCATTCAAAGTATGTTTGATCATTTGCATTGGGCAAATATACGTATCATCAACACATTACTTTCACTAAGTGAACCTAATAAACAAGCAGAGAAATTTTTCGCTCACACTTTATTAGCTGAAAGAGTGTGGATCACAAGACTGGTGGGGAAGAGCAGTACTCATCTCCCTATATGGTCAGACCTCTCATTGGAAAGTTGTGATGAACTACTTCACAAGAACCATAATGATTATCGTTCTTATATATCGAGAATAACAGAACAAGAGATCGAGCAAACAGTTACATATAAAAATAGCATGGGAGAGGAGTTTCATAACTCGATCAGAGATATCCTTGTCCATGTAGCTCTACACGGACAGTATCATCGAGGACAAATCAATCTCCTTCTTCGACAAAATGACGAAGAACCCATTGGCACGGACTATATCATTTTTAAAAGAGAGAAACAATAAAGTGGGTGCTAGCTAGCATCCACTTTATTGTCTAAATAACCCCTTCAAAATCTCGTCCTCATCGAGCAACTGTTTGGCTTTTTCACGATACTTTTCTTCGTGTAAAAATGTATACCGATTCGGCTTCATGGAAGGTGCCAAATCAATTGCTTGTCGATATTCTTCTTTATGTAATGATAGTGTTTGTACATAATCAAAAAATCCCGTACGTTCGAACACCTTTCTCACACGTTCGTATCTATGATTCTGAACTTTTGCTACGATATACGTTGCTATCCCTACTTGAACACCATGCATTTGCGGAGTAACTGATATTTTATCCAATGCATGTGAGATCAGATGCTCAGAACCACTAATTGGTGCGCTATTTCCACTAATGTCGGTCGAAATTCCACCCATAGTCATCGAACTTACCAATTCTTTTAGAAAAATTGGATTCTTTATATCATTCATAGGTGTTCGGATAAAACTATTCACCGCTTTTTTACTTAGCATCGCCGCAAATGCATTAACATAACCAACCCCTTGTTTCTCTTCAAAATCCCAATCATATAGGGCGGTGATATTTGAGAGTAAATCGCCGATTCCCGCCAGAATCATTTTTGAAGGGGCAGTCTGTATGATATCAAGATCCACTACGATCCCATAAGGAATTTGCGCTGGAACCGTCGTCTTTTTACTATTTACCACAATCGAACAGTTGGAGCTTGCAAATCCATCATTTGACGCAGAAGTAGGGATGCTAATAAACGGAAACTTCCTAACAAACGCAATATATTTTCCATAATCGACTAGAGCACCACCCCCCATAGCAAGGACTACATCATAGTTCTTTAGTGAAAAGGCTACATGAATCAAATCATTGATATCCAACCCAGATTGCAATACCTTTGTATCAAGAGAGATCCTTGAAAAGGACGATTGGATGGTTTCAGCAAAAGCTTCATTCGTAAATTCATCAAAAAAGATCATTACATCACGAAAGCCATGCTTGATTAAATAGGCTTCTAATTGATGAATAACCCCACTGTTAATCTCTAATAATGAAGGAATTGAAATATTTGTACCTTGCCGCATTATCTTGAAATCAGCCCTTTATCAATTAAGTATTCTTCAATTTCTGTGAACTCCTCAACACCGATGTAGGGGACACCCTTTTCCTTAAGCATATCTTGAAGCGCATCCTTGGCAAAGGTGAGGTCAGCAAACACAGCCGGATGCGAATCAGGCTCACTGTCACCAGCAAAATACACCAGCTCGTATTCTTCCTTTAATTTTTGAATCACTTTCGATTTATCAATTCCATATCGCTCAGAGTATTTCCAATCGTTTTGATCAATTTTCATATGAATATTTTTTTCATGAAAAAATCCTTCATTCGAAAACACAGTCACATTCTTTATGTCGTATTTCTTGAGAATATGATGAATGTAATAATCCGTACCTGCGCTTAGTATGTAAAAATCTCCACCATTTTCTTGAACATGCTTGATAAATGCAGGAACATACTCGTCAATTGGGATTGTATGTATATCTTCAATGATATGTGCTTCTTCTTGGTGAATCGCTCGAAAGACGGTAGCAAGGAAATCAATATCTTTGATCTTCCCAGCCTTCCAGTCGTTAAAAAGCTCTTTCCCTTCTGAAAAGTATTTATCAATCACCATCCAGTAAAAGTCTTTTTTCGAAATAGTACCATCAAAATCAGATACAAATGCCCATTTTTTCATCTACAAAATTCCCTTCACAATAATTTAGGTGTTTCCCATATTATAAGCAAAAATTGGTAAGATAACGAAACAAATTTTAAAAGACTCATGGAAAGTTCCATGAGCCTTAATTGGATGGTTTATCCGTCTCTTGTTCCGGTTCAAACAACTTCGTGGATACAGCATTTAGTTTATTTAAAAACCGATTAAAACCAAAACCGACAAAAAAAGCGATGCTGATTTGCGCATATGGTGTATCTTCATACTCAATAAATTGTATTAATAATATCCCACTTTGTATAAGGGTAACCGCCACAACGGCTGTTCCTGTAGCAAATATCGGATAAAATATATACATAATCCACTTCCGATAATCCGTTAATTCACCCTTCATATAATGAGAGCAAAACATATATAGATGACGAAGCGAACCACCAATTGCGCCTGTAAAGAAATAATATAGAAAGATCTCTATTTTAGAAACCTCTGGAATCCACTTTTCAATGCTTCCCGTCCATAGCATACCTACAGCGATAAAACTTCCGAAAAATAAAAGGGATAAATAAACGAGTATCACGATTTTTAGCCATCTCTTCATAGTAATCACCCCGTTTTACACTGTATGAAAGAGAAGAACGGGAAATGCCAAAGAGCTACTGCTATTTATCAAGCTATAGTACAATACAAATAAATAGACCATCGGAGGTTTGAATGAACATACATAATATTCTAATAGCAGGGGAGTATCAGAAGGAATTTGAGACATATTTTCCAAACATGAAACAAAAGAAATTTCGATTTCTACCAGTAGAAGCGATCACCGAGTTTGACTTAGACTGGGCAGATGCCTACGTGGGATTCAAACCGTGCGCAAATTTTCAATTATCGAATGTAAAATGGGTTCATTCCTTTAATGCAGGTGTGAATAATTATTTAGACATAGAGGGCTGGAAAGAGAATCAAGTCCTTCTTACTCGTACCATTTGTTCCTTCGGAGAACGAATAAGTGAGTATTGTTTAAGTTATATATTAACAAACCTGCAATATCACGGACAATTTCAGCAACAACATCAACAAAAAAAGTGGATTCAAAAAACACCGAAGTTGCTGAAGGATGTTACGATCGTTATTTTTGGAACTGGGGCCATTGGTCAAGAAGTTGCCAAGACGTTTACCCATTTTGGTTCCACCGTTATTGGCTTCTCCGAAAGCGGGAAACAAAAGGAATATTTTCATAAAATTTTTCCGATAAACTCCGTTTCTTCTATTATCGGAAAAGCTGACTGGATCATCAACACGCTCCCGCTGACTCAACACACAAAACAGTTATTCAATAAAGAACTATTTTCTCAAATGAAGTCCGTTGGTTTTATCAACGTAGGCAGAGGCGCAACGGTTGATGAAAAAGCGCTTATCACTGCGCTCGATTCAGGGAACATACATACGGCGATCCTAGATGTAGTGGAGATAGAACCACTACCAGAAGATTCGACTCTTTGGGTAAGGAAAGACGTGATCATTACTCCACATATCTCTGCCGTAACTCAGCTGAATGAAGCGATCATGTGTTTTGCTCAAACCTTACAAGCCATAGAATCAAACAAACCCTTATCGAATTCAGTGGATTTTGATAAAGGATATTGAAAAAAATAAGCCTGTTTCTATCAAAAGATGGAAACAGGCTTTTTATCGTTCTATATTTTTATTATTTCGTGAGAAAACTTAACAAACTACACTCCTATGCCGATAAAAATAATGAAGAATTTTGTCGATTGTTAGAAACAATCACCGAGTAGGGGGAGTAGTATGTTAAGCAGGGTAAAATGGTCAAACATAAAAATTGGCGGCAAGTACATGGTGATCTTCTCTTTTATGACCATTGCTTTTTTAATTTCTGTAGTAGTAACAGGAATCTTCATTAAAGATACGAGCGAAAAAATGGAAGATACAGTGACGAGAAATCAAGTAGCTGTAGATGCTGGAAACTTGGTAACCCTTTACCATGAAAAGTACTTACTAGTTCCGGAGTACATTCTTTTGTCTGATGAAACAAAATTAAATGTGTATTTGGATCATAGTCAAGAGTTTGTCAGCATTGCTAAAAAACTAAAACAAAATCTTACTACCAATCAATTGGAAACATTTAATCAGCTTATTGAAAACAATCATAAACTCGACGAGTATTTTTTTAGTACGATCGTTCCAAAAGTACAACAAATTAATACAGAAGAGTTTACAAGTTTAGAAAGCGAAGCAAGAGAATTAAAAAATGAAACCATTAAATTGGGCTATGAGTTAAAAGATACGGCAACAAAAATTAGTGAAGCTGATTTAGCAGCAGCACAAAGTCAATTGGAGAGACTGTATCTGATTCTTATTATTTCATCAGTCGGATCGATCGTTCTTTCTTTTATCATGATTTTTATCCTTAGCCGTAGAATCAAGAGAAATTTGGAAGAAATCGTCGTACAAAGTAACGAGATTGCTAGCGGAATACTCAACAATGAGGAATTAACCTACCGTGGGACTGATGAAATTGGACAGCTCTCTCTTTCTATTAATGAGATGGCAACAAGCTTACGAGGAATGATTTCTGAAATCTCGACCCTTTCAGCTGAAGTGGACAAGCAAAGTGTTACGTTGTTTGAGTCATCAGAGGAAGTAAAAATAGGTAGTGAACAAGTTTCTATCACCATTGAAGAAATGGCTAAGGGAGCAAGCTCACAAGCTGATAATGCAGCCAATATTGCGTCAAAAACGAAGGAATTCAATGAAGAAATCGTTCATTCTAACTCACAAGGTGAAAGATTAGTAGAATTCTCCGGTCAAGTGTTAGATGTTGCCGTTCGTGGGGACAATCAAATGAAAGAATCACTACAACAAATGAAGAAAATTAATCATGTGGTAAGTGAATCTGTTCACCAAGTTAAGAATTTAGAAAGCAAGACACAATCGATTACAGAGATCGTCCATGTGATCAAGTCCATTGCCGATCAAACGAACTTGCTTGCTTTAAATGCATCTATTGAAGCGGCCAGAGCTGGAGAAGCAGGAAAAAGCTTTGCTGTTGTAGCAACGGAAGTAAGAAAATTAGCCGAAGAGGTTTCCCGTTCTGTCGAAGGTATTTCATCCATTGTTTTCAGCATTAAAGAAGAAACATCAAAAATTGCAGATAATTTGAACGAAGGGTACGGTGAGGTGAATAAAGGAACCGTACAAATTGAACTAACTGGCCAACAATTTGCCGACATTAAAGAAAAAGTAGAACATATGTCCATTGGCATAAAAACCATTTCAGAGAGTTTTAATAAAGTTCAACAATCAAGTCAATCGATGAGTGAAAATATCGAGCATATTGCTGCCGTCTCAGAAGAAACCGCAGCTGGTTCGGAAGAGATTTCAGCAGCTGTCCTACAGCAAAACCAATCGCTCGACAATATTTCTGTAAGTGCCAAAATGCTAACAAGCATGGTAGAAAGAATGAACAACTTGATCAAAAAATTTGAACTATAAGGGCTCATTAGGAAGGAGGAAGCATATGAAGTATTTTACAAAGCTGTCACTAACAAGTTTATTTCTAATAATCGTAATGATCGTTACAGCAGGTTGTTCTTCAGCAGAGAAAGCATCCAGCAATAACGACTCAAAATTAATTACCGATGAATCAAAACCGTATGTCGGATTCTTACTAGATACGTTAAAAGACGAAAGATGGTACAAAGATAAAGCACTGTTTGAAGAAGAAATTAAAAAGCTGGGTGGTCAAGTAAAAACACTAGCAGCTAACGGTTTGGATGAAGTTCAAATTAAACAAGCCAAATTATTAATTGAAGAGGGAGTAGACGTATTAGTCGTCGTTCCTCATGATGCAGTGATTTCAGCTGAAATCGTAGAAATCGCTCATGAAGCAGGTGTAAAGGTGGTTTCCTACGACCGTCTGATAAAAAATGCCGATGTTGATTACTATATTTCCTTTGATAATGAAAAAGTAGGGGAGATTCAAGCTACGGAAATTCTAAAGAAAGTACCTAGCGGAAATTTCGCTTATATCGGTGGAGCAGAATCTGACAACAATGCGATTCTTTTCCGTCAAGGGGCTATGAAGGTATTACAGCCTTTGATCGATAACGGAACTGTAAAGCTCGTTCATGATCAGTATACAGATGATTGGAACCCAGACATTGCAAAGGAAAATATGAAAACTGCCCTGAGTAAAAATGGAAATGCCATTAACGCGGTTATTGCCGCCAATGATGGAACGGCTGGTGGAGCAATTGAATCATTAGCAGCCGTTGGTTTAGCTGGCACCGTTCCAGTATCTGGTCAGGACGCCGAGCTTGAAGGAGTTCGCCGTGTCGTTCAAGGCCTACAAACGATGACCGTATATAAACCGATCAACCTATTAGCGATTAAGTCTGCCGAAATGGCGATGATGGTTGCAAAAGGAGAAGAAGTAAAGACTGACAACCAAATTAACAATGGAAAAATTGATGTACCAGCAGTCTTCTTAGATCCAATTGCCATCACAAACGAAAACGTTCGTGATACCGTAATTAAGGATGGATACTTGAACGAGGCAGACGTGTTTAAATAAATCATTAGTACAAGGACCAACTGATTACGGTTGGTCCTATTTTTTGTAAATTCATATTATTTTTGTACATGGAAATGAGTAAATAGTCTGAAGGAAAATGTAAATCTTACACGAATATTTTAGATTGGAAAATAGAATGGTTATTTTTTCTATTTTTACTCTTATCTCGGAGGAATTAAAAATGGGGAAAAAGGCAATGAAGCTAATCTTGCTAGTAATTGTATTTCTAATGAGCAGTACAATGGCTAGCGCAAACCTATCATCTACCCAGGATAAAAACAAGTCACCTAAGGAAGACACAAATCTTGTTACAGGGACGATCATGGACGGGAACATCTTGTTAAAAAACAGTACTGTTCTCATACAAGAGAAAGGGAGCTCAAAACTAATTCAAACTGTTACAGATGCAAGAGGGTCTTTTACAACAAAATTAAAAGATGGTACATACGGGGTAAAAGGTGTTAAGGGTAAAAATAGCTCTTGGTATAGTACAAATCAAAGTTTCGAAGTAAGGAAAGGAAAAGTTAAAGGGATCAACGAAGAAGTAATTTCACTTACGAATAAAAAAGAGCCCAAAAAGCCAACAAGTAAGTCTGCTAATCTATTCGGAACATTATCAGAGGATCATAGCGGATTAAAGGCTGAGCTGTTATTTTTTAACTACAATGAATATGAGGAAGAGATTTACTCTGTTACTTCAAAAAGCAACGGTAGTTTTTCAGCATCTCTCCCTGATGGAACGTATTATTTATATGGAATTGAATTCCCTGATGGCTTTTATAGATATGAACTAGAAGTAGTAATTGCCAATGGGCAAGTGTATGTCGATGGAGTCCAGCAAACGAATGTAACTATCAATATTCCTGCCAATGCTTATCACGGGAAAGTAAGCGATTCCAATGCTGCAATATCCAGTGCGACTGTTATATTAGAAAAGCGTCTTTCTGATGAAGAATATGATACCGATTTCATTCAAGCAACATTTACCAATAAAAAGGGAGAGTATTCCTTACGATCCCTAGTCGATGGAACATATTCGATCAGTGTATATCATGAAACCTATTCTTCATGGAATGAACAAACCTTCAATATTGTGAATGGAGAAGTATATATATCAGGTCAAAAAGTGACAGATATCAATCTATCAATCCCTGAGCTCACTTTAAAAGGAACGCTCCTGGAAGGAAAAACACCAATTAAAAATGCTTATATCGTGATTGAAAAGAAAGATGAAAACGATTATTACTCTTACGGTGTGCAGGTTGATTCAAAAGGGAATTTTCAATACCGACTTCCAGATGGGCAGTATGAAGTTCTATTTATTGAAGAACCTACGAGAAGCTCAACAATTAGTCTACCTTTTGAGATAATAAACGGAAAAATCGTTCAAAACGGGCAAATCACTTCAACTTTAACTATCCAGGTTCCGGCAGTTACTTTTTCAGGAAAACTACTAGATTCCGGAATTGCTCTTCAAGGGTCAGTGAGTGTTGCTAGCTTTTCTGACGATGGATCCGCCTATAATTATTACGCAACAACCAATGAAAATGGAGTCTTCTCGCTTCGATTAACAGATGGAAGCTACCAGTTAACGAGTGCTTACTTATTTGATGAAGGAGAAGAGGTTTCGTTTTTCACATCCTTTGATATTCAGAATGGGAAAGTAATTGTTGACGGCGAAGAGCAAGAATTACTAGAATTGCAAATCCCTCCTGTAAGTTTGCACGGGTCGATTGTTGAAGGTGGACATCCAATTACAGAAGGTTATGTAACCGTTATGTCAAAAGATAATTATTTATACAGCTGGAAACAGGTCAACTCTGATGGAACCTTTACGATGCGTCTTCCTGATGGGAATTACTCTGTTATTGATGTTCAGCTCTACGATGGAACAAGCACTAATTTAAATCAGGATTTTTCTATCATCAACGGACAAACATATGTTGACGATCAACCTCAGGATGTTCTTACCATTTTACTGCCTCCTGTATCAGTAACCGGTACATTATTGGAAGAAGGAAATGCAATACACGGGAGTATTTATATCATGGAAATAAACAATGCAGATAACCCTTTGGAAGCTTGGGGAATGACAAATGAAGAAGGTAAATTCCAACTGCGATTGCCTGATGGCGAGTATAAAGTGTATGATGTGTATCTCCATGACGGAACTTTGTTTAGCCCACAAAGCGAATTTTCTGTTAAGGAAGGTCAACTGTATATAAACGGAGAAATAGCTAGTCAACTTACGATAGAAGTTACCCCAGTTACATTAACAGGGACCGTTTCTAAGGAAGGATACTTCTTAAATGAAGGATATGTGGCAATCACTTCTGTGGATGGAAACTGGACGGCCGGTTACTATACATGGATTCAAGAGGGTATTTTCAAAGCTAGACTTCCAGAAGGAGACTATTTATTAAACTCAGTGTACGATTACCAATCAGACCAATACTATTACTTTGACAAATCGTTTAGTATTAAAGATGGGAAATTGTTTATTAATGGACAAAATGTTGATTCATTAGATCTTCATGTAGAGAACGCTTCTCAATAAGAAATATGTAGATGATAAATATAAAGCTAAGATGATCTCTGTCCAAGAGATCATCTTTTTTTGTGAAACTGTCTATTAAATCGTAAAAATTACGATTTATTATTGACACTTTGAATTCAACACATTATAGTTTAGTAATGTAAACTGAAATCATTTCGATTTGCCAATATTTATGGTATTTAAATCGTAATGATTTCTGTTTGTAAATAATGTACAAAGGATGGGTCTTTTTGAAAAAGTCATATATTTCCTACATACTCCTTATTTTCGTGATTGTTTTTACATCTGCTTGTAGCAGCAGTTCGACTTCTTCTCAAGAAAGCGAAAACAAGAAATCTGTCAAACTGTTATTTAGCTTTGCATCAAAAACCTTGGATCCGCATCAGGATTGGATGGGAGTTCGGGCAGGAATCGCAGAGACGTTAGTGAAGATTGATGAAAACCTGGAAATTCAGCCCTGGTTAGCCGACTCTTGGGAACAAGTGGATTCAACTACATGGAAGTTTCATATTCGAGAAGATGTTACTTTCCATGATGGAACTACACTTGATGCTGAAGCAGTAAAGCGATCATTTAAAAGATTACTAGAAGTGAATGAAGCAATGAACTCTAACTTAAAAATCGCGTCCATCACCGCTAATGGCCAAGATATTACGTTTCAAACCACTGAAGAATATCCAGCTTTTCTATCGGAATTAATTCATACAAACGCTTCGGTAATTAAAGTGGATTCTGAACATATTAGTGAGCAACCGATTGGAACTGGTCCATTTCAAGTACATAGTTTTACACCAGAATCAGAAATTAAACTAGTAAGTTATGAGGAGTATTGGGAGGGAAAAGCAAAAGTCGATGAAGCAACGGTCACATTTAATTCGGACGGAAATGTTCGTGCGTTAGCCCTTCAATCGGGAGAGGCAGATATCGTCTATCATTTGCCTCCCGAAACACTAAAACCGATAGAAGACAACAAGGAGCTTCATATTGAATCGATCATGAGCTTGCGTGCCCATTTCCTTGTATACAATTCGACCAATCCTCAATTACAGGATAAAAAGGTCAGAAAAGCGTTAGATTTACTGTTAGACCGAACGACCGTTGTAAATGAAATCATGAATGGCCATGCGACAGAAGCTACTGGTCCCTTTAACCCCATGTTTGCTTTTTCGTCTGATACAGAAGTGGTAAAGTCTAACCCCGTGAAAGCAGAGGAACTGTTAAAGGAAGCAGGCTATGTAAAAAATGCAAGTGGAACACTCGAAAAGAACGGAAAGTCACTTGAGTTAACCGTTGCTACGTATCAAGGAAGACCTGAGCTACCGCTAATTGCACAATATTTACAAGCAGAAGCAGCTAATGTCGGTATAAAAATCAATATTGTCACAGTTGAAAATATCGATACATTTTTATGGGAGAAGCAAGAAGACTGGGATATTGCGACGTATTCCAATTTAACCGCTCCTCGTGGTGATGGTGGATTTTTCTTGAACTCCGCGTATGTTCCAGATGGATCATTAAACCCTGGACAGATCAACGTACCCGAACTAACGGACACTATTTTACAACTAAATACTACGAGTAACTTAGAGCAACGCGTGGATTTAGAAAAAGAAGCCGTTCAGCTAATCCAAGAACATGTTCTTCATTCGTTTGTTGTACATCCTCATATTATTGTAGGTGTGAGCAATCATGTAAAAAACTGGGCTCCCGGTTCAGAAGAATACTATATTTTAACGAACAAATTAGAGGTTAAATAAAAAAGGGTGAAAGTGTCCTTTGGCACTTTCACTTTTCTTGTGAGGAAGGTGATTATTTTTGAAAAGAGTAGGTAAGATGATTGGATCAAGGGTGTCACAGCTGGTTATTATGATATTTGTTTTATCTTTTTTAACCTTCTTGTTAATGAAAATCACTCCCGGTGACCCGATACGGTCCATCCTGAAGGTAGATGATGTTTCTGTAACCACAGAGAAAGAGGAGCAGCTAAAAAAGGAATATGGATTTGATGAACCAATTCTTAAGCAATACGGAGAATGGATCATCAATGTAGCCCAATTCGACTTAGGTGAATCCTTAATCTCAAAGAAACCAGTCTCTGAGCTAATACTAGAGCGATTACCAGCTACTCTTGCTTTAGCAATGGGAGGATTAACGGTACTTTTCCTCATTTCCATTCCATTAGGAGTGGTCAGTGCTTTACATGAAAACCGATGGCCCGATTACATAAGTCGCTGGTTAGCGCTTATAGGTGCTTCCATCCCAAGTTTTTGGTTAGGTTTATTGCTTATGTATTTCTTTTCATTAAAACTGCAATGGTTACCGATGATGGGGAGAGGGACAATTGCCCATTTTGTTTTGCCTTCATTCACTCTCGGAATTGCCATGGCACCAATGTACATTACCTTGTTAAGAGAACGTCTTATCACGATTTTGCAAAGTCCTTATATTGAAAGTGCGAAAGCAAGAGGGATTAGTAGAAGAAGAATCCTTTTCTTTCATGCTTTACGAGGAAGTCTCATTCCTCTCGTAACGATGTTCGGTCTTAGTCTAGGAAGTCTACTAGGTGGTTTATCAGTCATTGAAATTCTATTCTCTTGGCCAGGGATGGGGGAATTAATTGTTCAAGCGGTTACCCAACGTGATTATCCACTAATTCAAGGCTTTATTATTGTGATTGGCTTTTTAATTGTACTAACCAATTTGCTCGTTGACTTACTTTATATGGTGATTAACCCACAAGTCCAGCAAGGAAAGGAGGCAGGATAATGAAAAACAAGCGAAACCTGAGTATGGTGCTAGGAATCCTTCTTACCTCTATTTTAGCCATATTCTTTCTGTTGGGCAGTTTCTTTGGAACACAGGATCCGTTTTATATTAATATGGCCAACCGGCTTAGTACCTCATCAACCGATCATTGGCTCGGTACGGATCATATGGGAAGAGATATTTTCGCACGAATTGTATATGGAGCCAAATTAACGATTGGACTAGGACTCCTTATCATTTTGCTAGCAATGTGTATAGGTATTCCTATCGGTTTGCTATCAGGCTATATCGGCGGGAAGATGGACGCTTTTTTCATGAGAGTCATAGATGGAATACTCGCTTTTCCTGATTTAATCTTAGCGATCGCGATAGCAGGAATCCTAGGACCCAGCTTAACCAATATTGTAATTGCGATTGTCCTCGTAAAATGGATTGTCTATGCTCGTGTTGTTCGAGGTTTGGTGTTAGAAGAGAAACAGAAGGAGTTTGTCCTTGCCTCAAGGCTCTCTTATTCTAGTACCTTTAATACCATACGGTTGCATATCATTCCACAAATTTTTTCTGAGATTGTCGTTATGGCTGCCATTGATGTTGGTAAAATCATTTTGCTGATTTCTTCTTTTTCATATATTGGAATAGGTGCTCAAGCACCATTACCCGAATGGGGAGCCATGTTGAATGAAGGAAGAACCTTCTTTCAAGTGCATCCATCTCTTATGGTCTATCCAGGAATAGCTATTTTACTAACCGTTCTATGTTGTAATCTTCTTGGAGATGGGTTAAAAGGTTATTTTAAGGCGGGAAAAAGGAGGAATCTTCTGTGAAGGAAAGTCTTTTATCTATACAAAACCTATCAATAAAAACGAAAGATGATCATCAGATACTTCTACAAGCTATCAACTTAGAAGTGAATAAAGGGGAAATGGTCGCACTGATCGGAGAGAGCGGCAGTGGAAAAAGTCTAACCGCAAGGACGGTCCAAGGCTTATTAGCTCCCAATATGATGGTTACTGGTCACGTATTCTACCAAAATAGGAACCTTCTTTCTTTGGATAAAAGTAGCCACCATCAACTGCTAGGTAGCGAGATAGGAAGTGTTTTCCAAGATTATCGTGGTAGCTTTACCCCTTTTATAAAAGTAGGAAAGCAAATGGTAGAAGCGATTCGGGCACACTATTCCATAAGTAAAAAAGAGGCGAGGGAGTTATCTCTTCATGTTCTCGAGGAAATACATTTGAATAGCAAACAAATCTTCCATAGCTATCCCTTTCAATTAAGTGGAGGGCAAGTCCAGCGAGTTGCTATTGGATTAGCATTAGCCCTTAAACCAAAATTGCTGATTTGTGACGAAATAACAACCGCTTTAGACGTTATAACAGGGGAAGCGGTGCTAGATGCGATTGAGAAAGTCAGAAAAAAAACAGGCTGTGCGGTTTTATTTATCACACATGACCTCGTCCAAGCCTACAAACGAACCGACCGGATCTATGTGATGCAAAACGGCAGAATCGTCGAGGAAGGGTCACCGGAACAAATCCGTTGTGAACACCAGCATCCATATACGAAAAAATTATGCTCGTGTTTGTTGTCACTTCCAGGAGAAAATCATCTTCATACTTATCAAGGAGCTCAATCAGTATGAGTCTACTAAAAGTGGAACATGTTTCAAAAGTATATACAAACAATATTGCGGCATTACAGAGCGTATCCTTCCAAATAGGGAAGGGAGAAGTTGTTGGAATTGTAGGGGAAAGCGGCAGTGGAAAAAGTACACTCACGAAACTTATTCTTGGTCTCGAAACCTATAAACAAGGACGTATCACATTTAATGAACAACAGATCCCTCCTAAAAAACGATCGGATGTTCGCACCTACCGAAAGAATATCCAAATGGTATTTCAAGACTCAAGTAGTGCCTTGAATCCTAAACTACCAATTGGGAAAAGTTTACTTGAACCACTCAACAACTTTAAAAATTTTACGCCTTCCTTTTTCCCGCCAGGAAAGTATACCAATCGTGAAAAGGCAGAGAGATTGCTTGAAATGGTTGGACTAGATAAGGATATGGTTGATCGCTATCCCGGTGAGTTGAGTGGCGGGCAAAAACAAAGAGTGTGTATTGCACGTGCCATAAGTATTGAACCTGCTTTACTAGTTTGTGATGAAGCAACTGCCAGCTTAGATGTGTCCGTGCAAGTGCATATCATTGAACTATTAAAAACATTGCAGCGAACCTTACGAATGTCGATTTTGTTTATTTCTCACGATATACGAGCAGTCACCAATTTATGTGATACAATCCTTGTAATGAAAAAAGGGTGCTTGGTCGATAATTTCCAACTATCCGACCTGTTTGCTCCTGAACGACATTCCTATACAAAAACATTGTTACAAGCTGCTATGCTGTAAGAAAGGGGAGTAGTATGAACTTAGCTTCCGTTAGACAAATGGTTCACCGTTATTCACATACATGTACTCATCGCGAATACTTTATACTAGCTTTTCCTTTAATTATATCTGGGGTCTCTACACCATTACTTGGGGTGGTAGATACGGCCGTCGTTGGAAGAATACAAGACCCTACGGCGTTAGGCGGCGTCGCAATTGCTGCCGTTATTTTTAATACGATGTACTGGCTGCTCGGCTTTTTACGAGTGACGACAAGTGGCTTCACCTCACAAGCCGATGGAGCAAAAAATGAAGAAGGTATTATGCTTGCTCTTTACCGCCCGATAATTATTGCTATTCTAATGGGTTTGATTTTCATCCTTTTTCAAAAGCCAATCATCCATTTTTCCCTTCTCCTGATGGGAGGAAATGCATCAACAAATGTCTTGGCTGAAACTTACTTTCACATTCGTATCTGGGGAGCACCGTTTATTCTATTGAGCTATGTAACCATCGGTTGGCTAGTCGGCTTAGGAAAAGTAAAAATGTCCTTGTTCCTGCAAATTGGTATGAACCTATTAAACATCGTGCTTGATATTGTCTTTGTACTGGGCTTACATATGGGGGTTGCAGGCGTCGCCTATGCTACATTAATCGCTGAAGTGTCCTCCGTTTTAGTTGGAATGTTCATTATTTATCATACAAATAAAAGTCGTTTCTTTATTCCTTCGTATGCTGCGTTAATCAAGAAGGACACCCTAGTTCAAATGTTTCTTGTGAATCGTGACCATTTTCTCCGAACATTATGTTTAGTCACGATGACTGGAATTTTCACCTCAAAAGGAGCAAGCATGGGTGAGCTCACATTAGCAGCAAATGCGATCCTTTTACAAGTTCACTATGTGATGGCCTATTTTTTCGGTGGATTTGCTAATGCTACAAGCATCTTAGTGGGAAGAGCGTTTGGAGGAAAGAACAGCTCTCTATTTTTTCGAGCCTTATCCCTTTCTGCAACCTGGGGATTTGCGACAGCTATTTGTTTATCCCTTTTGACCTTCCTGTTTGGAGACTTTATCGTTTCATTATTCACGACGATTCACGAGGTTAGAGAAACCACTCATGTATTCTTATTTTGGATGTTAATATTTCCACTTGTCGGATTTTGGGGATTACAACTAGAAGGCATTTTTTCTGGTGCAACGGACGCGAAATCGGTGAGAAATTCTATTTTCATCGCTTTACTTGTGTTTTTAGCAGCGATTGTATTACTTGTACCTGTCTTTGGAAACCACGGAGTATGGATGGCGTTTATCTTATTTAGTCTATCTCGAAGCGTCTTTTTATCTCTATACGTCAAAAAACTTACTAATCGATTAGTCGGATAAGGAATTTTGCAGAGAAATGTCATAACCTGCGCTTGCCTAGGAAATACCACCATTTCCTAGGTTTTTTCATTCTCAAATAGTTCTTAAGAATCAGGTATATAGTTGTATTTTTTATACAATACTTACAGTTCCTTTACAATTGCTTAATATTCCTTTGCCATAATGAATGGGACAACGGGTGAAGGAAGTGTAGGGATTGAGGTCTTTAGGAATATGGTTAAAACAACGTATTGGCAGTATGAAGAATTTTCCGATATTAAAAATTCGAATTCAACCACAAAGTATTCGAAAAAAAATCATGCTTAGCTTCGGGCTAGTGTTACTAGTTTCTAGTGGACTAGCTATATACTCCATGATCAATACCCAAAAGGCAAATGAATTAGCAAAATCACTTATTCTAGAAGAATCACAGCAATTAAATCATTTACAAGATTTACGATTTTTCATGGCTGAGCGATTAAGGCTCGTAAATGAGTACATGCTTGAAGGTTCTCCCCAGGCAAAGGAAAGCTTTGAAAGCAATGTACAGCTTAGTAAACAGTTAGAAGAAAAGTTATTGACTTACGTTGCGGGGAACAAAGATGAAAACACAGTAAAAAAGGTCATTTCCGATAGTGCCAAATGGAATGAGATTATGATGAAGGATGCTTTTGACGTGTTTGATAGCGGAGAAAAGCGTCAAGCATTACTTAATGTTGGTTCTGAAAAGTTTAAAGCAGAACAAACGATGGCAAAATTAAAAGCTTTAGCTGACGAAAAAAATAATAGCGTAGAACAGCTGGGAGAAGAAATCATGTCTAACGGAAATCAAGTCCAACTTTGGACAATGATCCTTACAATAATAGTTATTGGTATTTCCGTATTAGTTGCCATTGTATTAATGAATTCTATTCACGGTCCGATCCGTCGTTTATCAGAGAGAATTCAAGTGGTTGCAGAAGGGGATTTTAGTCAAGCAGATATGAAGATCACATCAAATGATGAAATTGGTGAGTTAACCATTACTTTCAACCGGATGGTAAAAGACCTTCGAGCATTGATTTCCCAAGCATATGAAACAACCACACAGGTTTCTGCGTCTGCGGAGGATTTAACAGCAAGCTCAGAGGAAACAGCGAAAGGGGCAGAAAGTATTACTTATTCCATTCAAGAGGTGGCCACCGCCTCTCATAAACAATTAGAAAGTGTAAATGAAACCATACATACAATGAACACATTGGCTACGATTCAAGAAACACTAACCCTTTCATCAGAAGAACTGGAAGCTTCAGCCACTATGGTCGACGGAGTCTCTAAAAACGGAAACAAGGTCGTACAGCATGCGATTAAGCAAATGACGCAAATACATGACTCAGTTTTAGAAGTGTCAGAAGTGATTGATAACCTTGGTAGTCAATCAAAGGAAATTAGTCAAATAACGAAAGTGATCACAAGTATTGCTGATCAAACCAATTTACTCGCTTTAAATGCTGCAATTGAAGCAGCACGGGCTGGTGAGCATGGGAAAGGCTTTGCTGTTGTTGCTGATGAGGTGCGTAAACTTGCCGTACAGTCTAAGAGCTCTTCTAACGAAATTATTGATCTTATTTTAAAAATACAAACCGGTACAAATCAAGCTGTAAAGGCGATGGAAAAGAGCACACTTGAGGTAGAAAATGGGTCAATTGCTGTAAACGAGGCGGGAAGATCTTTTACACAAATTACTGACTCTATCACAGACATACGTAAGACGATTCAGTCTATTCATCAATATGTGCAAAAAATGACGGAAAGCTCCAACTATGTAACTGCCAATATTGAAGTTCTAATAGAAATTGCAAAGGTTAATTCCATTTCCTCACGTGCAGTTGCTGCATCAGCTGAAGAGCAATTGGCAACGATGGAGGAAATCGCTTCATCTGTTCAGACAGTTAATGAAATGGCGATTAGCTTAAAAGAAGTTTTAAGGAAATTTACGATTTAATAGGATTCCTCCTGTTGGTACAGGGGGAACTTTTTTACTTTTTAAATAATTTATAGTTGCGTTATGAAAAACCTTCCACTATGATGGAATTATAGTTTTATATGATATCTACTAGGGGGGCCCGTACGTTCGGGCTGAGAGAAAACAATATTCAGTTTTCGACTCTTGGAACCTGATCTGGCTCATACCAGCGGAGGGAAGTAGTTACTGCGAAGATGAATGTTTATTGTTTCGTAACTATGCCAGGTTCTATAAGAATCTGGCTTTTTTTGTCTTGTGATAGTTTTTTATACGAAAGGAGTAGGGAAAAATGAGTCAGGAATTTTTAACATTAATTGATAGAGTAAGAGAGCAATCACCGTTAGTTCATAATATGACGAATGTGGTAGTCACTAATTTTGTTGCAAATGGGTTGTTAGCTCTTGGTGCTTCACCAGTTATGGCCTATGCCAAAGAAGAAGTAGCTGACATGGTAAGCATCGCGAACTCCCTTGTGCTCAATATCGGCACATTAAGGGAACCTGAAGTAGAAGCGATGATCATCGCTGGTAAAGCTGCGAATGAAAAAGGAGTTCCAGTCGTGCTTGATCCTGTTGGAGCTGGTGCAACACCATACCGCACAAATACCGTTAAACGACTTCTATCTGAAGTGAACGTTAGCATATTACGTGGAAATGCTGCCGAGGTGGCCAACGTGATTGGAGAAGAATGGCAGACACGCGGAGTTGACGTAGGAACAGGTGAAGGCAATATCGCAGATCTCGCTCGTATTGCAGCACAAAAATTACATATGACCGTTGTGGTTACCGGAAAAGACGATGTTGTTTCTGATGGTGAAGAATCGATTATTATTTCAAACGGGCATCCCCTTCTAACAAAAGTAACTGGGACTGGTTGCTTATTTTCATCAGTCGTAGGAGCGTTTGTAAGTGTTGAAACTAATCATTTACTAGCGGCTGCAGGAGCCTCAGCCTTTTATGGAGCAGTTGCTGAGCGTGCAGTTTTAGCGACAGGAGACCATCATGTAGGCACTTTCCAGATGGAATTTCTTAACCAACTTATGCTCACTTCATCCTCTGATGTGGTAGACCTTGCCAAAGTGTATTCAAAAGTCACAACCATATAAGGAGCATAGGGAAAATGGAATTTCTAAAACTGTATTTTATTATGGGCAGTCAAGATTGCATGGATCGAACACCTGAAGAAACGTTAGCTTTAGCGATTGAAGGTGGAATAACGTGCTTTCAATACCGAGAAAAAGGGAGCAATTCTCTTGGAGAGATAGAGAAGTACGAGCTTGGAAAAAAACTACGAGAACTCTGCGCGAAACATAGGATACCATTTATCGTCAATGATGATTTACCACTCGCTATTGCTCTTGATGCTGATGGAGTTCATGTTGGCCAGGACGATGAAAATGCAAAATATGTGAGAGAGACAATCGGTCCTAACAAAATTCTTGGTGTATCAACTCATACGGTTGAAGAGGGACTTCAAGCTGTTCGAGACGGAGCTGATTACTTAGGAATTGGACCGATGTATCCTACGATTTCAAAAGAGGATACCGAAAAACAACAAAACTTGGATATCTTTTCTGAATTTCGTAACGCAGGAATCTCTCTGCCTCTTGTTGCGATTGGTGGAATTAATTCTGTCAACGGAGAAACCGTTATGAAAGCAGGAGCAAATGGCCTAGCGATCATTTCCGATATTTGTCGAACCAGTCATATCCAACAGCATACCAAGCTTTTACGTAGATTAGTTGATGAATTTTAGTCAAAGAGAGGTCATTCACTATGGTAAATAAGGCATTAACCATTGCAGGTTCAGATAGTGGTGGAGGGGCTGGCATACAGGCCGATCTGAAGACATTTCAAGAACTAGATGTGTACGGAATGTCAGTGATAACAGCTGTAACCGCACAAAACACAACAGGGGTACAAGGTGTCTATAGTGTTCTTTTGGAAGGAATTAAAGAACAACTCCAATCGATTGCTGAAGATTTGCGTCCAGATGCGATCAAAACCGGGATGTTATTTAACAGTGACACCATTGAGGCGGTTGCGAGATTTATAGAATTTTATGAGATGAAACACATCGTCGTAGATCCGGTGATGATTGCAAAAGGTGGAGCTTCACTTTTACAAAACGAAGCAGTAAAAGCATTAAAAGAAAAATTACTGCCACTCGCGACTATCGTTACTCCAAATATTCCCGAAGCAGAGGTGCTTACAGGAATAAAAATTGAGACGATGGATGACCGAAAGCAAGCAGCAAAATTGCTTCATGTCATGGGTGCTGAATCTGTCATGATTAAGGGCGGCCATGATCAAGGAAGTGAAGAAATGATTGATCTTTTATATGATGGACAGCAATTTCACACCTTTACTTCGAGTCGTATTTCCACAAAAAATACTCATGGCACAGGCTGTACCTTTTCCGCTGCGATAACCGCACAACTCGCAAAAGGAAGCCCGGTTGTTCAAGCGGTGCAAGTGGCAAAAGACTTTATACAGGCAGCCATTGAGGATGATCTAAACATTGGATCCGGTCACGGTCCAACCAATCATTGGGCTTACAAACGAAATAAAGCAAAAATCGGAATCAAATAAAATACAAAATTAGCTAGGGGTGCCTTAAGGCTGAGAGGAAACTTTCCAACCCTTGAACCTGATTTGGTTAGAACCAACGTAGGGAAGCAATCATTTTGCGTGAGCTCTATTATGAGGAAGAGCTCCATGTAAGAATGTGAAGACTTGCCAAGATTGGTAAGTCTTTTTTGTTATCCAAAACAAACCTATAGGAGGAACCACAATGACCGACTTATTAACGATTGGAAACACACAGCTACATAACCGTCTACTAACAGGAACAGGCAAATTTTATAATCACAAGCTAATGAAAGAAGCACTAACTCAATCCGGTTCACAGGTTGTTACTGTCGCTTTAAGACGAGTCGACTTGAATGCTACTGGAGAAGAGAACATTCTAGAAGACATTCCTAAAGACATGATTTTACTTCCGAACACATCGGGAGCAAGAACCGCAGACGAAGCGGTTCGAATTGCACGACTTGCAAGAGCAGCCGGTATGGGTAATTGGATTAAAATCGAAGTCATTTCCGACCAAAAGTACTTGCTTCCCGACAATTACGAAACGGCTAAGGCAACTGACATCCTAGCGAATGAAGGGTTTGTCGTTCTACCTTATATGAGCCCTGACTTAATGGCAGCAAAAGCGATGCAAAATGCTGGAGCAGCAGCCATCATGCCACTTGGATCTCCGATCGGTTCAAATCGAGGAATTCGGACGAAGGAACTGATCCAAATTTTAATAGAAGAAATAGAGCTTCCAATCATTGTTGATGCAGGAATCGGAAAGCCATCTGAAGCAGCCGAAGCGATGGAAATGGGGGCAGCCGCTGTACTGGTAAATACAGCCATTTCTACAGCAAAGGATCCCGTTGAAATGGCCATCGCCTTTGATCTAGCAGTCAAGGCTGGAAGGAAAGCCTACCTAAGTGGAGTAGGACCGACGACAACGACAGCACAAGCGTCATCTCCATTAACAGGATTTTTAGGGTAGGTGAGTGAAATGTCATTTTATGATGAATATGTAAAAATAAAAAATTACCCATTTGACGACTTTTTTTCCTCCATCACCACTCAAGACGTAAAAAAGGTTTTGCAAAAAGAGAGACTTCATACAGAAGACTTTTTAATTCTTTTATCTCCAGCAGCTGAAAATTGTTTAGAAGAAATGGCACAAATCGCTCATAACCGTACCGTACAGCATTTTGGACGTACGATTCAATTATACGCACCACTATATTTAACCGATTATTGTGTGAACAAATGTACGTACTGCAGCTTTAGTATCGATAACGACTTTCCACGTAGAAAACTGACATTGTCTGAAATTGAAGAAGAATCGAAGGCGCTTGTCAAAATGGGTTTACGCCATATTATCCTGCTAACGGGAGAATCTCGCCTACATTCCTCAGTCGATTATTTGTGTGAAACGATTGATGTGATGAAAAAGTATTTTTCTTCTTTATCCATTGAGATACAGCCATTAGACACTGAAGAGTACCGAACACTTGTTGCTCGTGGTATTGATGGATTAACCGTATATCAAGAGGTGTACAACGAAGAAATCTATAAAGAGCATCACTTAAAGGGACCGAAACGGAATTATCGCTATCGACTAGATGCACCAGAAAGAGGTGCTCAAGCTGGCATGAGATCCGTCAATATCGGAGCACTACTAGGAATGGATGAGTGGAGAAAGGAAGTCTTTTTCACTGGACTTCATGGTCATTATTTACAAAGAAATTATCTTGAAACGGATATTGCTCTATCATTTCCTCGAATTCGGCCAAACCTTGGTGGCTTTCAACCAAAGGTTGATGTAACAGATAAAAATTTGGTTCAAGCAATGCTAGCATCCCGTTTATTTTTACCACGTGCAGGTATGACTCTATCAACGAGAGAAAGCGCGGATCTAAGACGTCACTTACTTCCATTGGGAGTGACCAAAATGTCTGCCGCCTCATCAACCGTTGTTGGGGGCTATGCCAATAAAGAACACACACATAGCCAATTTGAAATATCGGACAAAAGAAGTGTGGCTGAGGTAAAGGAATCATTAAGAGAACTTGGCTACCAACCTGTCGTAAAAGATTGGGAGATACTGACACATTCATCATAAGGAGAGCCACATCATGCACTATGAAGATATCAAGCAAAGAATTCTCACTTTTATTGAAGATGAAGAAAGAGATTCATTTGATTCATTAGCTTTACAGGTTTTCGCCTATCAGTACGAAAATAATCGTATTTACAGGAAGTTTTGTCGATCAAGAAAGATTAACCCATCGATGGTTGAATCGTATCAGCAAATTCCTCCTGTACCAGTAAGTGCTTTTAAGGAGGCCGACATTGCTTGTACACCGATTGAAGAGGCGGAGACGTATTTTCAAACAAGCGGAACGACAAGTGGAAATCAAGGGAGAAATTTTCACCGTGACTTAGAGGTGTGGACTTCTTCAATGAAAACTCATTTTGAAGAAAATATCATGAAAGACAAGAACCTAGTGAAAATGGCTATACTATTTCCGAATCCAACGGAAATGCCAAATTCCTCTCTGTCACAGTATTTGTATACAGCCATTCGCAACTACGGAACAGAGGAGAGTGTTTATATCGCTAGCAATGGAGCTTATGATTTCGAAAAGCTTGTCTCGTTCATTGAAGAATCTGAACGTACAAACACCCCTGTATATTTGTTAGGGGCTACGTTTTCCTTTATCCATTTTGTTGAGTACACGAAAGACAAAAACCTCCGATTTCAATTACCAAAAGGAAGCCGTTTAATGGATACAGGTGGTTCTAAGGGTCGAGCCATCGAAATGAGTTCAGATCAATTTAAACAAATGGTGGCAGAAGCGTTTAACTTACCCGTTGAGGATTGTGTGAACATGTATGGAATGACTGAACTAAGCTCCCAGTTCTACGATCAAAACGGATCTGGTCGACAAAAAGCCCCTCATTGGGTAAGAACAGTTGTCATCAATCCGGAAAATGGTTTGTGTGTACAAGATGGAGAGCGAGGAATTCTCGTTCATTATGATTTAGCCAACTTCCATTCGGTCCTTGGGGTTATGGCGGAGGACTTGGGGATTGCAGAAAAAGATGGATTTTACTTGTTAGGAAGAAGCGAAGGGGCAGAAGCAAAGGGCTGTTCCCTCGCCGTAGAGCAGTTTCGTAACGGAGTAAGTAAATGGAACTAAAAATTGGTTGTGTCCCAAGCATGATCTCACCATCTTATGAAGAACGTACGTTTGATTCTCTAACACTTCTTGTACCAAAACTTACGTGTGAGGAACTGAAACAAGTCGTTTTACATCTAAGACAGCAGCAACTAAAGCTACAAGCACGGAAAACGAATGACATTATTGACATCCTTGACCAAGCCATTCAACTCTGGCTTGACCCGAACTATCACTATAGAAAACTAGCGGAAGAGCTTCTTCCAATTGTAACGGGATATGACTCGGAAATGATACGTGTGTTTTTAGATTCGTATTTACGTTCCTTTCGTAAAGAAAAGCTGCAAAGAATGGTAGAGGTGGATTTCCCCAATCCTCTCGTCCTTGACGGCTTTCGTCCACGTTCATCAGGAGGCTTAACAAGAGCATATGGACCAGAGCTCATTACGCATGTATTTTCCGGAAATGTTCCTGCCTTGCCGCTATGGAGTTTAGTGAGTAGTCTTTTAGTTAAGTCTAGTACACTTGGGAAGCTCTCCTCCTCCGAGCCTTTGTTTCCTTCTCTGTTTGTTGAAACATTGAGAGAGATTGACAGAGACTTAGCGGAATCAATCGCCATCATTTGGTGGAAAGGTGGAGAAGAAGAATTAGAGAGTATAGCATTCTCTTCGTCAGAAGCAGTGATCGCATATGGAAGCGAGAAGTCCATTGATTCTATTAGAAAAAAAGTTCCACCTCACGTCAATCTACATGCACATGGACATAAACTAAGTGCTGGCTTTATAGCAAAAGGCTGCTTACAGCGTGTTCTCGTAACCGAAACTGCCAGGAGGGCTGCGAAGGATGCTTCTCAATTTGATCAACAAGCCTGTCTTTCTCCTCATGTCTTTTTTGTCGAGGAAAAGGGGAATGTCTCGGTACGTGAATTTGCTAGTTTGCTAGCGCAAGAAATGAATAATTATGAGGTGAAAATGCCAAGAGCTAGATTAAGCGAACAGGAAAATCAAGCGATCATTCAGACTCGCTCAACCTTTCAATTTCAAGCCTTTCAAACGAAAGATATAGCACTTTTCGAAAGCGAGAAAAGTACTTCTTGGACGGTTGTTTACGATAAGAAAGCTACTTCGTTTCCGATATCGCCATTAAACCGCTTTGTGTATGTGATTCCCGTTCAGTCCATTGTCGATGTACCTTCCTATCTTAATGAAATACGAGGATTATTACAAACCGTTGGGGTCGCCTGCACTCCAAACAACTTTCGTTCCATCATAGAAGTGCTCGGTCAATGTGGAGTCAATCGACTTACCTTTCTAGGCAGAATGGGAGAACCAGAACCTGGTTGGCATCATGATGGCAGACCTCATTTAGCCGATTTGGTTCGTTGGGTCGACGTGGAGGCTAGCATAGAAATCGAAATGGATGCGTATGATCCGAACCGAATATAAGGGGAGAATGGAAATGCAGCCACCATATATACAATTAAAAGAGATTGGTCTTACCTATGACAAAGATCAAAAGGATACAATCCGTCAATTTTCCCTTGATATGAAGGAAGGGGAATTCATCAGCATCGTTGGAAAAAGTGGCTGCGGAAAAACGAGTCTGCTCCAAATGATTGCAGGAATGCAAAAGCCTACCACTGGAATGATTACAATAGGCGGACATGAGGTGAAAGAACCGGTCGAAGAGCTTTCATACGTTTTTCAAAAACCTATTTTGCTAGAATGGAAGACGATCTTGGAAAATGTCGTACTTCCACTCCAGTTAAAGAGAAAATTGACAGAAAAAGATATGCATAAGGCAAAGGAAATGCTAGATCGTGTCGGACTTACGGATGCGATTCATAAATTTCCATATGAGTGTTCGGGAGGAATGCAGTCAAGAGTGGCAATCGTACGAGCTTTACTTGATAAGCCACGAATCCTTTTGATGGACGAACCATTTTCTGCACTAGATTCTTTTACCAAGGATCAGTTACATGTTCAACTTAATGAATTAATCAATACGTACAAACCAACCGTATTATTTGTCACTCATGATCTGCAGGAAGCATTTTTCCTGTCTGACCGGATTATTCTTCTAGGTGGGGAACCTGGAAGAATTCTTCAAGAGTACCAAGTACCGTTTACTCGACCACGACAGAAGTCTATTTTATTTGATCAGTCTTTTTTCAACTTTCAGCAAGATATGAATGAGAGGCTTCAACTATGAAGAAAATCTATCTATATTCGACTCTACTATTTATTTCCTTGCTTATTTTGTGGGAGATGATTGTAAAGGTGAAGAAAATATCACCGTTAATTTTACCCACACCAACAACGATTGCAGAAAATCTTTTCACCCTGTTACTTAGTGGGTATTTTCTGCCACATATTTTCACAACCCTAGTTGAAATTATTAGCGGATTTTTTGTAGGTGCTCTCATCGGAATCGGGCTAGGCCTATTGGTTTCACAGTCGAACACCCTTCGACTTGTTCTGAAGCCTTATATTATCGCAACACAAGCGATGCCAAAAGTCGCTTTAGCTCCGCTTCTCATTCTATGGTTTGGGTACGGATATACGCCAAAGATTTTGATTGTCGCATTAATCAGCTTCTTTCCTTTATTTGAAAGTACCATAACGGGCTTATTAGTAGTCGACAAGGACCGGTTAGCCCTTTTTCAGCTATTAAAAGCAAGCAAATGGCAAACCTTGTGGAGACTGCAGCTACCGACTGCCATCCCTTACTTGCTTTCGGGTATGAGGGTGGCGCTTGTCCTTAGTGTGGTTGGAGCGGTTGTTAGTGAGTTTATCGGTGCGAATAAGGGATTGGGTGCGTTAATTATCGTGGCACAAGGAATGATGGATACGCCATTATTATTTTCTGCCTTTATCCTTTTAACAACTATTGGCATTCTTTTGTACGCTTCGATATATGCCGTCGAACATCTTTTTTTAAGAAAATATACAACTTATCGGAGGAAAAACTCGTGAAATTCACTAAATTATTACTACCTATTTTACTAGTTTTAACAGTCATAGTAGCAGGTTGTTCAAAGGAAAGTAGTCAACCAATGGAAACGGAAAAACAAATGGAAACGATTCGAATGGCCTCATGGAGCAAACCAATTGTCGAACAGAGCAACTTATATGTGGCTGAGGAAAAAGGTTTTTTTGAAAAAGAAAATCTAACATTTGAATACATACCTGGTGCTGGTGGAGGAGATGCGGTTAAGAACATCCTGGCTGGAAATGCTGATATTGCTTTCGCAAACCTAGAAGCCGTCCTGTTAGCAGCCGAAAAAGGCGAAAAATTGAAGATCATTTATAATATTTATCCTGAAAACGTATTTAACTTGGTTTCCTTAAAGGAAAGCAATATCCAATCGATAGAGGATTTAAAAGGAAAAAACGTCGGTGTTTATAGCCTAGCAAGTGGGACATATCAAAATTTACAAGTGCTTTTGCATGACGCAGGGGTGAAGGAAGAGGAAATAACCGTAACGGCAACAGGTGTTCTTAATTTTGCTCCCTTAATGGAAGGACAAGTGGCTGCAACTGCTGCTACAGATACCGGTTTATATGACGCCAAGCAAAAGGGCTTAGGCGAAGTAAATATCGTTGAAGTGAAAGATGTACTAAATACTCCATCTGATGTGTTTGTTGTTACTGAAAAGGTGTTTAACGAAAAGAAAGAGCTGCTTATCCGTTTTCTCCAGGCCTATAAAGATAGCATAGAGTATACGATGGAAAATCCAGATGAGGCGGCTGATATTGCAACGAAGCATGCAGTGGACGGTACCGATGTCACACGAAACAAAGAGATTATTGCTATTAGAAACCAAACAAGTAAGAACAACAAAGGACTCGGTATGTTCGACTTTACTGTATTAAAAGAGGTTGAAGCGTCTTACGTAGAAATGGGTTTATTACAAAAAACGGTCAATATTGAAGACCTTACAACGAACGAACTTGTTGAGCAGCTGAAGTAAGGGGTGTTGATGTGAATCTCTCATTAGCAGGAAGGGTATGTGTTATCACGGGCTCAAGCCGAGGCATTGGAGCTGCATTTGCTGAAAGCTTCGCCTCCGAAGGGTGTCATGTAGTTATCAATTATTTAAAAAATGCAGAAAAGGCAGAAATACTTGCGGAAAAATTACAAAAAGAATATGGAGTGGACTGTCTAGCGATTCAAGCGGATGTTACGAATGAAAACGATGTAAAAAGATTAATTAGCATGGTAATGGATGAGTTTGATCGGATCGACATCGTAGTTAATAATGCCCTCTATGGATACCTGTTTGATCCTACAGAAAGAAAATGGGCATGGGAAGTAGAGTGGGATGATTATCAAAGGCAAATCGATGGTTCGTTAAAGGGGACCTATCTTATGTGTAAATACTCGATACCGCATATGAAAGACATCAACTTCGGTCGAATCATTAATATGACAACCAATTTATTGTATCGCCCGATTGTACCTTACCATGACTATAACACAGCCAAGGGAGCAGTCATGACCTATTCACAAAACTTAGCCGCTGATATAGGAAGGTTTGGTATTACCGTTAATTGTATTGCTCCAGGACTAGTGTACCCGACAGAAGCAAGTAAACGAACAAAGGAGGAAGTGAAATCAGTCATTGTTGCTGAGACACCACTAGGGAGAATTGCCCGACCTGAAGATATTACAGGAACGGCACTTTACTTAGCTAGCAATTGGGCACGATTTGTTACAGGTCAAACCATCATCGTTGACGGTGGATATACGATGAAATAAGGAGCGTATGATGAAAAAAGAATTGCATGTCATTTCAACAGGACAGCAAGAAAAAGCAGAAATGATCAAAATTGCCCGAAAAATTCACTCGTATGTGGATTGGATTCATTTACGAGAGAATCATCGGTCACCAGAAGAAATTCTTCACTTCATTCAAGGCATGAAAGAAGCTGATATCCCTCTTTCAAAGGTGATACTAAATGGATCGTCAAGTGTGGCGTTAGCTGGAGGAGTTGGTGGGGTGCAGCTTTCCCATAGAGGCGAAGATGTACTAATGGTAAAAAAGCATTATCCGATGTTACGAGTTGGATGCTCCGTACATTCGCTCAGTGAAGCTTTGGAAAAAGAAAAAAGGGGTGCCGATTTCTTACTATTTGGCCATGTTTACGAAAGTACTTCTAAGCCTGGACTGCGTCCTCGTGGTCTGTATGCTTTACAAGAAATCACTGCCTACGTAGCTATTCCTGTCATTGCAATCGGGGGAATGGTCCCTTCAAATGTAAAGGACGTACTTACGGCAGGTGCTAGTGGAGTGGCTGTCTTATCGGGTATTTTTGGAGCGGATGATCCAGTAAGAGCTGCTGTCAGTTATCATAAAGAACTTGAGGTGATTGCTAGATGATTATTTACGTTAATGGAAAAGAAACATTATTAGGAACAGGAACAAATACAATCATGACACTAATTGAATCTTACGAGCTGAATCCAAAGGTTGTCATTGTAGAACGGAACAAAGACATCGTTGCAAAAGATAGCTATGACTCAATGATACTTGAACATGGGGATCACATTGAACTCGTACATTTTGTTGGGGGAGGTTGATATTTTGAACGACCGTTACTCGAGACAGGAGCTTTTTTCACCAATAGGGAAAGAAGGTCAAAAACAAATACAGCAATCACACGCATTAATTATTGGTGCAGGTGCATTAGGAACAGCACTTGCTGAATCTCTCACACGAGCAGGGATAGGAAAACTGACCATTGTCGACCGCGATTACGTCGAATGGAGTAATCTTCAACGCCAACAGCTATATAGTGAATCAGACGCTCGTGATCGGATCCCGAAGGCTGTGGCAGCAAAAAAACGGCTGCAAGATATTAACTCTGATGTTGAAGTGGTTTCACATGTTATGGATGTAAGCATCGAAGAGATGGAACAGTTAATCGTTGGAGTGGATCTTATTTTAGATGCAACCGATAATTTTGACACAAGACTGCTCATCAATGATATGTCACAAAAAGCGAACCTTCCGTGGATTTATGGAGCATGTGTGGGGAGCTATGGGTTGTCTCTTACCATTATTCCTGGAAAAACACCGTGCTTGCAATGTTTGTTAGATAGTATTCCTCTAGGTGGAATGACCTGTGACACAGCAGGCATCATTTCACCCGCAGTTCAAATCGTCGTTGCACACCAAGTAACAGAAGCACTCAAGCTTCTTACTGGAAATCTAGCAGCACTTAGAGGCTCTCTTTATTCGTTTGATCTATGGCTGAATTCATCGTCATCGATTTCTGTAGAAAAAATGAAAAAAGATGATTGTCCGTCTTGCGGAAAGACTCCAATCTATCCGTATTTAGATAAAACCAATTCAACAAAAACAGCCGTGTTATGCGGAAGAAATACCGTACAAATTCGACCGGCGGCGAACACAAGTTTAAATCTTGAAACACTTGCTAATCGATTAAAACCCTACGGCCAAGTGAGTAAAAATCATTATTTACTGTCCCTAACTAAGGGAGAACACCGACTTGTTTTCTTTACAGATGGACGTGTGCTTATTCATGGAACAAAGGATATTGCAGAAGCAAAAAAGCTGTATTATCAGTTTGTAGGATAAAAGAGGAAGGAGGGGTCCCAGTTTTTTGAACAGGACCCCTATAAAAGAATTAGATTCCATCACTGTTCGGTCACATTCACATTTCTTACCGAAAATTCGGTTTTCTTTTTCTCTTTTGTTAAAACAAATACATCTATTTGTGATGTTTCACTCTCAAGCACAAAGTCTAGTTCCTTCACGCTCCAATTGCTCGTTAATGGGACCTCCAGTTCCTTTTCTTTTAAAAATTTGCCTCTAGCATCTGTTTCTTCGATCTTTAAAATGACCGGGTCTGTTCCTTTGACTTCCACTTGAAATAAGATGTTTTTGGTTTCAAAATCTTTAGAAGTGGCAACAATTCCTTCTCCGGCCTTGAATCCTTCTGTTTTAATGAGAAATTCTTTGTTTTGACCCTCTTGAACCGCAGCCCCTACACCAAGTAACGGCATGCTCTTCATTTCCTTCGCAGTAATACTTGGGCTATTTACCACAAAAGCGAGCAAGATTACCAGAAACACATGCATCGTTTTTTTCATAGCTTCATCCTCCTATTTGGTTACCGCATCTAATTTACTGAGAGTTACTGGCCCTGCAATCCCATCAGCTTTTAATTTATATTTCTTTTGAAACGCAATGACGGCATTTCTTGTTGCTGCATCGTACGTGCCATGTGAATTCCCTCTGTACACACCATTTTTCTTTAACTTGTTTTGCATATCCGTTACAGCCGAACCTTTTGAACCAGAACGTAAGGTTGGGTACTTTTTAACAGGCGCAGCAGCAGGTTTTGGTACGGTAGCAAATTGGGTTGGGGCAATTACGGCATCAAGCTTTGACAAAGTAGCAGGTCCTGCGATACCGTCCGCTTTTAGCTTGTATTTTTTCTGAAAGGCAATAACAGCATTACGCGTACTTGTATCGTACTTACCATGCACACTTCCTTTATAAATGCCAGCTTTCTTAAGTTTATTTTGCATATCTGTAACGGCTGAGCCACTTGATCCTACACGAAGGGTTGGATATTTTTTTGCTGGTGCTGCTACGACAGGTGCCGGTGCTCTTGGGGGCGTTACGGCTGGTTTTGGTGCTGGAGCAGGTGCGGGTGCCGGTGTTGTTGGCACTGGAGCAGAGACTGCTCTGGGTGTATTTGCAGCTGGTTCACTAGTTACTGGTTGTTGAGTGGTAGGCTCGGATTGCAAGCTTTTTACTTTCAATGCTTGTCCTATAAAAATGGCATCTGCTGTTAATTGATTCCATGCTTTCAGCTCGTCAACGGTCATTTTGTAAGTAGTTGCAATTTTCCATAGCGTGTCCCCAGATTGAACGATATGTGTAACGGCAGAAGAAGGAGCCGTACTTCCTGTTTGCTCTTTTGGCTGAGTTTCACTAACTGGAGAAACTTCCAGCTGTCCATCATGCGCTAACCATGTGCGATACGATTGCCAAATGGATGAGCTTTCTTGTCCTAGGCTCCAGCTTCCCGAACCCTTAATATTATATTTATGGATTAACTGTAATTTTGCTTTAATCGACTCATGATTTTCATACCAAATATGATACGTACCAGCAGTAAGAGTATTGCCAGCAATGGTCATGGTTGGGTCTCCTGGTTTAATCGTAATCGTTGCTTTAGGGGATTGTGATGCTTCATCATAGGTTACCGTACCGCCATATTTGGCGAGCATTTCGTCAACCCGGTGATTTGAAATACCCGCTCCACCTGTCGCTTCACCTTCTTTCCAGTATCGGCCATAGAACGGAATACCTAGAACGATTTTATCGGCAGCAACTCCTTGATTCAAAGAATATTGGATAGAACGTTCCACCCAGCCGTAACTTGCGACAGGTCCTTGAGGGCCACCGGCATAGCTTTCATCATAAGCCATAATCATTAAATAACTGGAATATTTTGCAAGCTCTTTGTAGTCATAGGACCCATGCCAACCTTTTGTCCATCCGTTCGGGTTAGCAGCAACAGCTACCGAAACCTCCTTGTTTGCAGGAAGTTTTTCCCGTAACAAGCGGACCAAGTCTGTGTAGGCTTCACGATCGATATCTGTCACATTTTCAATATCCACCTGTACTCCATCAAGATTATTTTTCACAATAAACTCGGCAATTTGAGAAGATAATTTTTCACGGTTGCTAAGCGCCTGCCGTCCTAGGGTTCGATCCCAATGATTACTTAAAAAGGGGACGACTTTTATGCCACGAGCGTGCATTTGAGTAACAAAAGCCGCATCAAATTGAGAAGTAATTTTGAGCGATCCGTCCGCATTCAAATCAAAATAGCTCGGGGACACCTGACTTAAGTTTCCTTGTGTTTTATCAACTTGCGAAATATAAGAGCTCGTATTTCCAAAATACAAATAACTCATGTTAAAAGTGACTTCATGTGCGGAAGTTTTTAATGAAGGGAAGTTAGCAAGAATCATAGCACCCGAAACAACGAGAACCCTCGCAATCTTTAAACCAGGGAATTGCTTTTTAACAAAACCTTTCGCTGAGTGCTGGAGATTATCGTTTTCCTCACCAATTTCCGAACTAAACTCAGATAGTAAATTTTGTTTATCTAAATGCATATGTACAATAGCTATAATCTGACCGTCGTGTTCTTTTAGTTCAATCTGAGAAAATTCATACATCGTCTTGATCACCACCTGGTGTTAGTATGTTCCATCTGCTATTTAATCATCAAAAATACATAACCGAGAACGAAAGGTTTCTTGATATAATGAAGCTATAAAGAAGTTCAAGAGGGGAGAGGACCGAATGATGATTCGTAAAGCCTTACCAGCGGATGCAAAGGGCATCGCCAAAGTTCATGTTGATAGCTGGCGAACCACTTATAAGCATATTTTCCCTGAAGATTACCTACAATCACTAACGTATGAAAGTCACGAAGAATTATGGAATGGTGTCATCCCTAACGGATATGTATATGTCGCTGAAAATCATCAAGGGGAGATCATTGGCTTTTCATCAGGTGGTAAAGAAAGAACAGGAGACTACCCAGGGTATGAGGGAGAATTATATGCGATTTACCTTCTGCAGGAGTACCAAGGGAAAGGGATTGGACGCCAACTAGTGAAGCCGTTAATTGAACAGTTCACTAATGATGGAATTGGTTCAATGACGGTGTTGGTATTGGAGGAGAATCCTTCAAAGCATTTTTATCAATCACTCGGAGCGATAGAAATTGACCGACTACAAGATACATTGGTTGGGAAAGAAGTAATTGAGCTTGTATATGGTTGGAAAGACTTATCAATAATCTTATAAAGGATGTGTGTGGCTACTAGCCATACACGTCCTTTTTTTGAGGTTGCATATTTAAAATTGTAATCTAAACCCTTTCCGTTGAAAATAAATACAACAATATCCCATAGAGGAGAATAATTATATGAAACCATCAGTTTGTATTATTGGTGCAGGAATGGGTGGGTTAACCGCCGGTGCCTTTCTAGCCAAAAATGGATTTGACGTTACCATACTTGAAAAAGCGACAAGCGTAGGAGGTTCTGCGGGATTTTATACGAGAAAAGAAAGACGATTTCCAACTGGAGCTACCGTTGCATTTGGACTGGAGGAAGATGGTGTACTTAACAAATTACTGAATGAGCTCAATATTCATCCACCGACAATGGAGCTTCTTCACCCGATGGATGTGATTTTACCAGATCGAAAGGTTTCGATTTACAAAGACAAAATGCGATGGGAAAGAGAATTACAAATGAGGTTCTCAGAAAGGGAAAGGGACGTTCTATTATTTTGGAAAAAACTTGAACAGATCGGGGAAGACGTTCTATCAGTCACAAAAAGTGAAGTTTCTTTGCCTATACAACGAATGTATGATCTAGGAAGTTTTCCCTCATTTGCCTTAAAAAACCCTTTATCAGTAACAAGGCTTGCTAAGTATGCGTCATGGACCGTTGAGAAGCTATTAAAAACATATAATCTGCATACCTATCTCCCGTTAAGACAGTTTCTTGATGCGCAGTTGATTGATGCCGTTCAAACTGATGTATCAGAAGCCGCACTGTTGCCTTCCAGTGTAGCATTAACCATCTATAGGAAAGGAAGTTTCACCATTGAAAATGGAATTGGACAACTTTGCGAACTACTGAAGGACTATATTATCCAATTAGATGGTCATGTGTATCTTTCTTCTCCCTTGACAAAAGTACAATTTAATCAAACTAATAAGTTATGGCAAGTGGAAAGTAGAAAATGCAACGAATCATTCTCCACCATCATCAATAACTCCGGAATCTCTTTTGGTAATAGCACATCCTATGAAGATAGTGATTTCTCATGGGGTGCTTTTCGAATTGATGCCACTTTGAGGAAAGAGGTGGCTAATCAATTACAGGGAAACGCACTTCCGTGTGCATTCCAAATTGTTTCCGACAATCCTCAGTTGGCAAAATATTGTCACAATCCTATTTATGCTACGATTCATGAATCCCAAAGTGGAGGGAAGGATCACTTGGGTGAAGTGTTGATGAGCATTTCTGTTCACACAGAAGATAAAAGGTGGATTCAGTTTTCAAAGGAGTCTTATAAGAAAGAAAAGGACTTTCTGATGGACCTATTAATGCAAGAAGTAGAAAAGGTTTTCCCATTCAAAAATCATCTATTATTTGCTGAAGCTGGAACACCTGTTACGTACAAAAGATTTGTCGGAAAAACAAAAGTTGGAGGTTTTCCTTTAACCGTAAAGAATGCTGTATGGAAACCAAGAAGCTTCCGTACAAAACTTCCCAATTGGTATATCGTCGGAGAACAAGCCTTTCCAGGACCAGGAACGTTATCTGCTGCAATAAGCGGATATTATGCGTCTAGAGCCATCATAAAAGAATATTCATAAAAAGGATATAAAACTCATTAAAATATTTAGTTTCGCCAACAATAAGAAATAAAGTTTTTAATGAGAGGGCGATCATAGTTGAAAATGCAAATGGATTTGACCGCAAGTGAACTAGGCTATCTTTGGTCGATGTACCAGTCCTTATCCATGAATATATGCATTCTAAAGTATTTTGACCAAATTGCAGAAGATCAAGAGATTAAGGGGTTAAATAAAGAAATTTTAGCATGTTGTCTTACCACACAAGGTGAAATAACCACGATTATGAATAATGAAGAAATTCCCATTCCTGTTGCCTTTACGGATCAAGATGTAAACTTACAAGCAGGGAAACTGTTTACAGAACCACTCATCCTTTATTATCATTGGTTTGTTTCAAAAGGGAACTTAAATTATTCATCCATTGCCTTGAATACCATTGCTCGGGAAGATATATTTGCTTTATTTAAGCGATTTAATACCGAATCTTTAGAAATATTGGATAAGGCAAGAAGTCTTCTACTCGAAAAAGGATTATGGATTCGATCACCATATATCCCGATACCAAGTGAGGTTCAATTCGTTCAAAAACAAAGCTACTTAACGAAATGGCTTGGGGAGCATCGTCCGTTGACCGGACTAGAAATTTCAATGATATTTTATAATATCTTAACAAATGAAGTAGGACTCACGGTAATGAAGGGTTTTATTTCAGTCACAGATGACGAGCCTTTTAAATCCTATATGATAAAAGGCAAAGAAATAGCTACAAAGCATAAGAACGCGTTAAGTGAGATATTTCAGAAGGAGGAAATTTCCACTCCAGGTGCGTGGAGCGTGAGTACTACTTCTTCCAATACGGCTCCTTTTTCAACAAAGCTAATGATTTCTCTTATCAATTTCTTAAACTCTCAAGGAATCGCCAACTATGGTGTGGCTTTAACAAGTTCAATGAGAAGCGATATTTTCAGAACCTTTACTAGCCTAATGGCAGATGTTGCTCGGTATACAGAAGATGGAGCGAACATTTTGATTGAACATGGATGGTTTGAATCTCCACCACAAGCCCCAAAATTAACGTAAATAAGAAACGACCACCTATATCAGGATGGTCGTTTCATGAATTTAAGAGATAAAATGCGTTAGATTTTTCGCTTCGAAAAATTGTTTCTCTACCCAATTTCGTAATAGCTTCTCTAATTCTGGATGGAGGGGAAGGGTAGACTCAGTGATTAAATCTTTCTTAACCGTTAGCATATGAGACGTCTGAGCTTGAAATTTCAGTGAATGACCCATGTTCTCCACGATATGATATTCAGAATCACCTTTAACAAAGCTAGCTAAATCCTCTAAAACCGCAGGGTTTGCTTGAATATCTCTAGCACCAGTAATCGCTAGAACGGGACAAGTAACCTTGGATAAATCCTCTCTAACGTTATAGGCAAAATGTTCACGCATCCATTTTGCATTAATGGTCTGAAATTGAACCTTCATAGTGTCCTCTTTTGATGTCATCACTTTTTGGATAAAGGCTTGAGCCTGAGGTTCAATTTTTTTATCTGTCCTAAATAAGCGCAAAAGGAAGCCAATAAACCCTTTGGCACTCCTCATATCAACTGCCGCAATCTCTCTTTGTCTTTTCATTGCTTCATCTAAACGTTCAACCGCACCAGCAAGTAATACTAAACCTGCCATTGATTCTCTGGCTGCAAGAGCTGTACCAATCATAGAACCCTCACTATGACCAAGAACGATAACATGGTCTGCATCAACAGCATCATGCATCTTTAAAAACTGGACGGCTGCTTGCGAATCGTCCACGAGATCCCAAAGACCTGTTCGGTAATAATCACCTTCGCTTTTTCCAACTCCGCGTTTATCATAACGTAAAGTAATAAATCCAAGCTCTGTAAAAAACTGTGCTAGCTGTTTGTATAAATTAAGATCTAACTTTTTATTTACTTTCCCATCACGATTCAGCTTTCCAGTTCCAGGAATAATCAATATGGCTGGAGACTTTACTTGATCACGATCAGGTAGGGTAAGGCTACCACTTAAGTTCACTTTGCTTTGAATAACAACCTCTGTTTCTCTCATGAACATCTCTCCCTATTTATTTGGTTCTGGTATGATGATATTGGCAAATGTTCGTTTCTTTCTATTTGGTGCTTGCTTATTCGTTAGAACTTTAGAATACACTTGCCCGAGTTCTTGTAGGAGGGAAGTGAACTCTTCGTCAGATAAATATAGGGAAGCCTGGCGTAATGAAACTCCATCCTTTACAAAGTCTACCTTTTCCTGTGATACGTACCGTTCATATTCGGCCATAATATTAGCGATATACTTCATAAAAAGGGCCATATACTGCTCTTTATTATAGTTGGCAAGTTCATCAGTCCCTAAGTTAACTTCCTTTGGTTGAAGCGCATACCATTTTTCTACCGTGCCCCGAATTTGTTGCTCATCTACTACAAACACCACTTTTGATTCAAATAGTTTTTTTAAATGACGATAAAGGGTCGCTTGAGGAATGTCTGGCATACGTTCCTTCATTTGTTGAACAGTTAAGGGCTCGCTAACAAGCGACTGGATAATTCTCATGCGAACAGGGTGTAGGATCACATCTGCTTTTGATTCACTCATAAAAGCTACTCCTTACTAAAATATATTATCAATATCGATAATGATAATATAAACGTTTTAATAATAAAAGTAAAGAACAATTCAAGATTAGAAGTGTGCTACATTATGCTAACAGAGTGATAGCAAATCTCTATTCTTGTGCTTCCTAAGGCGAAACCTGTATAAGCAGTCGAGGGATGTCCATACTAATATCAGTTTAAAATGAGGAGGAATGTTGTGTGAAGCACGACCATGACCATGGAGAAGATACCATGAATCGAAAAACACTAAGACAAACTTTAGAAGAAACACTTGAACTTGAAAATCAGCTTTTACGCACATACGCCATTACCGCAGAAGCGATCCATGTAGACCATGAGCTTAAAACACGACTACATAATATGGCAGAAGGAAACGCAAAAAGAGTTAATCAAATTGAGTATGAGCTTGAAAAGTTATAAAATGGTAAAGGGTGCACGAGTTCATTGCACCCTTTTATTTCGACATAGAGGAGAGATGAGGATGAGTGCTTCTTGGTTATTTGTTCTTGCATCCACAATAGCCGTAGTGGGTATTTCTTTTGCCTTTAACAAAATGATGCAACAGGTCCAAGAAAAAGTAGAAAATGGAAAACAGCTAGACCTGAATACGATGCAATCAGCTCAAACGAAGTTTTTTATTCAAGTGGCAATGGCTGAAGCGATCCCTATTTTAATCATTGTTTATGCATTTACATTAATTGGTCAGGTAGTTGAGACAAATGTTGTTGTTCCACTCGTAGTCATTATTGGAATCCTGGTTGTTGCATTTGTTTCTCTTCTTCGTATCAGAAGGGATATTATGGGAGATCCAAAGATGAGTCAAGAATCAGTAGGAATGGTAAATACTTTATTCTTTATCGGAGCAGCATTGCTTTCTGCCATCCCAATCATTTCAATTGTAGGGATCATGACTGCAAGCTCGTAAAAAAGGACGGAATCATTTTATGCGTAAAACAAATATCGTACCATGGTCGGAAGAATGGGCTAGCGTTTTTGAAAAAGAAGCTATGCTTCTCAATAACATCCTCCAAGATAACGTGATCGACATTCATCACATAGGAAGTACCTCCATTAAAACAATTGGTTACGCCAAACCTATTATCGACATATTGATGGTCGTTCATGACATATCAAGTGTTGACCATTTAAACCCTTCCATGCTCGAACTTGGCTATGAAGCAAAAGGAGAAAACGGGATACCTGGAAGACGATTCTTTCAAAAAGGGGGGGACCATCGTACCCATCATGTCCATGTTTTTCAAGAAGGAGATAAACAGATTAATTTCCACCTAGACTTTAAGAAGTATTTACTACAACACCCGGAACAAGCTGCCAGATACAAACAAAAAAAGCTATACCTAGCCACCAAATACCCCAATGAACATCATCGATATCAAGAAGGAAAACAAGAGCTTGTTTCAGAGCTGGCACAGCTCGCCAAACAATGGGGAGAAGAAATTCGAACATTGAGAGATTAATAGCTTCCCAATGAATTTCCAGACGGCTTAGCCCTCCATTTGATTTTGGAGGGTTTATCTTATGCACTTTTCCCCTTAAATCTTTACTCCGATACACAAATTAAGTAAACATCCTCCATTTATGATAAAATGACGGTAAATTCCATCTTTTGGAGGTTTTAATGGATAAGCCAAAGGTGTTAATTATTGAGGATGAAGAAAAGATTGCCCGTGTTCTTGAGCTTGAACTTTCCTATGAAGGTTATGAAGTGAAAACGGCTTTAAATGGATTAGAAGGTTTTCAGTTGTTTCAATCAGAAACTTGGGACGTCATTCTATTAGATGTGATGCTTCCTGGTATTAGTGGAATTGAACTTTTACGGCGGATTCGATCAGCACAGTCAAACGTAGCGGTTATCATGTTAACCGCAAAGGATTCTGTTGAGGATAAGGTGTCTGGACTTGATCTTGGAGCAAACGACTATATGACAAAGCCTTTTCAAATTGAAGAACTGCTTGCAAGAATTCGTGTGTGTCTACGCAATAAACAGCCGATTCTCGATAAGGGGACTGAATCCAACTGGCTTATTTTCTCTGATTTAAAACTAAGCGAGACGACACACGAAGTGATGAGAGAGGAAGATCGGATCGAATTGACTCCAAGAGAATTTTCGTTACTTTCACACCTCATCAAACACCCACGCCAGGTGCTAAGCCGAGAACAGCTTTTAAACGGTGTGTGGGGTTATGATTATTACGGTGACACCAACGTTGTTGATGTTTACATACGCTATTTAAGAAATAAAATCGACAAGCCTTATTCTACGAATTTAATTCATACGATTCGTGGCGTTGGTTATGTTCTTAGGGAAACAGAATGAAACTTAATAATAAAATCAATTTATCTACAGCAGTCATGTTCATTGTTCTGTTAATCATTATTGTATTAACGATTTATCTCTCTTTTAGCGTAATGGCGAAGAACCGTGAAATAGACAGAGTGTATGAAGAGGCGAAACAGGCAACTACCGGTATTCACCAGTCGGATGCGTCAGTTCCCGTCCAAGAGCTTCTCCGAGCGTATGTACCCGTGGATGGACTTCTACAAATTGTAAAACCAGATGGAATCCCAGGGGCAGGGGCAGCAGCCGATTCAGCACAACTATCGGAATTACGAAATTTACCCGTAACCTACTACGGCAAAGAAGAGAAGAAAATTATTAACAACAACGGAAGTTCCTTTGCCTTTGTATCACTCCCGATCGTTTGGTTGGATGGCGAAATTGTTGATCTACAGGTAATGGTAAGTTTACACTCCACCGATGAGATGCTTCACATATTAAAATTACTTCTCATTGCTGTCACTTTTTTAGCAACCATTCCTGCCCTGATTTCGTCGAGGCTATTAGGAAATGTCATCACTAGACCGATAACATCCATGATTCACACCATGAAGGAAATACAAAAAAGTGGTCATTTTAAAAGACTTCCTTTACCGAAGAAAACAAATGATGAACTTTACCAAATGGGAGATGCATTTAATAAAATGATCGACTTATTAGAGGTGAATTATCAAAAACAAGGAGATTTCATTAGCAATGCTTCTCACGAACTTAAAACACCATTAACGGTGATTGAATCTTATGCCACTTTATTGCGTAGAAGAGGGAAGGAGAGGCCAGAAGTGTTCGATGAATCCGTTCATGCCATTCTTTCTGAAACAGAACGGATGAGGGATTTAACCAATAATCTTCTTTTATTAGCCAAGCACGACAAGCAATGGCAAGTGAACAAAGAGAAAATAGAATTATCACCGTTGATACAAGAAATTGCTCACTCCTTTCAACACGCGTACCATCGACAAATACATATCAATATTGAAGGTCATCCCGTTGTCGAAGCTGATCACCAAAGGCTCAAACAGCTTATCTATATTTTCATGGATAATGCGCGAAAATACAGTGATGAAATTATAGAATTACGGTTATATACAAAAGAGAATCTTGCTTTTTTGGAAATAAAAGATTTTGGAATTGGGATTCCTGCTCCTGATTTAGAAAAGATATTCGATCGTTTTTACCGGGTAGATAAAGCAAGGGAGAGAAAGACGGGCGGCTTTGGATTGGGCCTTTCCCTAGCCAAAGAGTTAGCAGAGGCAATGAATATAAAGCTTCAAGTAGAAAGTAGGGAAGGGTACGGTACAACAGCTCGTATTCTTTTCAACACTACTAACTCTCAGTAAATTCTCATTTTTCACATGTATACTAGTGTCAATATACAAATGGAGGGAGAAAAATGAGGCTAAATAAATGGGGCATTATCATTATTTTTCTAAGTGTAATCGCAATCATTGCTGCAGTCTTTTTACAAACCTCTTCATTTGCCAGCCAAATGAGCGCTACTGAGGCCGAAGAAAAAGTAAAACAATTGTATACAGGCGAAGTGATATCAACACTTGAAAAGGACGGTCGTTTTCATATTACTCTGTCATTATCAGGTGGGGAGTATGAACTTGTCCTTGATCGAGAGTCAGGCGACATTTTAAGAATGACAAAAACAAAAAGTTCTCTAAATAATAACTCTGACACCTCAACTGATCAAGGCAATCATGCGGCAGAGGAAGAACCCGTGGAACCACCCCCATCGAAGGAGGAGCCTCCAAGTCAGATTACGGAACAAGAAGCCATAGGGATTGCATTAGAAAAAATAGCTGGAACAGTGGAGGAAGTTGATCTCGAGGAATCAAAAGGTATCTCATATTATTTGGTTGAGATTGAAGCAAATGACCAGCAGGAGGCCACCATACAAGTTCACTCCATTACAGGGGAAATCATGAGTGTCACATGGGATGATTAAACCTTTCTTTTCGTTTTCTCATCAATTTCTCATTTTCTTATCTGAGTTTCCTCATTTTTGCTGGCTATGATAAGAGTATCAACAGTAAGGAGGAAACAAAATGAAAAAGAGAAACGCATTATTAATTTGTATTGTAAGTTTCGTTGTACTAGGTGGAACACTCGGTGTAGGAGCGATTGATAAAATGGATGACAATTCGGTAAAGAATGTCAAGGATGTGGTAACAACTAGCGATTCTACAGAACCTACACAAACAACTGTAAAAACAGACGACTCATCTGTATCATCTCAAGAAGTGAAAATTTCCCAGGATGAGGCCATCGCTATAGCATTAAAAGAATCACCAGGTACAGTAACAAAAGTCGAAATTGACGATGATAATGAATACGAGATTGAAATCCAAGATGGTGACAAGGAGATGGACTATGAAATTGACGCCATGACAGGAGAAATTAGAGAGATGGATACTGACTTTTTCGATGACAGAGATGATGATTAATTCAATAAAATACCCCCACATTTTCACAAGTGGGGGGTTACTAATTTCATGACTAATTGTTGTGATTTTAACGCTTCTTCACCATCAACTGAAGGCGTCATATCATTTTCAACACAATGAATAAAATGATGGATAGCATCTTCAAATCCGCGTTGTTTCAGCGTGGAATCCCAAGAGCCTGGGTAAGAAGTTGAGATGGTATCACCAGCTTCCCTCTCAGTCGTATTCATATTCTTTACTCGTATGATGGCCCCGTTCGTAACTAGTTCCAATTGCTCCAATCCCGTACCTGCATTTCGATGCATGGCCGTCGTCATTTGGATCCCGTCTTTTTTGGAGAAAGTATGCTGACCAAAAACCATCTCGTTTTTTTCATTTCTATGTATGGTTCCATGCTGAACAATAAGATCACCCTCAGCCAACCAACGGACAGTATCAACAAGGTGCAAGTAATCATCTAACATCGTAAACTCCACATCATGTGGTCCAACACTATTCGCACGATACTTCTCAAATCTTGCCCATGCAAGATCTTTCGATTGTTCCTTCGCTTTCACATACATAGGGGCAAAACGACGATTAAAGCCCACCATTAATTTGCAGCCTGATGTATGCTGCAACTCCACCAATTTCTCCGCTTGATCGAGAGTAGCCGCTAACGGCTTATCCACGTATACATGCTTGCCTTTTGAGAGAAGAGTAGTGATAATGTCAAAATGTGTAGCTGTTGAACTATGAACAAACACCGCATCACACGCATCAGCCACAGAATTAACACTTGAAAAATCCTCGATCCGGTATTGCTTACAAATCAAACTTCTCTTTTCTTTGTTCGGGGTAAAAGCACCAACAAACTCCCAATCTGTCTCTCTAGATAGAATAGGCAAATATGCCTTTTGTGCTATATTGCCAAGCCCAACCATTCCAATTTTCAACTTCAAATTATACCACCCTTTACCATTTATGTACTTCTTTCATCATATATAGAGTGTGGAACGTCCGTCAACCATGGAGGTTTTCACGAAAAATGTGCTCCTATTTTTTTACACGCTATAATAGAAAAAGTGAAACCGAGAAAAGGATTTCGAACAATAATTAAAAAAATGCCACCTAATCGAATTGATAGGTGGTCGTTTTTATGTAAAAATAAGATATGTTAAAAAATATTACAAAAATTCAATTCTAGTTAGGTGTGAATGTGTGTGAAGTGTGTTGCCCTTGATTTAGATGGTACTTTGCTCAATTCAGAGCATGAGGTATCTGCTGAAAACGAAAAGACGATCCGAAAGCTTCAAGAAGAAGGGGTAGAGGTGATCTTAAATACGGGACGAGCTTATGCTGATGTTGTGAAAGTAAATGCGATTCGCGAACTAAATTGCCCGATATTAACCTTAAATGGATCTGCTCTTTATGGAAAGGACGGTTCCTTATTATACGAAACGACGATACCTGTTCCTGTCTATATGCAAATGCTGACTGAATTAAAAAAGCTTTCTGTCGGGATATTGGTATATACAAATCACGGAGGATTTCCTTGTACACTTCCTGGGTTAAGAGGCAAAAGTGACGAGGAACTAAAAGAGCTATTCCTTACATACGATTATGACCAGATATTACAAATCGAGGATTTGAAGATTTTCAAATGTATTGCGGTGGTTTCATATGAAGAGCTTGAGAGAATTCAAATCGTTAAGGAGAAATTATCCGGTTTTGAAGAATTAACTTTGGCTTCTTCCTTCCCAAATAACGTCGAAATTATGTCTAAAGAAGCTCATAAAGGGAAAGCGATTCAGCGGTATGCTTTGATGCATGATCATGTGTTTTCTGAGATTTATGCATTTGGTGATGGGGGCAACGACTTACCGATGTTCGAAATCGCAACAGCATCCGTCGCCATGGAGAATGCACCTGATGAAGTAAAGGAAAAAGCTACGTATGTAACAAAATCGAATGATGAAGATGGCGTTTCTCACGCCATTTACCATATTTTAAAGCTTTTATAAGCGGTTGGTCGTTTCCCTCTTGTTTTGAGCAGGAGGGGGCGATTTTTAAAAAAATCTTTGATAATCTCTTGTTGTTTTCTAATTTTTTTGCGATAATCAGAACTTATTTGCGATTATTGGGAAATACTTGCGATTCGAGAAATTTATTTGCGATTAAAAATTTTTATTTGCTATTTTCAGAATTTACTTGCGATTATTAAAATTTATTTGCGATCCACACCATTTATTAGCGATTAACCATTAATATAACAAAAATAAAGGAGGAGCTTATGCCAATTGTATCCGAGGAGTACAAAGAAGAGAAAAAAGAGCAGATTTTAGACAGTGCGTTTGAGTGCTTTGCGAAAAAAGGCTTCCAAACTGCAACAATGGATGATATCGTTGCCCATTGTGGTATGAGCAAAGGAGCGATCTACAATTATTTTTCAAGTAAGGAAGAAATCTATTTAGACCTCCTAACACGTGCAACAGACAAGAACTTTGTTCAATACCATAAACACTTTGCCAAACATCGAACAGCTAGCAGCAAAATGGATTATCTGTTTAACGCTTATTTATCTGCAAATCCCATTGACCGCAATCGGTTAGAATATATTGTTGTTTTCTACGAATTTAATCTTCATAGCACAAGGGATCCTGACCTTCTTCAACAGCTTCATGAAAGAAAAAGAAAATTGGTTACCTTAGTGAATGACATCATTCAAGAAGGACAACAGCAAGGTGAATTCAAACAAGATATTCCATCTCAACTTTACGCTGAAAGATTTTGGACGATAATCGATGGAGTCAATCTTCATGCGGTATATGATGATTTTCCTTATTACGATGTGTTAAGGGAATTAAAAGATATGTATTTAGAAGAATTAAAGTCTGAATAAGGGAGGGTACTATGCCAATCGTATCTGAAGAACATAAGAGACAAAGAAGAAATCATATTTTATTGAGTGCACAGCATTGTTTTGCGGAAAAGGGCTATCATATCACGTCAATGGATCAGCTTGTTCAACATTCAGGCCTTTCAAGAGGAGCGATTTACAACTATTTTAAAAGCAAAGAAGAAATATACCTAGAGCTTATGAAAGGGATTGTCACTCGAGAAATAGAACCAATCGAGTCGCATATTAAGACCCTTCCTACACATCTTGAAAAAATAGCCTATCTGTTTGATCATTATTATCAGCTAGAACCGATGTGTGAAGAGCAAAAGGAAGCATTTTTCGTACAGCTTGATTTTCAGTTGTCAGCTTCTAGAAAACCTGACATGATGACTATCCTAGATGAATTACATAAAAACATGAAATTCGAATTAGTGAAATCGATTTTAAAAGAAGGAAAAGCGACGGGCGAGATCAAATCAAATATCCATGTTGATATTTATACTCATATGTTTTGGTCATTTATTGATGCGGCAAATATGCAACGAATTCTTTTTCCAGAGCTACCGTACCAATCGATATTAATGGATCAGAAGCATTCCTTCCTAAATAAGATCACTAAATAGACTTGTTGGTATGTTAAAGACCCTTCTTTGATACTACGCATTTTTTCGCGAAAATTGACCGATTATTTTCACTTGATAATATTCTGAATGTTCCATATAATGAAAATAAACCGATTAGTCGGTTAAAAAACATTAAAGGGGTGTTCGGCTATGACTCAATCGGTTCTACATATGGCTCTTGAAAGATTCCAAGCATTGGACGAAAAAATTTCACACTTAGAAAGTATCTCTGGTCTCCTTTCATGGGATCAAAAGGTGATCGCACCTAAAAAGGGAAGAGCCCAGTTTTCAAAAGCATACGGGGCACTGCAAACGGAAATATTCGATCTTATGATCTCTCAGGAAATGGGAGAGCTTTTAGGTCAGTTGTCAGAAAACAATGAGAATTTTGATACAGTAACAAAAGCAAAAATCCGTTTACGAAAACACTTTTATAACCGTTCAAAGAGTATTCCTTCTGATTTATATAAGGAATATTCCGTCTTGTGCAGTGATGCCAATGATGCATGGGAAGAGGCACGAGAAAAAAATAACTACGCTCTTTTTCTCCCTTATTTAGAAAAAATCGTTGAAATTAAAAAGAAATTCGTTGAATATTACGGGTACGAGAAGCATCCGTATGACGCATTACTAGATGAATTTGAGCCAGGCTTAACGGTAGAAGTACTCGATCCACTTTTTGCTAGCTTAAGAGAAAAGAGCATAGCACTGTTAAATAAAATTAAAGCTGCCTCACATAAGACACCAGTTGAAATCGTGAAACAGCCATTTGCCATAGAGAAGCAAAAAGAGTTAAACCGCTACATGCTTCCACAATTAGGATTTGATCTGGACGCTGGAAGACTTGATGAAACGGTGCATCCATTCGCCCAGACGGTAAACACAGGGGATGTTCGAATTACGACTCGCTATCTAGAAGACAATGTACTTTCTGCTTTGTTTGGTACGATCCACGAGGCAGGTCATGGTATCTACGAACAGCAAATTAGCTCAAGCCTTGAGGGAACAGTCTTATGCGCGGGTACTTCATTTGGGATTCATGAATCACAGTCTCGCTTTTTAGAAAATATGGTGGGACGAAGTGAAGCCTTTTGGCAGTACTTTTTGCCAAAGCTAAAGGAATTTTTCCCAACTCAGCTTCATAACGTTGAATTACAAGAATTTTACGAAGCAATTAATACGGTACATCCGTCTTTTATTCGTGTGGAAGCAGATGAACTTACGTATAATCTTCACATTATGCTTCGATATGAAATTGAGAAGGAATTGTTTGAAGGAAAACTAGAGGTAAGCGAACTCCCAGCTGTTTGGAATAAGAAAATGGAAGAGTTTCTAGGAATAGTCCCTCCAACAGATACGTTAGGTGTACTTCAGGATGTTCACTGGTCATTCGGTGGCTTTGGTTATTTCCCATCGTATTCATTAGGAAATCTGTATGCAGCACAACTATTAAAAACGATGAAAAAAGAACTACCAGTATTCGACCAATACTTAGAAACTGGTAATTTACAGCCAATCATGAGTTGGTTAAAGGAAAAGATTCATCAGCATGGAAGCTTGTATACACCAAATGAATTAATTGTTTCTGTGACAGGCGAGCAACTAAATGCCGCTCACTTAGTCGAATATCTTGAAGAAAAATATAGTCGAGTGTATCAGATGTAAATAATAGAAGGGTGTGCCAAATCAAGAGTGTTTATCACTTTCAGGCACACCCTCTTTTAAGGAGAGATACCAATGCTTAAGATCAAAAGATTAAAAGATTGTGAGATTTCAGAAGCAGTAGAGGCATGGAATATTGGCTTTGAGGGATATTACTTTGACTTAACGATGACTACCGAAAAATTTACGGCTAGAATGGCTTCCGAGGGACTATCTGATAAGTTGTCCGTTGTTGCCTTCTGGAATGATAAACCAGTCGGATTAATTGTAAATGGAATTAGAGAGTTTCAAGGAGAATTAATCGGCTGGAATGGAGGAACAGCAGTCGACAAGGACTACCGAAGCAAAGGAATCGGCAGAAGAATGCTCGAAGCCACTTTAGATATTCTTGAAGAAAATGACGTGAATGTGTCGACGCTAGAGGCTATAAGCGAAAATAAAGGAGCCATTGCTCTCTATCAATCTCTTGGATACGACATTATTGACCACCTCGAATGCTTAGAAAAAAAGGAAGGTCAAATACCAGCCGTCTCGTCAAACGTTTTTCAAATAAAGAGAGTTTCACCTGAAGAAGTCGGCAATCTATCGTTCTATCAAGGAAAAAATCCTTGGCAAACCCACTGGCAAAGCGTCATGGATGGGGAAGCGTTGATTGCTGAAGATGCCTTTGGAAATGCCATTGGTTATGCCTACTTCCGTAAGATTTTTTCAGAGGAAGGAATTCATACGGGTACTACCTTATATCAATGTGAAGCAGATCGAAGTAGAAGCGATCAAAAAGAAGTCATTCAGTTTCTATTAGCAGAAGCTTTTCATGCTTCCACTGACCATATTCGTCACTATGTACCTAACCTACCGATATTGAGCAGTTCCATTACTTATGGGGTATTAAAAGAATTGGGATTTGAACCCATTGTTCATCTTGTTTATATGAAACAAATCTTAAACTAACCAATCCGCGACCTTACTCTGCAAGATGAGTAAGGTTTTTTTATGATCATTAATGAATTGTTCCTCTCTTTTCCTATAATTCGTAAAGGATCGTTAATAGTTTTGACATATCTCCTCGATATGATAATAACAAGCCCAGGATATAGCAGCCTCAACCGAAAGAGAACCCTTGGAATTCCCCCCTCCAATGAATAACTCATAAAAAGAGGCTGCGCATCCGGTTAATAAGGAGAGGAGGTGTAGTTGATTGAAAAAGTTAAAGTGGCTGCTTTTCTTCCTTTTACTTGCAGTTGCTTTTAGTTTAGGAGTCTATACAGCTCCCTATCTAAACGGAACAACACAATGGGTACAATCCTTGCCAAATGTAAGTAACTGGAATGTAAATTATAATCCACTACCGTTTTTAATGGCACTTAGTATGTCAACGATACTTACAATCATTAAAATTGTTACTGCGTTCATCGGTTGGTTAATTTGGAGTAAAACGAAAAAGCTGAATTTAGTTAAGCTATCAGGTTTACTATTGTTCGCTTTTTCCGTCATTTCCTTATTACCCATGTTATTTGCAGTAGGGATTATTGGATTAGCTTTATTTTTAGTAACAAAAAGAAGAAAAAGAACAATAATGGAATGAATTTGAGGAGGAACTACAAAATGGGATTATTTAAACGTTTAAAAACGATCGCAACAGCAGACTTACATGATGTACTAGACCGAATGGAAGATCCAATTGTGATGCTCAAGCAGCATCTACGTGAAATGGAACAGGATATTGCCAAAGGGGAAGAATCTTTAGGCAAACAATTGTTTTTCGAGAAGAAACAAGAAGCTCAATTAAATGAAACTAGAGCATTAATGGAAAAAAGAGTGGGACAAGCTGAAATAGCTGTTAAAAAAGGTGACGACGAAACAGCGAAACAATTAATCTTAGATAAAATCGAACTAGAAAAGAAGGAACAGGTTTATGCTTCACAGCTTGAAGCTCTTTCACAACAAACGAAGAAACTTGTTCAGCAAATTGAAGATTATAAGTATAAATATAAGGAATTAAAAAATAAGCAGCAGATTCTTATTTCAAGAGCTCACGTGGCAAAAGTGACTGAATCCATTGAACAATCATTTGCGACTTTTACTCCTGGCAGTGCCGTGAAGGGGTTTGAACGTGCTGAGGAGAAGATTCTTGCTCTTGAAGCAAAATCAAAGGCAAGAGAACTGTTTCAACCGTCCGTTGACTTGAATAAAGTATATGACTATGAGCTCGAAGAACAGGTCCAAAAAGAATTAGAGAAAATTAAGAACAACTAATACGAACACTGTGATCACTCCTTAACAAAAGTATTCCGAAAAAATAATTTATTTAAATATTGAATTTTCAGAAAACAAATGTTATTATAGAAAAAAGGTTAAGGAGTGATTTCCAATGGAAAAGTATTTGCTAAATTCACCACAACAACCAACTGAAGAACAATTATCGTCAGCCGCAGATATGGTCATCCGTCAAGCACTACTTGATTATCGAAAAGATAAGTTAAGAAAGGAAATTGATGATTCCTTAGCCACAAGAGATAAAGAAGAGTTTTTCCGATTAACAGACGAATTAAAAAATTTAATGTAAGTAAAAATTAATCGACGACCACACATTTGTGTGGTTTTTGTTTTTTATACGATATTCGATTTGTATTGGCGTATAATGGATATAAATAGAAAATATTACATACATAAGGAGTTGTCTTCGCCTATGACTACCTATACGTCTCGAGAGCAAGTACCCTCTCAAGAAAAGTGGAATTTAGACGATATTTATCCCGATTTATCATCATGGGAGAACGATTTTAAGAAAGTCGAAGAAATGACGAGTGAATTAAAAGCTTTTGATGGCAAGATTCAGGATGGTGCCAGCCTCTTTCAATTTTTACAGAAAAAAGAAGAGCTTTCCTACAAATTCAATCATTTATACGCTTACAGCATGCTGAAGGTGGATGAAGACACTCGTGTGACAGAGTCTCAAAGCTATCTCGAACGTATGAAGAGCTTAGGTATTAAAGTAAGTTCCTCTACGTCATTTTTTATGCCTTATCTCTTGAGTTTAGAAGAGAAGGACTTAAAGGCCTTTATTGAGGAAGAAAAGGGATTGAGTTACTTTGAAGAGGATTTATTAGAATCGTTTCGATACAAGCCACATGTTCTATCTAAGGAAAAAGAGGAGCTCGTTTCCCAGCTTGGAGAGGCTTTTTCCGCACCAAGTACCATCTATGGAATGATCAACAATGCGGATATAAAGTTTGGAGAAGTGACACAGGAGGACGGGACAAAGGTCGAGCTTACACGTGGCTTATACTCAAAGTTGATTGAAGATGAGAACCGTGAGACGAGAAAAGAAGCGTATAAAGCATACTACGAACCTTACATTCAGCTAAAAAATACAATAGCTTCTACATTATCCAATTCAATAAAAAACAATGTGACGATGTCGAAGCTACGTAATTATCCGTCTGCACTTGAAAAATCATTGTTTGGCGATAATGTTCCGAAAGAAGTATACGATAATTTAATTATGTCAACAAAACAACATATTGCACCGATGCATCGTTATAATCAAATTCGGAGGGAAAAGTTAAACCTCGATGAACTTCGAGCCTATGACTTAAGCGTTCCGATTGTAAGTGGTGTGAAAATGGACATTTCGTACGAAGAGGCGTATGAAACGATGCTAAAAGCACTAGCGCCACTTGGAAGTGATTATATTGAAACCTTAAAAACATTCAAAGATTCTCGCTACATTGACGTTCGAGAGACAAAAGGGAAGCGGTCTGGGGCATATAATCTTGGAATTTATGGGGTCCACCCGTATATTTTATTAAACCATCAAGATGATTTGGATAGCATGTTCACACTCGTCCATGAATGTGGGCATGGTGTTCATAGTAAATTAAGTGCGGAGCATCAACCGAAAATTTCAGCGAGATACAGTATTTTCGTAGCCGAAGTAGCTTCCACCGTAAACGAAGTACTTTTAATCAACTATTTACTACAACACGAAACGGATCCTGATATTCGAAAGCATCTGTTAAATCATTTTATTGATCAATTTAAAGGTACATTTTTTACTCAGGTCATGTTTGCAGAATTTGAGAAAAAGACACATGAAATGGCGGAAAAGGGAACTCCATTAACCGTTGATGTTTTTAACTCAACGTATGAACAGCTATTCCGGGAGTACAATGGAGAAGAGCTTATTTTTGACGAGGAAGTAAAGTACGGTTGGTCTCGAATTCCTCATTTTTATCGACCTTATTACGTGTATAAATATGCGACTGGCTACGCATCCGCCATCCATATTGCCTCGAACCTATTGTCTGGTGATGAAAAGTTCCTTGAGTCGTATTTGAAGTTTTTACAAAGCGGTAGTTCTGATTATCCCCTCGAGCTGTTAAAGAAAACCGGTGTAGATCTTACAAATAGTGAACCAATCGAATCAGCGATGAAAAAGTTTTCTGAGCTTGTTGACGAATTTGCTAGCTTATAGGTCTATTTTTAGACTACCTTATTAGTATTGGACATATCAAAAGGACGAACCAAGTCGGTTCGTCCTCAATTTTTATTCAATATTATCAATTGATAGCTTTTTCACCGGTAGAAAGTCCTCTCCGGAATCCAAATACGTGATAGATACTTTGTCTCCACGCTCTAAGTAGATCGCTAGAGGGTTATTTTCTGATGAAACAGTAAAGTTCTGTTGATTGTTTAGTAGGAAGGATACAACCGTATAATCTCCGATTCGCTCCTTATAAACTCGAAGCACTTCACCGCTAGTTTCCCTTTCTTCTGCCTTTGAGGTTCCATTTAGTGTACTACCTTCACGCTGTAGAGCAACCTTGTATTTCTTCAAGGCATCGTTAGGCGTTTCTGCATAGGATGATATTTCAGGGTTTGCTGCTGAAACGATAAAATAATTTTGAAGGAAACCATTGGAATCAAGAACAGGAGTGAGCCAGCTTGCTTCACCATAGAAATTGTAGAGAACAGGCATTTCTCCATCCCATTTTTTCTCGATAAATTTCTTATCGATAATTTCAAGAGCTCCTCGAGAATCCATATACGATTCCTCTAAATTTCCAGTGTAGTAGGTGGCTTTTCCGGTCCGAGCATTTGTTAACGAGTACCCTAGCATGGAATCTACTCCTTCTTTCGGACTCGTAAAATCAGTAAAGTAGTACATCACACCATTCTCATCAAAAATTGGGCTTACATTGGCCTCCGTGCCTTCATCGGAAGGCAACTTCACATCCGATTTTCCAAATAAGCTATTCCAAAAACCATGTACAAAATTTCCGTAATAACTATTTTGTAAACTCACAGCTTCAGGTGAGACAGACCCATCAAGAAACTCTGGTGCTGACTCTAGATCAAACGCTTCTGTTTTTCCAGTGGAGGGATCGACAAGAACGATTCCTTCCGCTTTAAAACCGTTTCGCGCCGTGACAAAACTTCCATACGTTCGAATAAAATAAGGTTTTTCATCATCATCTATTTCAAGCTGCACATCACCGTAGAATATGTTCTTTGGATAGTTAAGACGAATATGACGTTCTAGGTTCTTTTGAAAATAGGAAGATGGAGTGTACTTCATACTTGATTGAACAAATTTAGGATTCGCTGAGGAATCTGTTGCACTTAAGATAAAATAACCAGGTGTTTCCCCACCCTTAAACCACTTGAAAAAGCCAGAGAACTCAACAGGAGCAATATAGACAAATTGTCCATTTACTTTCTGTATTTGTAAATTTCCGAGTTCATAGTAACTGGTATTGGGAACCTGTCCAAAAGCCTTTCTCATTTTATTTCTAGCAAATTGGGGCGGAACACTCGCTGGAGTCACACTTTCATCAAAGGCAGGGATCTCCACCTTTTCGTCCATTTTGGAAAGCTCATATTTCTCATCTGCATTGAACACAAAGGCAGATAAAAAATATATTCCAATGCCAAGTGCTCCGAGGGAGATGATTCCTTTCAACTTTCGCTCCAATCCTTTTGAAGCGATCGTTCCTCCGATTGACACCAAAAGTATTAAAGCCCAAAGAGTACTGATGTTTTGATCCAGTTTTGTGAGATAAAAGAAGCCGAACAAAATCAAAACAAGAATTGTTGTAAACGCCACCGCAATACCCGTTACCTTCGTTTCTTTTGTCATTTTAGAAAAAGGGATAAGTAGAATGCTCGAAATTATTCCAGCAAGAAGTGAAAATATAAGAATGTTTCCCATTAGTAAGCTCCTTTCGGCGATCTTGTATGTTTTACGGGTGTGATAGGGTGTTTGTTTCATGTTTTTAAAATTTGTAATAGGCTTGTAATATTTTTACCAAAATCTGAAACTTTTTATCTTCGAAATCGTCTAATAAGTATGGAGTTATTTTTAGGGGGGAGTCATTTGAAAAAGAAAGTTTGGACCGTTTTATCACTGCTCTTCGTAGTTATTGTTGTTAGTTTTTCACGTTTTTTAGATGTCGGTGCAAATGTTACAGCCGATCAGGGATCATCACTAAGTGTAAACCATGATGTTCCAAAAAGAGCAGATGTCTCCCTAGGAAAAACAATCGATAATGAGTCGGCTTTTTTAGTTACTTCCGAAGAGGAAGAGGTAATGGAAGTGGTAGCGGTTGTTTCAGAACCAGCTGTAGAAACCACAGAGGTCGTGAGCAAAGGGGAAGAAGCTCTTGTTCCGGATTCAATCGAGTTGTTTGGATCAACATATGAGAAAGTTACAGATGAAAAATTTTCTGTTTATATAAATGTAGCGAGTGAATTAGGGGCAGGTTTTTATGCCATTCCAAATAGCGATGTTTTTGCGATGGTAAAGAATGGGGAAGTTTTATTCCAGATGTCTACCGGAATTAAAGCTGTTCCAATGACAAATGTAGAATTATTGGTTCGCATTTTTGAAAAAACTGGAGAGTTTAACGAAGTAGGACCTATCGTGGACAATATACGAAACGTCGCATCCACAGGCGAAACGATTAGTGTAGAAGGTGAGAACTACACCGGATATAGCGTATTTATTCAGGACGAATGGATTCTCGTATCGTTCTAATCAAATAAAAGGGCCGCCTAAATGGGGGGCTTTTTTCATTGGAAAAGGATTTTTGCCTCCGCTTGTCAAGCAGCCTATCCATATCTCATCCAGGGGGGGAGTGGATGGGAATAAAATCTTGTTATTCCATTCCTCATATACCCTCACATAATAAAAATAAAACCCAAAACGGAATATTCCATCACGCATCTGTCCACCCCAGACGGACAAAATCGGCACTTCTGTCCACGAGCGGTGACAGACACCCTAAAAATACAATTCCCCTACATTTGTCCACGAAGGGTGTCTGTCACCCATTTTTACCCTTTTTTGATCGTTTGTTTGACCATTTGGTGGCCTAGTACGGCAATTCCCGCTGCGATGATCGCGTTAATTACACCTGTGGAGGAAAAACCCCAAGCAATTACTCCGAATACAAGGGAAAATCCTAATAAGACCCAAATAATTGCCCAGTTAGGTACGCTAGGTGTACGTTTAAGTGCAAATCCAAGGACCCAGAGAGCTGGGACAAGCATATAGTAATTTTCATTTAAAAACGATGCTAGATCCATTTTCTCACCTCCTAATCGTGCTACTAACATGATATGAAGGCTTGTCGGTGTTGGTTTGCATTCATGTCCTCTAAATGAAAAATTATTATTTCTATGCCTGTCCAAATCAGTAGATCGATAATATATAGAAGATAGAAGGTTACAAGGGATAAAAAACACCTACACCTTCATATTCAAAAAGAAAGGAGCTGAGACTAGTGGAACAGCTCATCGCGTTCATTAGTGATGTCGGATTTCCGATTGTAGTGACTTTATACTTGCTACATCGAGTAGAAGCAAAGTTAGATGCAGTCGTTCAATCTATCCAAAGTCTACCTGACCGAATTCGTGAATTCACTTAGTATTAATTTTCCTAACTTTCTAAATTTTATAGACAATACAGGTCGGATTTTATTGACAGAAATAGGGGATGATGCTAAATTTAGGGTAACCGTTCTGCACCGTGTTAGAGTTTTTGTACGACTTTGTTCCACGTTTGGATGCGTAATGTTTGCAAATGCTATACGTTGTAAATGGTAAATTTAAGGCATGGCTTTCAACAGCCATTAGGGGGATTTTGAGATGAAAAACGGAAAAGTAAAATGGTTCAATGCTGAAAAAGGTTTCGGTTTTATCGAAGCTGAAGACGGTAAAGACGTATTCGTTCATTACTCTGCCATCCAAGCTGAAGGCTTCAAAACACTAGAAGAAGGTCAAGAAGTAACATTTGAAGTAGTAGAAGGTGCACGTGGACCTCAAGCTGCTAACGTAACAAAAAAATAATTCCTATAACCTTTCAAGCAGTTTAACCACTTGCGGTTAAGCTGCTTTTTTATTTTGCTGAAAAGACGAACTTACAAAAATATGTAAAGAAAAACGAATGCACGTTCTGTTATAATAGAGAAATACACTAAACAAACGAGGTGGAAGGTTTGAAATTTATTCATACAGCGGACTGGCATTTAGGAAAGCTTGTCCACGGTATATATATGACGGACGACCAGAAAGAAGTATTAAATCAATTTATTCAAGTGGTTGCAGAGGAACAGCCGGATGCGGTTGTCATTGCAGGAGACCTTTACGATCGCTCAGTTCCACCAACAGAAGCGGTTGAGCTGCTTGACCAAGTATTGTTCGAAATCAATGTAGGCCTAAACATTCCCGTCGTAGCAATAGCCGGGAATCACGATAGTGCCGAACGTTTATCCTTTGGAACCTCCTGGTATCGAAATAGCCAATTGTACTTAACAGGTAAACCAGAAGCGAACTTTCAACCTGTTCAAATTAATGGGGTGAACTTTTACTGTGTCCCATATGCAGAGCCTGGTATTATTCGACAATTATTAAATGAGGACAGCATTCATAACCATCAGGAAGCAATGAAGAGAATCATCGGAAAAATAGAGGAGCAGTTAAACCCGAACACTCCAAATGTATTCGTCGGACATGCCTTCGTTTTAGGGGGAGAGTCGACGGATTCAGAACGATCCTTATCTGTAGGAGGATCCGGATGTGTCACTCAGGATTTATTTTCTCCATTTCAGTATACAGCGTTAGGCCATTTGCACAGTCCTGATGCGATTAAACATGATAAAATCTTCTATTCTGGATCTCTATTAAAATATTCCTTCTCAGAAGCTAAGCAAAAGAAATCCATTCAAATCGTAGAAATGGATGAAAAAGGTGATTTTTCAATTCGTTACCGTTCGTTAACACCAAAACAGGACATGCGTGAACTAGTTGGATACTTAGATGAACTATTGGATACGAGCTTTTACGAAAATCAAAAGGTCGATGATTATTTAAGTATTACCTTACTAGACGAAGGGTCATTACTTGACCCAATCGGAAAGCTTCGTCATGTCTATCCAAATGTCCTTCACTTAGAAAGACAGACCGTGCTAAAGGATATGAAAGAAAAGAAATTAATCACTTCGATCGGTCACGAAAGAAAATCGGAACTAGATCTGTTTGAACAGTTTTATAAAGAAATGACTTCAGAAGAATTCTCGCCTGACAAGAAAAGGATTATGGCAGGGGTCATCGAGAGTGTCTTAAAGGAGGAACAATAACATGAGACCTTTAAAGCTTACGATGCAGGCATTTGGACCATACTCTCGCACAGAGGTGATTGACTTTTCCGAGCTTGGAAACCGAACAATGTTTGTTATCTCTGGGAAAACAGGATCAGGGAAAACTACCATCTTTGACGGAATTAGCTATGCGATCTATGGAAAAGCGAGTGGTGAAGATCGGAATGGACCAGAGCTTCGTAGCCAATTTGCCGATAACGATACACTAACAGAGGTATCCTTGGAATTTCGTCTTCGTGGCAAAACGTATGAGATTAGTCGTTCTCCTCAACAGGAAAAGAAAAAGTCGCGTGGTGATGGGGTTACCTCTATTGGCGCAAAAGCAGAGTTGTATGTTTACGATGAGGATGGAACGAAGCAAATCATCGCATCAAATGTTCGTGATGTGGATGAAAAAATCAAACAAATCATGCTGATTGACAGCAATCAGTTCCGCCAAATCATAATGATTCCTCAAGGCGAATTTAGAAAACTACTAACCTCTGACAGTAAAGAAAAAGAAGCCATCCTACAACGCTTATTCCATACGCAGTTGTATAAGAGAATTGAGGAAAAGCTAAAAGAAGAAGCAGCTTCTTTAAAAGCAGCAGTAGAAAAACAGCTGGCGGACCGTAACCTTGCGATTCGAAAAATCAACGCTTTATTTACTGAGGATTTGAAAGAGTATATGGAAGCGCGCAGCACAAATGATCTTGTCATTGTTCCGGCATTAATAGTAGAAATTCAAACAATGGTAGAGCAAATCTCTTTATTTGAAAAGGAAATTGTGGAAAGAGATCAGCTGCGTCAAGTAGAACAAAAAAAGCTTTATGATGCAGAAGCAGTTGTTAAACAGTTCGAAGCAAAGGAAACGGCCCTTCAGAACAAGCTTCACCTTGAAAACCAAAAGGAGTTGTTTGAGAAAAAAAGGGATGACGTAGAATTAGGAAAAAAAGCGATATTGTTGCTACAGCAAGAGCAGTTATGTGCTAGGTTAAAAAAAGAACTGACCACTTACGAAACTCAAGCGAATGACTTGCTAGTAAAGCAAAAGACGTTGTTGGATCAAGTGCAAAATCTTGAAGAAGCATGGCAAGCAGAAAAAGGAAAAGAACCGGAAAGAAAAGCATTAGAGGAAGATATCCATAAACTAAGGTCATTAAAGGATGATGTACACTCTTATGCAAAGCTTGAAGCTGAAATTCGCGACCTTCAACTACAATGGAAAAAGCTTGAAGAGAACAAGATAGTAGCGGAAAAAAAGGGAACAGAAATTGACCATCGTCTTCGTTTATACACTGAGAAAAAAGAAGAAATAGATGCAAGCAAACTTGTTTTTCTAGAAAATAAAAGCCTACTTGACGAGTTAAAGCGTGAAACTGATTTAATTTCTACTTTAGAAAAACAGAGGGAAAGCTTGTTGACTCTAGAAGAGAAATTTAATCGAAAAAAAGCGGAGTTTGAGAGGACAAATGCACGCTACTTGGATTCCAAATCTCTCGTTGAGGAACTAGAAAACAGCTGGATGCATGGACAAGCTTCTATACTAGCAAGTAAGCTTCAAGACGGTGCTCCTTGTCCTGTCTGCGGGTCAGAACATCATCCAAAACCGACTCATCAGGCGGATAAAGCCATTCCAGATGAAGCCGATTTGAAAGCTGCTAAACAGCAGCTTGAAGTATTAGAGAAAGAGAGAAACGAAGGACAATCTCAAAGTTACAAGTTACAATCGAGAGTGGAAGCCTCCACACTATTAGTCTCTCAAACACTAGAGTCTTTACAAGCGAGTAAGCCTGACTTTTTGATAGAGGAACTTTCTACTTTTAAAGAGACCATCTTAAGTAAGAAAAGAGATGTCGAGGCAGAGCAACTAAAATTACAAACAGGTCTTGAACAGCTTCAAGCTATCGTGGAGGGCCTAAAGAAACTTGAAACGGCAAAGGCGGAATGGACACAAAAGGCTAAAAAGCTAGATGAATCCTACCAGGAAGCTAGACTCTCGTTCGTTGAAAAAAACAGTCATTTTACTAGACTTCAAGAAACGATTCCTGAAGCACTTCGTTCAGTTGATCGGTTCGAGCAAGAAGTAAATCGTCAGCAAAGCCAGTTACTCGAACTAAACACCAAGCTCGAACAGGCTCAGATGGCACTACAAAATTCTAAAGTTTCCCTTTCCACAATCGAAGGACAGCTTCAGTCAGTCCATCAGTCAAAAGAGACGAAGCAAGCCGAACTTCAAGTGGAGCGAGAAGTGTTTAAGGAAATACTGGAACAACAAGGATTTCAGAACTATAAGCAATATGAAACAGCGAAGCGCTCCGAAGTGGAACTTCAACAAATGGAAGCAGAGATATCAAACTATCGTGAGTCACTTCGCTCGGTAACCGATCGCTACACAGAGTTAGAAGCACTGTTAAAGGATGTACCGATGCCTAATATTCAGGCATTAACTGACCTCATTGAAAAAATGACACAGGAAATAAAGGATATTGATGGTCAAAAGAGTGACTTAAGCTTTAAAAAGCGAGAAAACGAACAAATATTAGAAACGATTCATTCCTTGAACAAAGAAATAAAGCAATTTGAAGAACAATACAAAATGATTGGTAATCTTGCAGATATTTCAAAGGGCAATAATAATCTACGAATTACATTTGAGAGATACGTCCTCGGTTCTTTTTTAGATGACATATTAAGAGAAGCGAATGGACGATTGCTCAAAATGACGAGCGGAAGATTCCAACTGCTTAGAAAAATGGATAAATCAAAAGGGAACACGCAGAGCGGGCTTGAGCTCCTCGTCGTTGATTCGTATACAGGGCAAGAACGACACGTTAAAACATTATCTGGTGGAGAGAGCTTTAAAGCCTCGCTCTCTTTAGCACTTGGACTAGCTGATGTTGTCCAGAATTATGCGGGTGGAGTTTCCCTAGAGACGATGTTTATTGATGAAGGATTCGGTACGTTAGACCCTGAATCCCTTGACCAAGCAATTGAGGCACTGATTGACATTCAAAGTAGCGGACGTCTTGTTGGGATCATTTCGCACGTACCTGAGCTAAAGGAACGAATTGATGCTCGATTAGAGGTAGTTGCTAGCCAAAGCGGAAGTACCACTTATTTTCAATTTATTAATTAACCAAAACAGGAGTAAAGGTCATAATTTTGCCTTTACTCCTGTTTATTTGTTTATATGAGAAATAGAATAGAAAGAATTGGTATGAATGTACAGAAAACCGATTATGTTGTATATAGACCCTTAGTTAGGAGCAAGAGTATGAAGGAATTGTTCGGACATCATTATGATCCTTATCCGTTTGGACTATTTCAGCTCCATCACTGGTTGATGCTGTTACTATTTGTATTGGGCTGCATGTTCTTTTATTTTTTCAGAGCGGTTCTTATAAACTCCGAAAAGAGAGTCACATTCATTATGTTTGTGACCTTGTTTGGCCTTGAAGGCCTCTATCATTGGTGGCTTATCCAGGGTGAGCAGTGGAACCTCTACCCTTATTATATTCTCTCATTAGAAGGGCTCGCACTTTTCATATTTTTGATTCTGTTTCTACCTTTTAAAATGATACAAAAAAAAGAAGCTCGACAAAAAGGTTGAGCGAAAGGATGTTTAAAGATAAAGTAAAAGAGTGGAGAACGTTAAAGTAGGTGCAAACATGGAAAAACGATATTTTACAATAGGCATGGCAGGTCATATCGACCACGGAAAAACAACACTCACGAAGGCACTGACCAATGTTGATACCGATCGTTTAAAAGAAGAAAAGGAACGGCAAATTTCCATAGAACTAGGGTTTGCCCCCTTATATGAAGATGAAAAAATACAAATATCAGTGATTGATGTTCCAGGACATGAGCGATTTATTAGGCAAATGATTGCTGGGGTGGCAGGTATCGATTTGGTCGTCCTTGTTGTCGCAGCAGATGAAGGGGTTATGCCACAAACAAAGGAGCATTTAGAAATACTTGGATTCTTAGGAATAAAGTCAGGTATTGTTGCAATTACCAAAATGGACAAGGTCGATGAGGAATTTTCAGAACTAGTGAAAGATGATATTTATGAAGAATTAAGCGGAACGGTCTTTGAAAACTCACCTTACGTCCTTGTTGACAGCCTTTCACATAAAGGAATTGACGAACTTAAATCACAAATTATACAAACGTTAGAACAACAAGACGTTCGTGATGCAAAAGGACCTTTTCGCTTGCCAATCGATCAAGTGTTTACCGTAAAAGGGCAGGGAACAGTTGTTAGAGGAACCGTGTATGAAGGAGCTGTTGAGGAAGGTCAAGTTCTTACAATTATGCCACAAGGGATTGAGGTAAGAGCAAGGCAGCTTCAAGTACACCACCAACCAGCTAAACAAGCGTTCGCCGGTCAAAGAGCGGCGATAAATATATCAAACGTAACCAAGGAGGAAATTGAACGCGGCGATGTACTAGTATCCTCCGAGCATTTTAATATCACTCGTACAATTGACGTTGCCATTCAAATGGTAGAAGATCTTGAGCATCTGGTAAAACAGAGAATGCCGATTAAATGTCATATAGGAACGGCTGAAGTGATGGGTAGAATCGTGTTTTTTGATCGTAATGAACTGAAAGAAGACAGTAGGGAAATTCTTTGTCAATTAAGACTTGAGGAAGAAATCGTCACAAAGCGTGGAGATCGTTTTATTTTACGCAGACCTAGCCCACAGGAAACGATCGGCGGGGGATGGGTCATCGATCCTAAAGGTGAGAAGTACCGTTTCGGGCATCAAACGATTGAAGAGCTCGGGAAAAAGAAAGAAGGATCACCAACCGAACGCATAACTGCCGCGTTAATGGAGGCAAAGAGTTTGTCAATCGATGAACTCATTAAGCGGACCTCTCTCGATAAGGAGGAAGTTTCTCTTGCCCTTGTTGGGGAAGAATTTATCCCATACAGTAGCAAGGAATACACCTATCAAGCAATCATTAAAGATGTTGAGGAAGAATTATACGACCGATTAAATGATTACCATAAACAGTTCCCGCTACGCAATGGGGTAAATAAAGCCGAGCTTCTACAAGGTTTAAAAAAATGGTATCCAAAGTCGTTAGTGGAATATGTAATAGAACAGGGATCTACAACGAAACTGTTTCAACGAAAGGGACAATTTGTATCCTTAACCACCTTTACGCCTCATGTTCCGTCAAGTTGGAAAAAACGTACAGACAACCTATTAAATGATTTAAAAAGAGATGGTCTTCAAGTAAAATATTTACATGACTACATAAAAGAGGCAGGAATTCCAGAAGCCTTAGTCGAGGACATTAAGAGATATTGGATCGAACGAGAAATGATTATTCCTCTTGACGAATCCTATTATTATCATGGAGAGGTCTTTACAGAAGCTGTGAAAAGGCTTCAAGCTGAAACAGAAAATGAGTTTGATGTAGGGAAAGCAAAGGAAGTACTCGGATTGTCTAGGAAATACATGATTCCTTTTCTAGAGCGATTAGATGAAAATGGAATCACAAGACGAGTTGAAAACAAGCGAGTGTGGTTATAAGAAGTAGCATCTTTTTGAAAGGTGCTACTTTCATTATTACATAGGGGGAAAATGAATGCATAGGAATAAAGATCTCCATCAGTTTTTACTTGATAAATCTTGGCAGCTAACAGAGGACTGGTATGCTTCGTTGGATAAGAGCGATCCTGCCGGCGTGTATTCTTCCAAGGATCCCGCAGTCATTGAAAACTTAAAACAGCAAAACTATCGTTTTCACTTGCAGCTTTGCGAAATATTTATTAAAGATGAAAAGCAATTTACACAGGATATACAAGAGTGGATACTAGAAATTGTTAAGGATGAACCGCATTTCCAAACACCAAACCATTTTACATTGCGAGAATTTTTTAGAGTACAAGATCAGTATCTGGATTTTCTTCAAGAGTTTTCATCCATCCATGAGGGGACATATGACCGTCATTCTATAGATGTATGGAATCGTATGATCATTAAAGCCTTTAAGCTTGTGATGTTACGATTTGTTGAGGAATTAAATGAATATACTGAGACCCGCCTACGTGCACAGCAGGAATTAATTAATGAATTAGCCTCTCCCGTTATTGCTATCGATAATAACGCAGCGCTGTTACCATTAATTGGAGAAATAGATACAAATCGGTCGAGGTTTATAATAGAGAATACTTTGTTGCAATGTTCCTCAAAGGGAATAACCGTGTTGTTTATTGACTTATCTGGGGTCGTAATGATTGACACCATGGTTGCCCACAAGTTATTTCAGCTAATCGAAGCACTTGATTTAATCGGTGTGAAAACCGTTCTTTCTGGCTTGCGCCCAGAAATCGCCCAAACATCGGTCCAACTGGGCCTCAATTTCAATAAAGTCAAAATCGTATCCACCCTCGCCAAAGCTCTCGCCAACCGCTAAGCTGGTGACAGACACCCTTCGTGGACAAAACATAGGTATTTGTCCGCCTGAGATGGACAGTTACAAAACCACTTCTTCATCAAAGGAAGTGGTTTTTTTATTTGATAACAAAAAGCACGTAATAATATCTAACAAAATAGTTCTCAGTCACTAGGTTGTAAGTATTATAATGGGCTTAATTCCATTTTTGTTACATAATTTCACACACTCTGCAGAACGATATGTAAGATTTTTCTTTCTATACTCCACAATGACAAATGATCTTCTTGCAAAAAAAACATACTCTAGTAACTCCCTAGAACTTCTCGTCAGAATATCTCACAACCTACCAGTCATAATTGACAAAATGACTAGCTATTGGCTAGAAGGATTTTACATAATGTATCATGCGATGGTTATCAAGCAAATGTAAAATTAATTAAAAGTTTTGATTTTTCTGCTTTTAATATAAAAACAGGAGGGATACTGTCCATTTACAAGAAATATAATGTACAAGATGTGCATGAAAATAAAAGGCTGCTATGATTCATTGGTTTTTTAATTTTCAAAAAAAATAGAATTATTTCGGATTAGGGGGAAACGAAGAGAATGGCAGATCAAGTAACCATCGGTTTAATTCAGGCTAGCAACGATGTTGATGGAAAAGAACCCGTTGAAGTCCATAAACAAAAAGCAGTCGAAAAACATATCAAACTCGTTCGTGAAGCAAAGGAAAAAGGGGCACAAATTGTTTGCTTGCAAGAAATCTTTTACGGACCCTACTTTTGTTCTGAGCAAAATACAAAATGGTATGATGCAGCAGAAGAAATCCCAAATGGCCCCACAACAAAGCTATTCCAGGAGCTTGCTAAGGAACTGGGAGTCGTAATTATTCTGCCAATCTATGAGCGTGAGGGTATTGCCACCTATTATAATACGGCAGCCGTTATTGATGCGGACGGTTCTTATTTAGGAAAATACCGCAAACACCATATCCCGCATGTGGCTGTAGGCGATCAAGGGTATGGCTTCTGGGAGAAATACTATTTCAAGCCTGGAAATCTAGGATACCCCGTATTTGATACCGCATTTGCAAAAGTCGGAGTGTACATTTGTTATGACCGACATTTTCCAGAAGGTGCTCGAGTACTAGGTCTTAATGGAGCCGAAATAGTGTTTAACCCTTCCGCCACTGTTTCTGGAACCTCTGAATACTTGTGGAAGCTTGAACAGCCGGCCCATGCGGTTGCCAACGGTTATTACGTGGCCGCAATCAATCGGGTTGGCTATGAAGGGCCGTGGAATATGGGCGAATTTTATGGCCAGTCATACCTCGTTGATCCAAGAGGAAGCTTTGTGGCCATGGGCAGCCGAGACAAAGATGAAGTAATCATTGGAGTAATGGATAAAAAAATGATTCGTGAAGTAAGAGATGTTTGGCAGTTTTACCGTGATAGACGTCCGGAAACGTATGAGAAAATGACCTCAATTTAGAAAGCAAAGAGTAAAAACGAAAAAGCTTAGAGGGGGTATTTACATTTGAGTACGGTAAAACAATCGAGAATTTCCTACGATCATATAGCCGCTAACTTTCAGGAGGTTCATCCTGGCCTGTCCAATCGAGAGGCGGTAGAGGAAGCAAATCGCTGCCTTTATTGCTATGATGCACCTTGTATTACAGCCTGTCCAACAGGGATTGATATCCCAACCTTCATTAAGAAAATAGCCTCAGGAAATATAAAAGGTTCCGCAACCACCATCATGTCTGCCAATCCAATTGGTGCAAGCTGCTCCCGTGTCTGCCCAACAGAAGAATTATGTGAAGGGGCCTGTGTACTCAACCATTCTACTAAACCGATTATGATTGGAAACCTACAACGATATGCAACAGATTGGGCAATGAAAAATAACCAAATCCTTTTTAAAGCTGGTAAGAAAAACGGTACTTCGGTTGCCATAATCGGTGGTGGACCTGCTGGATTATCAGCGGCGAGAGAGCTCGGTATCCTCGGCTATGACGTAACGATTTTTGAAGCAGCTGAATACGCTGGGGGTCTGAATACGTACGGAATCGTTTCGTTCCGATTGCCAAAGGAAGTATCGTTTTGGGAAGTCAAACAAGTGGAAAGTGTCGATGTAAAAATTAAGACAAACACAAAGGTTGGCGTCGACATCTCTGTCCAAGAAATTCTAGAAAACTATGATGTTGTTATATTAGCCATTGGCATGTCTAGTGTTCCTAATATAGGGATTGAGGGAGAAGATTTACAAGGGGTATATGATGCGATTGAGTTTGTAAAACAAACGAAAACAAGTCCTATTACTGATGAGTTCCTCGGTAAAAAAGTTGTTGTTATAGGTGCCGGTAATACAGCAATTGACGGCGCTACTTGCTCTGTTCGCCTCGGAGCAGAAAATGTAAAGATCTTATACAGAAGAACGCTAGAGGAAATGACGGCATATGACTTTGAATATGAATTTGCCAAGCAGGATGGAGTCGAGTTCAGATGGTTAACCGCCCCCGTCAGAATTATTGGAGATGAACTTGGGAACGTAAAAGCAATCGAATGTATCAAAATGGAACTTACTGAAGCAGGTGGGGATGGTCGAAGGAAGCCTGTTCCGGTAAAAGGCTCTGAATTCCAATTAGAGGTGGATGCTGTTATAAAAGCGATTGGCCAGTCTAGATACGTAAATCTCATCGAAGAGATGAACCTCGAGCATAATGGTGGCGTCGTTACAATTAACCAATACACATACCAAACCTCCAACAAAAAGGTATTTGCTTGTGGAGATGTAATTTTCGGAAAAGGTCAAGGAGAAGCGATGGTAGTTTCCGCAGCACAACAAGGAAAGAAAACTGCCCACGCCATCCACCAAATGATTACCAAAACCGTATCTGAAACCGCCTAAGCAAGGGCTAATCTATTCAAGGAGGTATGATGATGGCAGATTTACGTATCAACTTGGCAGGAATTCAATCACCGAATCCTTTCTGGCTCGCATCGGCTCCCCCGACAAACTCTGGATATCAAGTGCAGAGAGCTTTTGAGGCGGGATGGGGTGGTGCTGTTTGGAAAACGCTAGGAGAACCGATTCTGAATGTTTCATCTCGCTTTGCAGCTGTTAGCTTTAACGGACAAAGGGTGGCGGGCTTTAACAATATTGAACTGATCACCGATCGACCTCTTGAAGTGAATCTGAAGGAAATCGCGGAAACAAAAAAGAAATTTCCCAATCATGCGATTATTGCTTCTCTCATGGTAGAGCCAAAACAAGAAAAGTGGCATGAAATTGTCAAAAAGGTAGAAGCAATAGGGGTGGACGGATTAGAACTCAATTTTGGTTGCCCACATGGAATGGCTGAAAGAGGAATGGGTTCAGCCTCTGGCCAAGTACCTGAGCTAGTTGAAAAACAAACCTATTGGGTGAAGGAAGTTGCCCAAACACCCGTCATTGTTAAGCTCACTCCGAACATTACCGATATCACCGTTACAGCTGAGGCAGCTACACGGGGCGGGGCAGATGCCATCAGCATGATCAATACCATCAATAGCTTAGCTGGTGTCGATATTGATACTTGGAACACCATTCCTCATGTTGCTGGTAAGGGGGCTCATGGTGGATATTGCGGACCCGCAGTAAAGCCTATTGCCTTAAATATGGTCGGAGAATGTGCGAGAAATCCTCATATCAATGTTCCGATATCTGGAATAGGTGGAATTTCAAATTGGAGAGATACCGTGGAATTTTTGTTGATGGGAGCGACAGGCGTACAAGTGTGTACAGCTGCGATGCATCACGGCTTCCGTATCGTTGAGGATATGATTGAAGGCTTAAACAATTATTTAGATGACAAAGGAATAGCTTCGGTCATGGATATCGTGGGTAGATCTGTACCTAAATATTCTGATTGGGGAAATCTTGACCTTAATTATAAAATCGTTGCGAGAATTAATAACGATGTATGTATCAACTGCAATAAATGTCATATCGCCTGTGAGGACACATCTCACCAATGCATTGATAGATTAAAAGAATCCAACGGAGAAAGTATTTTGCGCGTACGAGAAGAAGATTGTGTTGGCTGTAATTTATGCTCGATTGTTTGTCCTGTCGACGGTGCGATCGACATGGTTGAGCTGCCTAATGAACTCCCACCAATGACTTGGAACGAAAGGCAAGCGGCGTTAGGTGCCATCACATGCAATGTTGACGTTATAAAAAGATAATTCTTTAAAGGGGGAAACGGACTTGAAGAAAGTAATAAAAAACGGAACGATCGTAACAGCGACAGATACGTATCAGGCTGACATCCTAATTGAAAACGGAACAATTCGTCAAATTGGTGATAACCTCCCTTCGAATGACGCAGAAGTGATTGATGCAACTGGGAAATTCGTATTTCCTGGTGGAATCGACCCCCATACCCATTTAGATATGCCCTTTGGCGGCACGGTAACAAAAGACGATTTCGAAACAGGGACAATCGCTGCAGCATTTGGTGGAACAACTACCGTTATCGATTTTTGTTTGACTAATAAGGGTGAACCATTAAAAAATGCAATAAAAGTGTGGCACGATAAATCGAAAGAAAAAGCGGTTATTGACTACAGCTTCCATCTAATGATCGGTGAAATTAATGACCAAGTACTAGAAGAGCTGCCAACAATCATGAAGGAGGAGGGGATTACATCCTTTAAAGTGTTTATGGCATACAAAAATGTATTCCAAGCGGATGATGAAACCTTATTCCGTACCCTGTTAGCGGCAAAGGAGCATGGAGCGCTCGTGATGGTGCATGCCGAAAATGGGGATGTGATTGACTTCTTAACAAAGAAAGCACTTGAGCTGAATCAGACAGATCCTATATATCATGCATTAACCCGACCACCGGAGGTAGAGGGGGAAGCAACTGGAAGAGCCGCCATTTTAACAGGGTTAGCTGAGTCGCAACTGTACGTCGTGCATGTTTCTTGTGCAGAGGCAGCTAAGAAAATAGCAGAAGCTCGCTCAAAAGGAATTGATATTTGGGGAGAGACTTGTCCACAATACTTAGTTCTTGATCAGTCCTATCTCGAAAAACCAAATTTTGAGGGAGCCAAATACGTGTGGTCACCGCCATTGCGTGAAAAATGGAACCAAGATGTATTATGGAATGCTCTCAAAACAGGTGAGTTGCAAACCCTAGGTTCCGATCAATGCTCCTTTGATTTTGATGGCCAAAAAAGTCTTGGTAAGGGAGACTTTTCTAAAATCCCAAATGGAGGTCCTATCATCGAGGACCGATTATCCATCTTGTTTTCCGAAGGTGTGATAAAAGGAAGAATCTCTTTAAACCAGTTTGTAGATATCACCTCAACAAAGGTTGCAAAGCTTTTTGGTCTTTATCCGAAAAAGGGAACCATAGCGATTGGTACAGATGCTGATATTGTCATATTTGATCCGAATGTTGAGCGGACGATCTCAGCAAAAACACACCATATGGCGGTTGATTACAATGCCTTTGAAGGAATGGAGGTAGTTGGTGAACCGGTGTCGGTTCTCTCTAGAGGAGAATTTGTAATCCGTGACAATGCCTTTGTCGGAAAGATTGGTGGTGGACAATACATTAAACGTGCAAGGTACGGAAAAACGTTAGAAACTGAAAACAAATCCGTACCAATTTAAACCAAAGAATACAAATGGGAAGGATATAAATTTTCTGTAAGTTCCATTACCAGAAAATATTATATATTAAAAACTAGAAAAGGAGTGGTTTCATGAAAAAAAGTAGTGGTTATTTAAAGTCTCCAGATTTACTTCCCATTTCCCACAGCGATAAAAAAATTGGATCATTAGGCTTTTCAATTATTTGGGTAGGGATGGCAGTCGTTTTAGCAGCATTTGCTATTGGTGGCTCTGGTGTACAGAGTCTGCCTCTTGGCTGGGTAATTGTAGCAACGATTATTGGTTCAGTCGCAATTGGAATCTTTATGACAATTATTGGAGACATCGGAATCGAACATGGATTATCCTTCCCCGTCTATATGAGAGCACCATTTGGAACCATCGGTACTCATATTCCTTCCATCGTTCGTGGAGTAACCGCTGCTTGTTGGTTTGGTATTAATACGTACTTTGGTGCAACCGCAATGAACGGAATACTAAATGCACTTTTTCAATTTGATAATTGGTTTATTTGCTTCGTATTGTTTGCTACTGTTCAACTTGTGAACACCGCATTAGGGATTAAAGCGATTGAACGCTTCGCCGATTTGGCCGCTCCGATCATCATTATTATCTCTGCCTGGATGTATACATCCCTATCTGACAAAGCTATTGAGCAAGGTAGAGACGTTTGGACTTGGGTGGAAAGTCCGGTGACAGGTGGTGCTGCATTAACCGCATTTATGGTTGTTGTTATGGCAAATATGGGCTTTTGGGCTACTCTTGCCGCGGATATGCCTTCTTTATCCCGTTTTATCAAAGCTCCTAAAAACGAAAGAAATTGGTTTAAACGAAACAAAGCTCAAATTTTTGGAAATATCATTGCCATGCCGATTACAAACACGTTTATGGTCATTATCGGCGCAGTGTCCTATATTGCCGTTTTAAATTATGACCCGGTCGTCGCTCTACAAGAAGCAGCTACTGGCTTTATTCTAGGTATTCTTCTCCTTATGATCGTTTTAGCACAATGGTCAACCAACACATCAGCAAATGTTATTCCAGCAGCTACGATTTTCTCGAATGTTGGCGGTCCGAAAGTTCCGTTCTGGGTTGGAGTAATCATCGCAGGTGTGATTGGGATTGTCGTTCAGCCATGGAGCTTATTTGGAGTGATTGTTCCTGCTCTACTCGTGATTGGTGGGGTTTTATCTGCCATCGTTGGCATATTATTTACCGATTATTATGTGATTCGCAAAAGACGAGTTAACGTAGCAGACCTGTACGAAGCAGATGGTCAGTTCAAATACATGAATGGGGTCAATCTTGCTGGAATGATTTCATGGATCATCGGAGGCGCAGCCGCATACTATTTATCAACCTATTCCTTTATTGTTGGATTCTTGGTAGGGGCCATTATTTACTATTTCTTAGCCAAGTATTGGTGGTTTAAAAAATATGAGCAAGCTGAGCTCGTGGATCCTAGCGACGAAAAATACCTCGGTATCACCGTCGGACGTGATTGGGATATAGAAGCAGGAGAAGAATCTGTTCTTGTAACAGAGCCGATTAACACACAAGTATAAAAGGGGGACACCTCATGTCTGAATACCATCAATATCTTCAAGAAAGAGATAAGATTGATTTTTTCATTCAAAAAGGATTTACGATTAAAAATGTCACCGAAACATTAAGCGGATCCTTTGTTGACTTTGTAAACGAACAATCTGAAGAAAAAGAAACCGTCACCTTGCATGTCGGTACAGCCGAAGGGCGTAAGTATTTCTCAGTGATGATTATTAAACAGCAAAAAGGAGCTTAACACAAACGCGAGTCACACAGACAAGGTCTGCGTGACTCACGTTTTTACCAATTGAATTGGAAGGGGGCTGTTCCTTGAAATCGTATATTACTGTAGGAGATTTGTTACAAAGAAATCATTTTGAAGATATTGAAATTCTTGCAGGGGAAGAGGGACTTATTCGTCCAGTAAAGTGGGTACATATTGTAGAAGTAACCAATATTCGCAACCTTTTGCGTGGAGGTGAATTTATTTTATCCACTTGTGCCTTATTACATGACAATAATGAGTTGTTTTTATCCGTAGTAGAGCAATTAATTGAAGTACACGCTTCTGGATTATGCATTGAACTAGGTACATACACCACGCATATACCTAATGAGGTTATTGAGCTTTGCAACCTGCACCAATTTCCGTTGCTCATTTTTCACAATGAAGTACCATTCGTGGAAATCACTCAAGATATTCATACCCTCCTAATCAATCGTCAATATCAAATGATATCTGAGCTCGAAAGCTACACACAGGAACTAAACAAAAAACTACTTACGTTCGGCCATACAAAGGAAATTCTGCAGTTTACGAAGGAATACTTACAGATTCAAGTGATGATTGTCTTTAACAATCAAGAAATACAATTTTCTCCGGATGTAAAAGTAAGTGATAAAAAGAAATTTATACACATAATTCATAGTGAGAGAAATCAAGGTACCGACCTGGCCCCTCAAACAATGACAAAAGTGCCGATTCATATATTAGGAGATACATATGCAGAATTATATCTAATTGCGGAAAACCGCACTCTTACAGAATTTGATCACTTAATACTTGATCGAACCGCAACTGCACTGGCGCAACTCCTTTTAAGACAACTATACGTAGAAGAGAAAAAGAGGATTGAGGAATCTGAATGGCTCACAAGTTGGCTAGATGGGGAGCATAGCGAAGATGCCATTCATGACTATTTGGCCTATCATTTCCCAAAGATTAAACCGAAAGGAGCATTTGTATGTCAATTTAAGTTAGGAGCAATCTCAGACTTTTCCATGCTTGATATCACCTATTTTAATTTATACGTTCGTGCTTTTTTTGAACCTCAAGGATTTACACTCTTTTCAATTGAAAAAAAGCATACAATTACTTTTATCTTCGTTAACGAACGAAACACCTCAACGTGGAAGGCCCGGATGAAGGAAGGGATTCAACGTTTAGAAAAATCGGATATAAAAATGGCCAACCAAACAAGTCCTTTTGTACTCGGAGTAGGAAAATTTGTTACACAATTATCCCATGTTCATGAAAGCTATTTAACCTCCTTAGAAACGATCCGCATCCAAGACCGCTTAACCGTACCTTCTCAAAGTCATTTTTACGATGATCTGCATATTTTCCGCCTTATTTCCTTATTAAATAAACATATTAATCTACAAGAAATTGTCATGGAGTATCTCGAGCCCGTTTTAACCTATGACGATATGTACAATGGCAAGTTATTAGAAACGCTAAAAACATATCTAGCCTGTAACGGGTCCAAGCAGGAAACGGCTAAGCGATTATTTATCGTTCGCCAAACGCTCTACCATCGTATTGAAAAATTAGAAAAGCTTCTTGGTGAGGACTTTTTACATCATGAAAAAAGGCTTGCGATTGAGTTCATGATTCTGTCTCACGAATTCCTTCTTTCTTCCCAGTTGAAGAAGGAGAAAGGAGTGCCTCAGTTATTCCCCAATGAAGGCAAAATGTAAAGTTTAACACAAGCATTTTTTCACAAAACGTCTAATGCCACAAAGGCAGCATATCCTTGATAATAATAATAATAATAGAAGATAACTAATTATTTAAAAGGGGGATGCACGAATGACAGTAATCAAAAAGCATACGGTAAAGCTCAAAAACTATATTAATGGGGAATGGGTAGAGGCTTGTAGTTCAGATTCATTGGAAGTGCTAAATCCTGCAACCTCAGAGGTGATCGCAACCGTTCCCCTTTCTTCTAAAGAGGACGTTGACCAAGCAGTAAAAGCAGCAAACATTGCTTTTCAAATGTGGAAAAATACTCCCGTGCCAAAGAGAGCAAGGATTCTATATAAATACCATTATTTATTAACAGAAAATCATGAAAAACTCGCTCAGTTAGTCGTAAAAGAAAATGGCAAAGCGTATAAGGAAGCATATGGAGAGGTTCAACGAGGAATTGAATGTGTCGAGTTTGCCGCGGGAGCTCCTACATTAATGATGGGTGAAACTTTATCCAATATTGCTGAAGATATTGATTCCGAAATGTATCGTTATCCGTTAGGGGTAGTCGGTGGAATTACACCATTTAACTTCCCAATGATGGTTCCACTATGGATGTTCCCACTTGCGATTGCCTGTGGAAATACCTTTGTACTAAAACCGTCGGAACGAACGCCTCTTTTAGCCAGCGAACTAGTTGAATTATTTACTCAAGCCGGAGCTCCTAAAGGAGTGCTTAATATTGTTCATGGAGCACATGATGTAGTGAATGGGCTGATCGAACATGAAGATGTAAAGGCGATTTCCTTCGTTGGTTCACAGCCGGTTGCAAAGTATGTATACGAGCGTTCAGCAGCACAAGGGAAAAGAGTGCAGGCATTATCCGGTGCTAAAAACCATCATGTCGTCATGCCTGATGCCAATCTTGAAAAAGCAGTTTCTCATATTATTAGCTCTGCTTATGGAAGTGCAGGCCAACGATGTATGGCATGTAGTGCAGTCGTTGTTGTTGGTGATGGAGAAGAGTTTGTAGCTGCACTTAGGGAAAAGGCAGACGAATTACTAATCGGAAATGGTCTTGATGAAGAGGTATTACTAACACCTGTTATCCGTGATTCTCACCGCGAGAAGGTCTTACAGTACATTGATATCGGCGTAAAAGAAGGGGCCACTCTCGTTCGCGACGGGCGACCAGAGATGGAACAGCATAAAGAAGGCAGTTTTCTTGGACCAACTATTTTCGACCATGTTACTCCTGATATGAAAATTGCAAAGGATGAAATATTTGCCCCAGTTTTAAGTCTATTACGGGCAAAGGACCTGGATGAAGCTTTATCATTTATTCGCAAGTCCCGTTATGGAAATGGAGCAACCATTTACACAAAGGACGCAGCTGCTATTCGTCAATTCCGAGAAGAAGCAGATGCTGGCATGCTTGGGATCAATGTTGGTGTACCTGCAACTATGGCCTTTTTCCCATTTTCCGGCTGGAAGGACTCCTTTTATGGAGATCTACATGTAAATGGAAAGGATGGCGTCAATTTCTTTACAAGAAAGAAAATGATTACATCCCGTTTCGACTATTAAAACATAACAGGGTGAGAAAGGGGAATTTGCGATGGCTCAAATGAAGCAAGGAGAAGATTTTCTAACAAAAGATAAAGAATTTGTATGGCACTCCATGAAACCGTACAATCCAAACGGTACGATGATTGCTGAAAAAGCAGAAGGCTCTTGGGTAACAGATCTTGATGGAAATCGCTTTTTGGATGGAATGGCTGGTCTTTGGTGTGTCAATGTAGGATATGGTCGGCCAGAGCTCGCCGATGCTGCATATGATCAGCTAAAGAAAATGGCTTATTTCCCACTCACCCAAAGCCATACACCTGCGATTCAATTAGCTGAAAAGATTAATGAACTTTTGGGCGACGAATACGTGATCTTTTTTTCGAATAGCGGTTCAGAAGCGAATGAAACAGCCTTTAAGATTGCTAGACAATATCATCAGCAAAAGGGGAACCACTCACGATATAAATTCATCTCTCGTTATCGAGCCTACCATGGCAACACGATGGGGTCTCTTGCTGCAACAGGGCAGGCACAGCGAAAGTACAAATATGAACCACTAGCACCTGGATTCGTTCATGTGCCGCCACCTGACTCTTATCGCTCAAACGATCAATTGGACAGTCCAGCCTCGGAGCTCGACTCTGTCAAAGATATCGAGCGAGCGATGACATGGGAGCTCAGTGAAACGATTGCTGGAGTCATCATGGAACCGATCATTACCGGTGGAGGCATCCTCATTCCGCCTGATAATTATATGAAGGGTGTTAAGGAAGCTTGTGAAAAACACGGCGCTCTATTAATTGTTGACGAAGTGATTTGCGGATTTGGTCGTACAGGGAAAGCATTCGGCTTTATGAATTACGGAGTGAAGCCTGATATAGTTACGATGGCAAAAGGGATAACAAGCGCCTATCTTCCATTATCAGCAACAGCTGTCAAAAAAGAAATCTATGAAGCTTTTAAAGGCAGTGAAGAATACGATTACTTCCGCCATGTCAATACATTCGGTGGCAATCCGGCTGCTTGTGCTCTTGCATTAAAAAACCTAGAAATCATGGAGACGGAAAAGTTGTTTGATCGTTCCAAAAATTTAGGAGAACAACTAAAGGAGAGATTGAATATAAGCTTACGTAACCATCCGTTCGTAGGGGATGTTCGTGGAAAAGGGTTACTAATAGGAATTGAACTCGTTAAGGATAAAGCCACTAAGGAACCATTAGATGTGGATTTGGTAAACCAAGTGATTGCTGGCTGTAAGAAAAAAGGACTCATTATTGGGAAGAACGGGGCAACAGTAGCTGGATTTAATAACGTTCTTACCATATCTCCCCCATTATCCATTAAAGAGGAAGATCTCGACTTCTTATTTACAACTGTCACTACTGAACTAGAGGCGCTCGTCAAATAAACTTAGAGCATCGTGCGTTTTCTAAAGTAACTAGAAAGGAAGAATGCTATGAAAATTGGAGTACCAAAAGAGATCAAAAGCCAAGAGAACCGCGTTGCTCTTACACCTGCTGGCGTCCTACAATTAAGCACAAAAGGTCATTATATTTTCGTAGAAAAGGGAGCCGGATTGGCTTCAGGTTTCATTGATGAAGAGTATATAGAAGCGGGAGCATGTATCGTTGAAACAGCCGCTGAAGCTTGGGCATGCGAAATGGTCATCAAAGTAAAAGAACCCATTCCAAGTGAATATGCTTATTTTTATGAAGGATTAATTCTTTTCACCTATTTGCACTTAGCTGCCAATTTCTCTTTAACAGAAGCTCTTATTCAGAAAAAGGTAGTAGCCATCTCCTATGAAACCGTTCAACTGCCCGATCGCAGCTTGCCATTATTAACACCAATGAGCGAGGTAGCAGGAAGAATGGCTGCTCAAATTGGGGCCTCCTACTTAGAAAAAAGCAAAGGTGGAAAAGGGATCCTCCTGGGTGGTGTGCCTGGTGTAAATCGTGGGAAAGTAACGATCATCGGTGGAGGCGTTGTTGGAACAAATGCAGCCAAAATTGCTATTGGTCTAGGTGCAAAGGTATCTATCCTTGATGTGAGTGCAGCAAGATTAAGAGAATTAGACGATATCTTCGGCTCGTCTATTACTACACTTATGTCGAATCCATATACGATTGGCCAAGCGGTCGCGGATTCGGACTTAGTCATTGGGGCAGTTCTTCTTCCTGGTATGAAAGCTCCAAAGCTAGTAACAGAAGAAATGGTTCGACTCATGGAGGAAGGCTCTGTCATAGTTGATGTGGCCATTGACCAGGGAGGAATTTTTGAAACGGCTACACATGTGACCACGCATGCCGATCCAACCTATACGAAGCATGGTGTCGTCCATTATGCAGTTGGCAATATGCCTGGGGCTGTTCCAAGAACGTCAACCATTGCGCTAACAAATGTCACGGTTCCATATATTATCGAAATAGCAGACAAAGGCTATAAAATTGCATTTGCTGAAAACAAGGCCTTATTTAAAGGGTTAAATGTCATTGATGGAAAAGTTGTTTACGAAGGGGTTGCTATGGCACATAATCTTCCGTACGTTTCCACCATTTAATAGTCGAGGAGGGATTATAGATGACGTTACAAACACTTTCAATTAATAAGGAGCGACTAGAAAAAAGAATACAGGAGCTTGCGGAGATTGGAAAGATTTCCGATACAGGTGTTTGCCGCTTAGCTCTCTCGAAGGATGATAAGAAAGCAGTTGAGACCGTTAAAAGATGGATGGAGGATGCTGGATTAGCAGCACGAATTGACCATTTTGGAAACTTAATTGGCAGACTAGAAGGAAAGAATCCTGATGCACCTATATTAATAGTTGGCTCTCACATCGACTCACAGCCTTATGGAGGAAGATTTGATGGAGTAATTGGTGTATTAGGTGCTCTAGAAGTTGTCCAAACGATGGTAGAAAAAAACATAGTGCCTGATACTCCCATCGAAGTAGTTGCCTTTTGTGATGAGGAAGGTTGTCGATTTAACAAAGGCCTATTTGGGGTAAGAGGAATTCTTGGCAAGCTAGAAGAAGGAGAGCTTGAGAGGAAGGACAAAAATGGAGTAACAAGAAGAGAGGCACTAATTGAGTTCGGCTGTGATCCAACTAGATTTAAGGAATCAGAGTATAAAGAAGGGAGCATTGGTGCCTTCTTAGAGCTTCATATTGAACAAGGTCCTATTTTAGAAGCAAAGGGGGTTCCTGTTGGGATTGTGACAGGTATATCTGGCCCTCTTTGGCTTTCTATTGAGTTAGAAGGATTTGCCGGTCATGCTGGGTCCGTACCGATGTCGATGCGACAAGACGCACTAGTTGGTGCTGCTAAAGTAATTGTCGCACTAAACGAGTTGGCCAGTCAGGATCCAAGTGCGCCAACTGTGGGAACCGTCGGAAGTCTACAGGTTTTCCCGGACTCTCGCAATATTATCCCTGAGAAAGTAACCTTTACCGTCGATTTACGAGATATTGATATTAATAGAAGGCATGTGCTTGAAGCAAACTTAAGAAATCAAATCAGAGAAATATCGGAAACACATGGTTTACGTTGTACCATTTCCGAAGATACCAATAGCGAACCAAGGTATTGCTCTGAAAGATTAATGAATATCATGAGGCAACAAAGTGAAGTGATCGGTCTTAATCCTATTGAATTGATGAGTGGTCCTTTTCACGATTCTCTTTCCATGTCTTATGCATGCGAATACGGCATGATCTTTGTGAGATGCAAGGACGGAATCAGTCACAATCCTAAGGAATTTTCAACGATCGAAGATATCTCACTCGGAACCGAGCTCCTCTACCGCACCGTCATCCACTACAATAGGTGACAGACACCCTTCGTGGACAGATTTGTTGTTTTGTCCATCCGAGGTGGACACACCAAACATCTAGTTCTATTGAGCTAGGTGTTTTTGTTCATTTTACGACATAAAAGGAGATTTCTCTCCGAAATATGTAGAATCATATTATAATTAACAGAATCAATAAAGAGTTACATAGCATCATAGCATATTTTACTCTATCGGTTATTAAAATGAATGGGGAGAAAAAATATGGAGGAATTATTATGACATCAGAGAAGCTATTTGTTCAGAAAAGATATTATCAAACCCTAATTGAACAAGAAACGGATTTCCCTGTACGTTCGCTTGGGGAAGCTTATTATAAGGAGCAACAAAAGGACGTACCTGACTTAACACCCATTCGATTCGCGCAAGGGGAAGTGTATTTCCTATACAAAGACTTTGAATCAGCGATCTTTAAATGGGAAAGCATTCAAAATGAATTAGCACCATGGGCAAAAAAGAATATCGCTGATGCTTACTTGGAGTTAGAGCAATACTCAACTGCAGAGGAAATCTATAAAAGAGTAAGTACCGAGTCCATCGTACTTCATACAGAAGTTTCCTTACAGCTGTTTAGACTGTATGTAAAAGACGGTCGTACCCATGAAGCAACGTCTATTATTAGCGAAATCATTAACAACCATCCCGACTATTCAGGAGTAACTGAGCTTGCCCGTCTCTTCTTTGAAGAAATAGAAGATTGGGCTAACGCAATTAATCTTGCAATGAAAGAATTTATGCGTACCAACTCTCCAGAATGGATCGATGTCATTAAAAGATATTGCGATGAAAAACGAACCACAATTTTTAAACCTGAAGAGTACACGCCATTTTTATCGTACTTGTTACGCCTTGATCGTATTCGATTCGAAAAAATTGTTTTTAAGCTATGGGAAAATTACGAAGAACAATCAGAGCTACTCGATTGGGTAAGCGAGCTTAATTCATTACTGCTACAATCTGAGCTCCCTGAACAGTTATCATGGAAGCTGTTATCTCAGCAATACTTAAAAACATTTCAGCTATTTTTAAATGGAAAGTATTCCTTGAACGAGATTCAAGAAATCATTCCATTACTGCTGAAAAATTGGATGCGTTTCGCAGAATCAAATCATTTTGTCTATACCGCATGTGCAGCACTTGCATGGAACGAAGTTTTCCCTGGAACGATCAATGAAGACACCGTTACGGAGGCAAACCATGCATTATCCAATTCAGCACCAAATGGACTGATTGATGTGCACCAGACAAAACAATTGTTCACTAGTATCGTTACTTGGGCTGAAGAAGAAGATCTTCCTGTAAGCAATAAGCTGAAATGGATCATGGAGAATCTACAAAATAAGCAAAGCACCATTACATTGTTTACAGGAACAAGCAAGCTACAAACAACGATTTTAAGTGATGTGCTTGGACATGAACAAGTAAACCAATTGTCTTCCAAATTAGCGTTGTATAGCTACTTGCCTGAGCCTGAATTAGTTGAAGTGAACTCTGTGGAATCCAAACAAGTAGACAGTCCTACGGAAATTGGATCAACCGATCATTACATTCACTCTAAAGGACCTTATGAACTATTAAAAGCAGCAAACACATCATTAATGTCTATACCACCGTATCGTGGAACGGTTCAAGAAAGAAGTTCTCTTTCCGTTAATTTACACATGGCTGATAGCATTATTTATGTTTTAAATGAGGAAAATCCCTTAAACGATATGGAATTGAATGTGATCAAGCAAATGAACCAGCAAGCTAACGATCATATGTTCATTTTTATCCTTCCGATCCCAAATGCGGTAGAAGAAGAGACTGGCGTTTCTTATTATTTGGAAACCATTAAGAAGAACCTGAATCCTATCTTCCCGAATGCTGACATTTACCCGTACACGTCTTCTAAGGCTCTGGTCTGGAGTGACATTTTGAAAGATGTTAACAGCGAGCAATCCAACGAAAGAAGAACTAGAAAAGAGCTTTACTTTATTAAAGAAACACTACACTATCTGTTAGCTAAACGAGCTGATAAAGAAGAAAAATTAATCGATGTCATTCAATGGAACAAAGAAATGTTAGCTAAGGTTAGTGGAGCTTCCATGCAGCTAGGTGATTTAGAACAGGAAGTTGGAGAAAGACTGAAGAGCAATTATGTTACGATCCTGCAGGAGCTTTCTGCAGAAGTAGAAGCAGACATACCTAATGTACTAAAGACAACAGCTGAATCTATTACAGATCAAAGCAACCTTGCCACTATCCATCTTCAATTAAACGAGGAAATGAACAGGCGCATGGAGGAATATTTACAAAACACCACCCTTCCAAAGCTCTACTCCTCCCTTCAAAAATGGATTGGTCTTACGAAAGAGGAACTACAGCAAATTCGTGCTTATTTAGATGAAATGGCTACAAGCTTTAATGGCTTATACGGAATTGAAAAATTTCAATTTCCAGTAGATGATCAATTACTTCATGACTGGAGAAGAGACACTGGACGGTTGACAAGTGGTGTTCAATTAGAACACATCAACATTATGTTAAAGCATAATCCAACACAATTATTACTAAAGGGCGCAGGTAAGCTATTCGCTGGCATCGGTCAAAATAAAGCCATGCTGCAGCAAAAATACAAGCGCTATGTGGAAACGGAAGATTATTCAGAAGTAGCAAAACAAGTAAGTAAACAGTTTTTTGCCCCTTATCATTTTTTTGCTATGGCAATACAAAGGGATTTAGAATCGTTCTTTCAAAAGCCAAAGGATGAGTTAACACATACGGCAGAAGATTTAGTAGAAAAGATCAGCCAGTATGAGCAATCTTTAACAAAGCTTCAGCATAATCCAACAGCTTTTGAGGATCCAATTAAGCTATTCACGGTCCGTTATAAGCAATATGAATTCCTATTTACTGGACTTCCTAAAGTCAAACAAGAAGTATAAGCAGTTTTCAAGCTGGTGCAAACATATGCACCAGCTTTTTTCATTCACCCACCTAAACTTTTTGAACAAAATGTGAATACCTTCACATAGTTTGTGAAAGTGTGACAAACTTCACAAGTTTTCAACATAAAAGAAGTTAAAATAGAGCTATCAAGTCGATTGTGAAATAACGAGCATAAAGCTCAGGCTAGGGAGGACATAACAAAATGGAAAAACGACATTTAGTTCTTATTGGTAACGGGATGGCTGGAGTAAGAGTAGTAGAGGAAATTCTAAAACTAACACCCGATACTTTTCATATAACAATCTTTGGAAACGAACCATATCCAAACTACAACCGAATTCAGTTATCAAATGTATTGCAAGGGAAAACAACGGTAGATGACATTTTCCTAAATGAATGGGAATGGTACCGTGAAAATAATATCACTCTATATACAAATGAAGCAGTTACAAAGATCAATACACAGTTAAAGACAGTCGTATCTTCAACGGGAAGAATCGTTGCTTACGATGAACTTATTATCGCAACAGGATCAAGCTCATTCATCCTTCCGGTACCCGGTGCAGATAAACAAGGCGTAACAGGCTTCCGTGATATCCAAGATTGTGAAAATATGATGGAAGTAGCTCGTACTCATAAAAAAGCAGTAGTCATCGGTGGTGGCCTTCTTGGTCTAGAAGCTGCAAGAGGTTTAATTGACCTTGGTATGGAAGTACATGTGGTTCATTTGATGCCACACCTAATGGAAAGACAGCTAGATGAGACAGCTGCAACGATGCTGAAAGAAGAACTTGAAGCTCAAGGGATGAAGTTCCTTTTCCAAAAACAAACGAGTGAAATTCTTGGAGATGACCGCGTAACAGGTCTTCGATTTAGCGATGGAACAGAAATCGAAACAGATCTAGTCGTTATGGCTGTTGGAATTAAACCAAATACACTGCTTGCAAAAGAAGCTGGAATTAACGTAAACCGTGGGATTGTCGTAAATGACTTTATGGAAACAAATACACCTAATGTATATGCGGTTGGGGAATGTGCAGAACATAGAGAAGTTACGTATGGAATGGTGGCCCCACTGTATGAACAAGGGAAGGTTTTGGCACAGAGAATACTCGGATTAGAGGTTGCACCGTATGAAGGATCGGTTACAGGGACTCAACTAAAGGTATCTGATGTTGATCTGTATTCTGCGGGTGAAATTATTGATGATAAATCAACAAAAGCAATTAAAGTTCACAATGAATTTGAAGGCATCTATAAAAAGATACTAGTAAGAGACAATCGAGTGGTAGGGATTGTTCTATACGGTGACACAAAGGATAGCACAAAATTGTTCCGCATGCTTGTTGATAAAGAAGATGTAAGTGGTAAAACAAGCGCTAGTATTCTTGATTCTGGTTGCTGTGGTGGGGGTCAAGCAGACATGAGCGTTGACTCTATGCCGGATACGGAGATTGTGTGTGGATGTAACGGCGTATCAAAGGGAACCATCGTGGAAGCCATTCAAACTAAAGGACTTACAACAGTTGATCAAGTATCTAGCTGTACAAACGCCGGACGTTCTTGCGGTCGTTGTAAGGGCCTTGTTGGTGAAATTCTTGCTTACACATTGGGTGATTCATTTGATGCAACAAAGGCTAATAAAAAGACTCTATGTGGCTGTACAACATTAAGTCGTGACGAGGTTGTTGCTGAAATTAAAGAAAAAGGCATGATGAGTACAAAAGAAGTCATGAATGTTCTTGGCTGGAACAACGAGGAAGGCTGCAGCAAATGTCGTCCTGCTCTTAACTACTATTTAGGTATGCTGCATCCTGAAGAATACCTTGATGAACGTGATTCTCGACTTGTTAACGAAAAAATGCACGCAAACATTCAAAAGGACGGCACATACTCTGTTGTTCCAAGAATGTACGGTGGTGTAACGAATGCTGATGACTTAAAGAAAATTGCTGAAGTAACTGAGAAATACAATATACCGCTTGTTAAGCTTACGGGTGGACAGCGTATCGCATTGCTAGGTGTGAAAAAGGAAGATCTGACAAATGTTTGGGAAGACCTTGGTATGCCATCTGGTTATGCCTACGGAAAAACATTACGTACCGTAAAAACATGTGTGGGATCTCAATTCTGCCGTTATGGTACACAAGATACAATGCAACTAGGAATCGACCTTGAGAAGAAATTTGAACGTCTAGACACTCCACATAAATTTAAGATGGGAGTATCTGGTTGTCCACGTAACTGTGCTGAAGCAGGAATTAAAGATATGGGGATAGTCGGAATCGATGGCGGATTTGAGTTGTATGTAGGCGGTAACGGAGGAACCGATCTTCGTGCTGGTGACCTTCTCTGCACGTTAAAGACTGAAGAAGAAGTAATGGAAATGATTAGTGCTTATATTCAATACTACCGTGAAACCGCGAATTACCTAGAGCGTACATCTACTTGGATTGAACGTGTGGGGCTAGATCATGTAAAAGAAGTATTGCAGGATGCTGAAGTAAGAAAAGAATTAACGGAGAAACTTGATCGTTCCCTAACTAGATACACAGAGCCTTGGAATGAAGCATTGAAAAATCAACAAATTCGTGAAAAATACTACAAAACAGAGGAAATTCCAGAAGTTTTAGTCTAATATCGTAAATGAAAAATTAATATTTACGAAGACGAAAATGATGGGTAAAATTAAAGGAAAGGTTTTGGTGATTGATATGCCACAAACATTAACAAAGGTTGATGTCGGAAATTATCAAACATTAGCACATCAAGCAGGAAAAGTGATCAGACTTGGCGAAAAAGAAATAGTCCTATTTAAATTATCAACTGGAGAAGTAAAAGCAGTTGAGAACAAAAGTCCACATCCAAAGGGAGGCACATTGGCAGACGGCTTAGTTAGTGGAAGCTATGTATACTGTCCACTTTATGATTGGAAAATCTCTTTGAATGATGGTAAGGTGCAAGCACCAGACGAAGGACAAGTAAAAACGTATGATGTAGAAGTAGAGGATAATCGCATTTTATTACTAATATAAAGGATGGGGGCGACTTCGCCCCCATTTGCCTTAGGGGAGGAAGTTTGTATGACAACAGGAAAAGCATTTTTAGTTGGAGCAGGACCAGGGGATATTGGTCTCATTACAGTAAAAGGCCTAGAAGCCATTCAAAGAGCGGAGGTTATTCTATATGACCGACTTGCAAACCCAAAGCTTCTGGATTTTGCACCTCCAAATTGTGAGTTTATCTACTGTGGAAAGCTTCCTGATCGTCATACCCTCAGGCAGGAAAAAATAAATGATCTTCTTGTAGAGAAAACAGCTTCAGGAAAAATCGTCGTTCGATTAAAGGGAGGAGACCCTGGAGTATTCGGACGAGTAGGAGAAGAAGCAGAGGCATTAGCTCAAAATGGGCTTTCGTTTGAAATGATTCCAGGAATTACTTCCGGAATTGCAGCCCCTCTTTATGCCGGCATTCCAGTAACCCACCGAGAATATGGAGAATCGTTTGCCATTGTTACGGCTCATGATAAATCAAAAGATGGAAAATCCGCACTCAATTGGGAAGGCCTTGCAAAAGGAATCGATACGATTGCTTTTTACATGGGAGTAGGCAATCTTTCTCATATATGTACGAATTTACTCTCACATGGCAAACCAGCTTCAACACCAGTCACGCTCATACAGTGGGGAACATTTGGACGTCAAAAAACACTAGAAGGTACACTTGAAACTATCGTTCAGCGTGTAGAGGAAGCAAAGTTTACGAATCCAGCCATCACACTTGTAGGAAACATCGCTTCTCTTAGAGAAAAAATCAGCTGGTTTGAGAAAAAACCATTATTTGGCCGCCAAGTATTGCTTCCAAGAACAGGGTTGAACACAAGCAATATAGCAAAGGCATTAGAAGAACAAGGGGCTGACGTGATTGAATTCCCTAAGTGGAAACGCGTAAAAATCACTCCAGATCACCTTATTTTATCAAAGCTTTCTATGTATTCTTCCATCATATTTACGTCTCCTGAGAGTGTTGACGAATTCTTCCAAATATTGATGGAAGAGAAAATAGATATTCGCTCAATCCAAGCTGATTTGTACGGCTTGTCGAGGAAATCAGTAAATCAACTGTTGAATAAAGGACTGCTCGCTAATCCAATTGAAAAATTAAGAAAAGGAGGGACTATCCTCCTTATTGGAAATAGTAATAATATAGAAGAAACTAGTCAAGACGTCTTGAATTTTGGGAATTTTGATACCTTTACAACCTCAATAAAAGAAGTGGATGAAAGCTATCTTCCTATTTTTAAGCGTATGCTTGACGACTCTAAGCTTAATACAGTAATCTTTCCGAGTTCCGCTTCTGTACCAATATTGATAAAAGCACTTGAAAAAACTGATTTTCTAACAATAGATACGGTAAAAGAACTAGAAATATACTGCTTAGGAAATCAAACGATGGATGCGCTTCTAGCACATGATATACAAGGGGCAGAGCAAACAAAAGAAGCAACCATCCCATCACTTGTATTTACTTTAGTTAATAAGTCTGATTCCTAAATAGCAAACGGTGATGAAATGGAAAACTTATATCCTGTTTTTTTAAATCTAAAACACAAAAAGGTATACGTAATTGGCGGGGGACAAATTGCTGCTCGTAAACTAGAAGGATTATTGCAATCAGAAGCGGTCATTACCATCATAAGTCCCACTCTCATTGAGTCCATTCTTACCTATGTAAGCAATGGTTCGGTTCATTGGATTCAGAAGAAATTTGAACTAAATGATATTGAGGATGCTTTCTACATTATCTCTGCTACCAATGATCCACATGTGAGTAGTGAACTACAGAAAGGGGTCAGTCCCCATCAACTCGTAAACTTTGCTGATGATCATTCCTCTTCTAACGTAATCGTACCTTCTGTCGTTAGAAGAGGGAGGCTTGCCATTGCTGTTACGACCTCAGGTGCTAGTCCAAGCTTATCAAAAAAAATTAAAAATGAGCTAGAGGACATTTATGGTGAAGAATATGAAGATTATGTAGAGTTCCTGATGGAAAAGCGTACCTATATTCAAGAGAGTGTAAAGGACGTAGGTAAAAGAAGAAAATTGCTCTTATTGCTTGTAGAAGATCCGATATTTCGTACGGAAGAGAGAGAAAAGCGCTTCCAAAAAATTTACAAAAATATAATTAATAATTGTGAGTAAGGGGTGCCTTACTCCTTTTTTTTATGGTATAATCTGTTTTTGTAAACATGATGCTAAATATTAATGGTATTTTTAAAGAGAATATTAAATATTTTTTAAGAAAAGACAAAAGTCGTCACAATTTGTTAATAACTATGTTGTACACTATTGTTTGTTACTCGCTACTATTTAAGATATTGACAATTACTAAAAATGAGCTATTATAGTAAAGGTTTTAATGATGAAGAGGTGATTAAATATGCTTAACAAAAAATTAACACATGTACAATTTTATATTGTGGCAATTATTCTTTTGTGGATTAAAACATATGGAGCATATCGATTTGAATTTAACTTGGATCTTGATAATGGAATACAGAAGTTTTTGTTATTTATAAACCCAATTAGTTCTGCAATTCTCTTTCTAGGACTTGCTTTATTTTTCAAGGGGAAAAGATCACTAAAGATGCTAGTGACTTTTAATTTCCTTCTTACTTTCTTATTGTTTGCTAACATTGTCTATTACCGCTTTTTCTCTGATTTCATAACGTTGCCAACATTAACTCAAACAGGTAACGCATCTGATCTTGGAGGAAGTATTTTAGCGTTACTTCGACCAACGGATTCATTGTATTTCGTAGACACATTGATTTTGCTTACACTGTTACTAACTAAGCGAGTAACACCGATGGTTGGAAAATTAAAAAGACGACAACTTGCTCTAGTATTTCTTACTGGTCTTGGTTTCTTTGCAGTCAATCTTGGACTTGCTGAGACAGATCGTCCTCAGCTATTAACAAGAACATTTGACCGTAACTATATCGTTAAATATTTAGGTATGTACAACTTTACCATTTATGACGCGATTCAAAGCACAGGTGTATCTGCTCAACGTGCAATGGCAGACACGGACGATATTACAGAAGTGCAAAACTTCACAAGAGCGTTATACGCTGAGCCAAACCCAGAATTATTTGGTGTAGCAAAAGGGAAGAACGTGATCTATATTCACTTAGAGTCTGTTCAAAATTTCCTTATTGACTACCAATTAAACGGACAAGAAGTTACTCCGTTTATGAATTCATTAACGAGAGATTCCAATACGTTTTATTTTGATAATTTCTTCCATCAGACTGGGCAAGGGAAAACAGCTGATGCTGAATTTATGTTAGAAAACTCATTATATGGATTACCACAAGGGTCTGCTTTCTCAACAAGAGGACGTAACACGTACCAAGCAGCACCTGCCGTTCTTGGACAACAAGGCTACACATCAGCGGTGTTCCATGGTAACAATCGTACGTTCTGGAACCGCGATGAAATTTATAAGCGACTTGGCTTCGATAAGTTTTATGATTTAAGCTATTACAATGCAAAAGAAGAAGATGTCCTTAACTACGGTCTTAAAGATAAACCGTTCTTCCAGGAATCTGTTTCATTACTAGAGTCAGTACCACAGCCTTTCTATGCTAAATTTATTACTTTATCGAATCACTTCCCATATCCAATGGATCAAGAGGAAGCAACAATCGAAAAGCATACAACTGGAGACACTTCGGTTGATAACTATTTCCAAACAGCGCGTTATTTAGATGAAGCTTTAAGCGAATTCTTTACGTACCTGAAGGAAAGTGGTTTATATGAAAATTCAATGATCGTTATGTATGGTGACCATTATGGTATTTCAGAAAATCATAATAAAGCCATGTCGATTGTGCTTGATAAAGAGGTAAATGAATTTGAAAGTGCACAACTTCAAAGAGTACCACTTTTCATACACATTCCAGGTGTTGAAGGTGGAACGATGCATCAATACGGTGGTCAAATCGACTTAATGCCAACCGTTCTACATTTACTTGGTGTAAGCACGAAGGAATATGTACAGCTTGGTACTGATTTATTTTCACCACAGCACGATGCCGTTGTACCATTCCGTAACGGAAACTTTATTAGTGAATCTGTTACTTATATCGATGGTAGACTCTACAATACAGCAACTGGAGAGCGCATCGAGGAAACAGAAGAAATCACTCGCATGAAGGAGCAAACAGAAGAAAAGCTCCGTACATCTGACGTGATTGTAAATAAAGACTTGCTTCGTTTCTATACACCAGATGGTTTTACACCAGTAAATCCTGATGATTATGACTATACAAACAAGGCTGAGACAAAAACAGAAACTGAAGTAGAAACCGATGAAAATAAAGAAACTGACGAGACTGAAGTACCAGCCCAAGAAGAGATAAGCCAATAATAAAAACTGCAAGGAGAAACTCTCCTTGCAGTTTTTATTTGCTATATTTTCTAACTAGACCTATAAATAGTCTAGTCCCCATAAACGTTAACATTTCAGAGATAAGGGTATGAATCCAAGACCATTGTTTACTAAATTTAATTAACTTCGTTTTTTTCTCAAAGATCGTCTCGATAATGGTCATAGGGGTGCTAAATAATAGAGCTTTTATCATGATTCCTAACACGTTCGAATTATAGGTGGATTGATTAAAAAGTACACAAGTGATTGGAAAGAGTAAATAGTCAAATAAAACATTAATCTGAAAATATTCAGGCAAAAATCGCTTAGGATAAGACACTTTATTTCGTCTAGTCAAGAAGGTATCCATAAAACTCGAAAAAAATCCTTTTAATAAGAAAATAATAATCCAATCGTTTATATGTTTACCTTTGATAGTAAAAGGTAAAAGAAATAATCCCATTATAAGTAAACCTTTTAAAATTCTTTTCTCCATAACATACCTCATCTCTATAGCATGTTGAATCTTTTCGTTTCTATTACTTTTTCTATTATTTCCAAACTTTAATGAGAATTTCATGCGAACCAAAAGGAAGGTCAATCCACTTGGATTGACCTTCCTTTTTTTATAATTTGAAAGAACTCTTTAACGAAACGATTTGATTAAATACAATATGTGATGGTTTTGAGTCCTTTGGATCTACATTAAAGTAACCGTGACGGAAAAATTGGAATTTATCATGTGCCTTAATGTCAGACATATTTGGTTCAATGAATCCGTTAATTTTTTGCAATGAATTTTCATTCACGTTATCAAGGAAGGTTTTGCTTTCTGACTCCTCTTCATCCTCGGCAGTGTTGTCTAAGATAAGAGGCTCATACAGACGGAACTCTGCTGGAATCGCTTGTGATGCTTCCACCCAATGTAGAGTACCCTTAACCTTTCTTCCCGTAAAGCCCGTTCCGCTCTTTGTCTCCGGATCATACGTACAGTGGATTTCAACGACATTGCCATTCTCATCCTTGATGACGTCTTCACATTTAATAAAGTAAGCGTGCTTCAGTCTCACTTCATTGCCAGGGAAGAGGCGGAAGTATTTACTTGGAGGATTCTCCATAAAGTCATCTTGCTCAATATATATTTCTCTAGAGAACGGAATTTGTCTGATGCCCATTTCAGGATTCTCCGGATTTATCTCAGCATCAAGCATCTCTACTTGGCCTTCAGGATAATTCGTAATAACTACCTTTAAAGGTCGAAGCACACCCATCGTTCTTGGTGCTTTCAACTTTAGATCTTCACGAACAAAATGCTCAAGCATTGCAGAATCTACCACACCTGACCCTTTTGAAATTCCTGTTTCTTTTACAAACTCACGAATGGCTTCTGGAGTATAGCCTTTTCTTCGTAATCCAGAAATCGTTGGCATTCGAGGGTCGTCCCATCCATCTACAAAGCCTTCGTCAACAAGCTGTTTTAGTTTTCTCTTACTCATAACCGTATTGGTAAGCCCTAGGCGGCCAAACTCAATTTGTTGTGGCTGGCTCTCCATTTCACATTGCTCTACAACCCAATTATAAAGAGGACGTTGATCTTCAAATTCCGTTGTACATAATGAGTGAGTAACACCTTCAATTGCATCCTCTAGTGGATGTGCAAAAGCGTACATAGGGTAGATACACCATTTGTCACCTGTATTATGATGACTTGCATGAGAAACACGATAAATAACTGGATCACGAAGGTTAATATTAGGTGAACTCATGTCAATTTTTGCACGAAGTACCTTTTGACCGTTCTCGAATTCTCCCTTGCGCATACGAGCAAATAATTCAAGATTTTCTTCAATTGAGCGATTTCTATATGGGCTTTCTTTCCCAGGCTCCGTAAGTGTTCCACGATATTCACGAATTTCATCAGCTGTTAAATCATCCACATAGGCAAGACCTTTATTGATTAATAATACGGCTCTGTCATACATTTCCTCGAAGTAGTCTGAAGCAAATCGAAGCTCTTCCCACTCAAAGCCAAGCCACTTTACATCTTCCTTAATAGAATCAACGTATTCTTGATCTTCTTTCAATGGGTTAGTATCATCAAAGCGTAGATTTGTACGTCCATTAAACTCGTCTGCTAAACCAAAGTTAATCACAATCGATTTTGCATGACCAATATGTAAGTATCCGTTTGGTTCAGGAGGGAAGCGGGTAATAATCTCTTTATGTTTTCCCGTTTCTAAATCCTCCTTAATAATTGTCTTAATAAAATTTGAAGTTTCCAACCAGAATCAGCCTTTCTATGTAACTGTTTTAAATATCTTTTGTCTTTCATTATAATATATCAGCAACATAATTAAAAACCCTTAATATTTGCGATTTGTTAATAATGTCAAGACTTGTTTTCAGAAAATTATTTTAATATTCATTTATAGGAAACTCTATTACTATACATGCAAACGTTTTTATTAGTAAGATTGACCAAATTCAAAAAACTTTTCCAGAAAAATTTCATACTTGTAATATTCCTGTAACATTATTTTCACAAACAAATACAGCAGTACATTCCACGCTGTAATATACATGTAATATAAAAGGCTCCTTTTTCTAAGAAAAATTAAAAATTCCATACATGGTTGTATATAACATCTCCTCCAATTATTAGTTATACCTTTCTAGTAAAATACCAACTATCATTAAGGTATCAACAAGAGTTAACAGGAGGGAATACATGAAAAAACAACTATTTGCAGCCGCAGTAACAGCAGGTTTACTTTTCACATCCTTCAATGGTACAGCGAGCGCACATGAAAAAACATATAAAGTTTCTTCTGGAGATACTCTCTATCGAATTGCTTTAAACAATAATCTATCAGTCTCACAAATTATGGAGTGGAACAAGCTTTCTACTTCTAGCATATATGTTGGACAAACATTAACATTACTTGCACCACACACACACGAAACAACAACCACTTCTTCTACGTACACAGTAAAAGCTGGTGATACACTTTGGGGAATTGCGACAAGAAATGGTATGACTGTTGATCAATTAAAAGCGTTAAACAATTTAACAACAAACACACTGTATGTTGGACAAGTACTGAAATTGTCTGGGACAGCACCAACTTCAACCTCAACCTCAACAACGATTAATGCTTTAATTGCAGAATCGAAAAAGTATATTGGTGTCCCATATGTTTGGGGTGGAAGTACACCATCAGGTTTCGATTGTAGCGGTTATTTAAATTATGTATTTGCAAAAGTAGGAGTTTCTATTCCTCGAACAGTGGAGACGATTTGGGGAGCTACAAAGTCTGTATCAGCACCTAGAGTAGGGGACTTAGTTTTCTTTACAACGTATAAAGCAGGTCCATCGCATGCAGGTATTTATCTTGGAAACAATCAATTTATCCATGCAAGTTCTTCTCAAGGCGTGACGATATCTGATATGAACAACACTTACTGGAAATCACGTTACCTAGGAGCACGTACTACTTTTTAATGTGATAAAAATAAAAGAACCTGTCCACACAGTTCATGATCATCATAACTGGGTGGACGGGTTTTTATTTTTTTACAAGCCTGTTGAGCTCTGGAACTACATGTTTTCGCTATCGTTGAGTTCTTGTTTTAAGTTGGCTCCAAATCGGTTGGAGACACGCAGATCATGACCATCTTCATCTGATGCCACATGTATGATATCTTCAACTGCACCACGTTTGCTTGCTCGTCTGATTTCCGATTCACTACTTGTCATATCTTCATTTTTCAATTGACTCACCTCAAAGGATAGTATGTTCTATCAATAAACATCTATTCTGAGTAGAAGGTAAGAGATTCCTACTTTATGATTGCACCATTTGAGACTGAATGTAATGATACAAAAGCTTTCCTGTATTCTCAATAGATGACTCATGAGTACGCTCAAACGCATGAGAAGAATCGATACCAGGTCCGATTAACCCATGAACGATATCGTGCCCAGACCGAATCGCTGCAGAAGCGTCAGAACCGTAATATGGATAAATATCGAGCTTATACCCAATATTATTTTCTTCAGCTAACTGTACCAAATGTTTTCGAAGTTCATAATGGTACGGACCACTCGCATCCTTGACACAGATAGAAACCGTATATTCATCTGTTGATTGACCATCGCCCATGGCACCCATGTCTACAGCTAAATACTCAACGGTTTCAGGTGTGATATTGGAGTTGCCTCCATAACCGATTTCTTCATTGTTAGATATAAGAAAATGCGTTGTGTATGGAAGTTCAATCGATTGTTGCTTAATCGTTTTTATCAATTGTAATAAAATAGCTACACTTGCTTTATCATCGAGATGTCGTGACTTGATAAAGCCACTTTCTGTTCGCTCCACACGTGGATCAAAGGAAACAAAATCTCCTACCTCTATTCCAAGCTTTCTAACATCTTCTTTATTTTTCACAACTTCATCAATTCGAACTTCCATATTTTCTTGGTTTCTTTCTGCTTTGCCCGCATCCTTATATACATGAACAGACGTTTGGCGCATTAAAATGGTACCCGTAATTTTCTTTCCATTACGTGTTTCAATTTGGCAATACTCGCCTTCAATGGAGTTGTATTGAAAGCCACCGATTAAATCGATCTTCAGACGACCGTTTGGCTTAATTTCCTTCACCATTGCCCCTAATGTGTCAACATGCGCAGTTAGCATTCTGTGATGACTGTCAACACGCCCATTAATTGTAGCAAGTAAGCCACCTTTGCGATTTCTTTTTGTTTCAACTCCTATTTCCTCTAAAAACTGCTCAACAAATGTAATCACTTCATTTGTGTTTCCTGAAGGACTTGGAATGGAGACTAACTCGGTTAATAAATCTAATGTTTCGTTCATATCTATGTAGGCCATGCATGATTCCCTCCTTTTCAACTAAATAGTAGCATTCGTTCTGGAAAAAATACAGCGGTGAGTTTTATAAAAGGATAAAATTGGATATAGATGGAAAACGAGAATTGAAAAGGAGTGAACCGATGTTCAGGGATATATTTCATCAGTCCAGCTTACCACAGGTCATCATAGAACCTGATTTAACTTATCTAGAAATCAATCATGCTTTTTGCCAATTTCTTGGTTACACAAGAGAAGAGTATGATTCTCTTACTATTGAAAGTGTCTCTCATCCTGATGATTTCCTAATGGATTATCGGCAATTTCAGAGATTAAAGAAGGGGATTATATCAGAATATGAATTGGTAAAGCGTTACATACATAAAAATGGTTCCATTAAAACAGGTCGATTAAAAGTATCTAAAATACGTGATCGTGACACGAAACATGTATTTTATTTAGGACAGGTGTACGATTTGACTGAATTCACGAAGATTTATGAGGGATTACGGCAAAGTGAGCAAAAATATCGGCTACTTGCAGAGAACAGCTCTGATATTATTTGTCTACATGACTCTCATGGCCACATTCTTTATATTAGTCCGTCCATCAAAGGAGAGCTTGGCTATGAGCCAGAAGAACTGATTGGCTGTTACTCGCCGCAACTCGTTCATCCTGATGATCAGGACGTTGTTACGCTAGAAGAACAAACGATTTCCTTTCGTGCTAAAAAGAAAAACGGTTCGTATATATGGATGGAAACGGCTATTAAAAAAGTCATCGATGATGAATGCAATTCCATGTCGCAATTTATTACAGTCACACGTAATATTCAAAAGAGGAAGGAAACCGACGAGCTCCTAAGAAAGTCGGAAAAATTAGCTGTTGTGGGGCAAATGGCTGCTGCCGTTGCCCACGAAATTCGTAACCCTTTAACTCCAATAAAAGGGTTTATTCAGTTACTGAACTCAGGTGCCGAGGTTTCTACTCAATACTCAGCCATCTTACTAAATGAGATCACTCGGATTGAATCCATCCTATCTGAGTTTCTTTCTCTTGCAAAGCCAACGGAAAGAAAGAAGGAAGCGCTCTGTGTAAATGAACTGTTAGAACAGGTGATTCAAATTTTCACACCACAGGCATTTTTAGCGAACAAGGAAATTATTTTTCGAAAAAATGGACAGTTAAATAAAAAAATTAATGGCGATAGTAACTCCCTAAAACAAGTTTTCTATAACGTATTACAAAACGCCTTAGACGCTATCGAGGAAAAGGGAAGAATCATGGTGAACCTTGAAGAAGGGGGCGAGGTCCTTTGTATACGTATTATTGACAATGGTTGTGGAATGCCAGAGGAACGGATCAAACTGATTGGAGAGCCCTTTTACTCTACAAAGGAAAAAGGAACGGGATTAGGTTTGATGACAAGCTACAATATCATAGAAAATCATGATGGGACGATTAGCTTTGAAAGTAAAGAAGGAGAGGGAACGACGGTTACGATATCGTTTCCATATATTGAAAAAGAAGCATAAATAAAAAAACGAGAGCTCATCAGCTGTGAGCTCTCATTTTTTTCTGATAAAGTCGTTCAAAAAATGGGTGCAAATGCTGAACCACATACCCGAGAGTTAACGTGACAACAATCGTACCTACTCCAATTTCTCCTTTGAAGAGAAGGGCAAGAATAAATGCTGAACCTTCGGCGATCACCCTCGCAACCCCAAGTGAGAGACCAAAGCGCTCATGAATCGCAACCATTAATACATCCATTGGGCTTGATGGTAGCTTGGCCTGAAGATAAATGGATATACCTAGACCCAAAATGAGAATCCCACAAATAAGTGAGATGACCTTCAATAGAAGTGACCCCGGGTGATAATGATTAAATAGGACAAAAAACCAAAAGTCAATTAATAAACCAATCGATAAAATCGTAAGACCCGCTAAATATTCCGGCTTCTTTTTTTGAAGAATGGAATTAATAATAATTAGAATAATACCATTAATTAATACCCATGTACCCATGCTAAGGCCAAATACACGTGCTTCTCCAATCGCCAACGCATCCCAAGCGCCAGCACCCAAACCCGCTTGAATGATCAGGCACACACCAAAAGTGAGAATCAAGATGCCACAAAGAAAAAATAAAATTCTGTTTTTCATAAGCTGCTCCTTTTTGTACTTGTACAAACTATTATCTCCACACAAAGTGTGAACATACAACTTGCGAATTGTACTATAGATGCTCTAAAGCGTATAGTAGAACATATAGTTCATATACTGGAGGTACCTAATTTGGAAAACAAATGCAAACTAAATCATCCCGTTGAAGACGTTCGAAACAAATACGAAACTCAAAAAGAGTATTTACCGTCAGACATGATCTCCTCTTTTGAAGCATTTTTCACCCATGAACATACTCAGGACATCTTAAATGACGTGTTTCATCTGTTAAAAAAATACGATCTTGCTACACAAGAAGATCGAGAACAAAGAAATAAGCGTTTGTTTATGGTTTTACAAAATTTATAAAAAACAGTGAAGCGGACAAACAGTGCGCTTTTGTTTTTGTAACAGGACAAACAGTTGTATCGTCTACTCGTATAGGAATAAATTGAAAATTCCAAAAATCATTAAGAGAAGCTATAATGAATATAATGTTTAAAAAATTTGGGGTGTCGACATGAAAAAGGAAGTAAAGGTAGCAATGATTGGAATTGGTGCAATTGGAGAACGTGTTCTGCGTAAATTCCAGTACCATTCAGGCGTGGAGCTCGTTGCTGTTTGTGATCAGAATGCTGAAAAATTACAGGCACTCAAAGAAGACCTCGAAGACGTTTCTCTCCACACTGACTATGTAGACATGTTACAAAAAAACGAGATTGATTTGGTATATATTGCAGTCCCTCCCAAATATCATCATGAAATTGCTTTATACGTATTAAAACAAAAGAAGCATGTGTTATGTGAAAAACCTTTAGCCAATTCATTAAATGAAGCACTCGAAATGCTCCAAGCAGCAAGGGAAGCTCAAGTTACACATGCGATGAATTTTCCAATGGTGTATACAAATGTGTACCAATTATTTAAAGATAAAGTGGTATCTGGAGAAATCGGGGAGGTAAAAAGAGTAGAGGTTCATTTACATTTTACCGAGTGGCCTCGTGCTTGGCAGAAAAACAATTGGATTTCTAGCCGTGAGCAAGGCGGCTTTATAAGGGAAGTCGCACCACACTATATTCACATGATTCACGATATGCTTGGAGAACTGCAAGACGTAACATCACTTGTCGAATATCCTGAAGACGAGTCTTTGTGTGAAACCTCATTTGTCACACATTTGAAGCTTCAAAACGGCGTAACCGTATTATTTAACGGTGTAAGCGGAATTGGACAGAAGGAACATCTCTCGTTTAAAGTGTTTGGAGAAAAGGGGACGCTTGACTTAACAAACTGGAGCCAGCTTTCTATGAGTTCACCAGATAAGCCGACAACGGTTCTACCGATTGAAAGGACCGAGCAGCATGATATTGTTATGGAGATTCTAAATGCCATTGAAGGAAAAGAAGCAAAAATAGTAACGTTTGAACATGGCTTTCAAGTACAACAGGTGTTAGAAAAAATCTTGAAAAAATAGCGTAAAAGACACCTTGCAGGGTGTCTTTTTTCGGTATTCGAAAGATTCCTATTGCAGGGAGAAACCGATTGGGAGTATGATAACTTTTGAATAGTGAAAATGGAAAAAGAAAGAAGCTGAGTGTATGAAACATTCTTCGTATGAGTACAATGAAAGGCTTAGCATTCAAAATGGAATCGCTTCAACGATCGTCACAAATATTACGAATAATTACTTCACTTTATTTGCCATCAGCGCCTTAGGAGCAAGTAATTATCAGATCGGATTAATGAATTCCCTTCCTCAATTTATCGGAATGTTTGCGATGATTGCGGGCTCGATACTTTTAGGGAGATTAAATGAGAAAAAGAAGTTTACTGCCTTATCCATACTGTATACTCGTTTGTTTCTTTTATTAATGACATTCGTAATATATATTCCTGGTGATTACAGAAGCTGGATTTTTGTCATACTAGTTGGATTGATGAATTTTCCAGGCTCATTTGCTCTTGTAAGCTGGCAATCTTTTATTGGAGATTTGATTCCAGAGTCACGAAGAAGTAATTTCTTTAGTAACCGCAATCGTATATTAACAATGGTAGGAATGATTTCAACCTTTATCATCGGGCTATCTTTACAGTATTTTCATCCTTCAAATCCATTGCCATACCAAGTATTATTTTTTCTAGCCTTTTTATTTGGTTTAGTGGAAGTGTATTATTTATTTAAACATAAGGAGCCAAACCTCGAAAAGAAAGCTGTGGCAAAAAGCAAAGGACTCGGATTTCATGTATATAAGCACAAGCCATTTTTATATTTTTTAGTTTGTGGATTATTCTTTAATTTTGCTTGGCAAATGGCTTGGTCACTTTTTAGCATTTACCAGATTAAATATGCCATGGCTACAGGTCTATGGATTAGCTTATTTGCTGTTGCCAATCAGGTCGCACAAATTGTCAGCTTTAAGTGGTGGGGAAGAATGGCAGACAAGCATAGCAATGCAAAAATGATGATTCTTGTGTCGGTCGGGATGGCAACCGCCCCCATTTTAAACGTTTTGTCTACCAATCTAGTATACTTATTAATAGTGAACGGGTTGTCAGGTTTCTTCGTCTCAGGCACGGTCTTGATTTTATTTAATCAACTGCTAGAAGTAACAAAAGAAGACAATCGAAGCTTATGTATCTCACATTACAATGTGTTATTAGCATTTGTGGCTTTTATTGCTCCTCAGTTTGGGGTATATTTACTTGAAACCACATCTATGGACATGGCCATGACGACAGCAACTGTATTGCGTGGACTTAATGCTTTTCTTTTCTTAGCGCTTTACGTTTTCATGAGAAAAGAAAAATTCAAGCAAAACACGCTTATTCCGTCTAACTAACCATTGTTCTAGAATGACCCTTTTCGGTCTATACTAACAAAAAGAGATCGGCATATAAGTAACAAGTCATCTTCATCGGAGGGTGACTATTTTCTTTCATAAGAAATAAGGTATGAAGATAGATGAAGGGGGATTCGCTTGTGGAAATGGAACGAGAACTTGAGCAAAAAAGAGTTAATGAGATCATAAAAGTAATTAATTATAAATCAAACAAAATCTTTAAGCATCTCGAGAAAGTCGGTGGAGATGCACTTGAAATAAGGCAAAACTTTTGGAATGACGTAACGGTGAATACGGACGAAGCGGATGATTTAGCAGAAACATTCTCAAGCATCAAACAACAAGCGCAGCTTCTATTAGAAAGGGAACGAAGCCAAAGTCAGCTCGATAAACAAATCAATACCTTGTTTCGGTTAAAAAATTCGCCATACTTTGGTCGCGTAGACTTTTTAGAAAACAACGAACCAGCTACCGAATTTATTTACATAGGAATTAGTTCATTAATGGATGAAAAGGATGAAAACTTTCTTATATTTGATTGGAGAGCACCGATATCCAGCCTTTATTACGATCACTCCCCCGGAGAGGCAAAATATATCACACCAGAGGGGACGATTGAAGGTGTCATTGAATTAAAGCGTCAATTTCTAATTCGCAACAGTATTATACAAGGCATGTTTGACACCGGGATTACGATTGGCGACGAAATGTTACAGGAAGTATTAGGAAATAACGCAAATTCACAAATGAAAAGTATCGTTGCGACGATTCAAAAAGAACAAAATCGAATCATTCGAGATGAGAAAAGCAAACTCTTAATTGTTCAAGGAGTTGCTGGAAGTGGGAAAACATCCGCAGCCTTACAGCGTGTAGCTTATTTACTTTACCGATATCGTGGAAAAATCACCTCTCAAAACATTATGCTGTTTTCACCTAATCCATTGTTCAATAGCTATGTCTCCACGGTTTTGCCAGAGCTTGGTGAAGAGAACATGCAGCAAAGTACGTTTTTAGAATTTCTCTCATCAAGAGTTGGTGGAAAGCTAGAGCTTGAGGATTCTTTCATGCAGCTAGAAAGTCTCCTTTCCTCCGAGCAGATCAGTTCGTACGAGATACGAATGAAAAGTATTAAGTTAAAATCGAGTCTTGATTATAAAAATATTCTTGATGACTATATACAAAAACTAAACCATTCAGGTCTTCAATTTCACCCGATCGTTTTCAAAGGGAAAGTCCTTTTGTCAGCTGAACACATAACAGAAAAGTTTTATCGTCTAGATAAACAAGCAAGTATCCCCAGTCGAATGGAAGACCTAAAAGAATGGTTATTAAAAGAAATTCGTAAACACAAACGCGCAGAAGCAAAGAAAGACTGGGTAAAGGAAGAAATCCAGTTTCTTGATAAAGAGGATTATTTAGAAAGCTTCAAAAAACTTCAGAAAAAAGAGAATGACGGATTTCAAGATTTTGATGTAGAAGAGAAATTTTTATCAAGTGTTGTCGTTGCCAGATACTTTAAACCTCTCATAAAAAAAATTAAAAGATATCAGTTCATTGATTACGAACAACTATATCGAAACCTATTCTTCACTCTGTCTGGAGAATGGGAGGAGGTTGTTGGACTGAGCTTAGGACAATTAGAAGAGGGAGTTTTAACTTACGAGGATGCGACCCCATTTGTCTATTTAAAAGAGAAGATCGAGGGAGGCAAATCGAGGCTTTCCATTAAGCATGTCTTTATTGATGAGGCACAGGACTATTCACCATTTCAATTTGCTTATATTCGTGAATTGTTTCCGGTAAGCAAAATGACCCTACTTGGTGATATCAATCAAGGGATTTATGCACATACGGATGACACAAGCTCCATTTTGCTTGGAGAAGACGTGAAAGACAAAGAAACGATTATTTTAACGAAGAGCTATCGGTCAACAAGACCGATTGTTGAATTTACAAAAGGCTTATTGCCAAACGGTGAAATGATCGAACCATTTAACCGGGATGGAGAAAAACCAACTCTAACCATTTACAATAAGAAGCAAAGTTATGAACAGGGGTTACAAAGCCTTCTTGATCAACTCGTTGAGGCAGGGCATGAAACGATTGCAGTTATTTGTAAAACTGCGAAAGAAAGTGCAACGGTCTATGCTTCCTTAAAAAACAGTCGCGATGTTCACCTGGTAGAAAAGGGAACCATCTCCTTCGAAAAAGGGATTACCGTCATCCCAGCGTATTTGGCAAAAGGTATCGAGTTTGACTCAGTTATTATTCACGATGCGTCTCAACATACGTACTTTAGAGAAAATGAACGAAGACTCTTTTATACGGCTTGCACAAGAGCCATGCACGAGCTACACATACTTTCCCTAGGTGAACCGTCTATGCTTTTAAAAAATAGTATGGAAAAACTACAGGCAGCCTCAAAATAGGCTGCCTGTTTTTTCTATTGTTTATAACGAGTCTGCAAGCTCGAACCAGTACGTGCAGAGTGTCTCAAGCCCTTTGTCAAAGTTCTCAAGATGGAAATGCTCGTTTGGAGCGTGGAAGTTTTCCGTTGATAAACCAAAGCCCATCAATACGACTGGTAACCCTAATAATTGATCAAAAGCAGCAACGATTGGAATGGATCCACCTCCACGAGTGTAAGAAGTAGGAACCTTGTAAATGGCTTCGTATGCTCTGCCAGCTGCTTGGATGGCTGGATGCTCAAGAGGAGTCACGTACGGATGACCTTGATCAAACAAGGACACATTTACCGTAACCCCCGCAGGTACATTCGCGTAAATATGCTTGGTTAAAAGATCTGCAATTTCAGCTGGATCTTGATTAGGTACCAAACGACAGGTAATTTTCGCTGAGGCCTTAGCAGGAATGACCGTTTTAATGCCATCTCCTTGAAAGCCCCCGTAAATGCCGTTCACTTCTAAAGTAGGTCGTACGTATGTACGTTCTCGGGCGGTAAACCCAGGTTCTCCATGCAGTTCAGAAACTCCTAACTGTTCCTTTAATTCCGCGTCTGTATCACCTAGTGCAGCAAATGCTTCTCTTTCTTCTTGTGTAATCTCTTGAACACTGTCATAAAAGCCATTGACTAACACTTTTCCGTCAGGACTGTGGAAGGAATTCACAATCTCCACAAGGGCATGAATCGAATTTTGTACCGCACCTCCGTAAAGTCCAGAATGAAGATCGCTATTTGCACCAGTTACATCGATCTGAAGTCCACATAAACCGCGTAGCCCATAACAAATCGCAGGCTTTCCAGGCCCTTGCATACCGGTGTCTGAAATCACTATCACATCAGCCGCCAACAGCTCCTTATTCTCTTCAACAAACTGAGGAAGAGTAGGACTTCCAATTTCTTCTTCTCCTTCGATACAAAACTTGAAATTCACAGGTAGGCTACTAGTTGTTCGTAGCATCGCTTCCACTGCTTTTATATGCATAAACACCTGGCCTTTATCATCGCTAGCTCCTCGGGCGTAGATTTTGTTATCACGGATATTGGCTTCAAATGGGGGAGTATCCCAAAGTTCAAGCGGATCTACCGGCTGAACATCATAATGTCCGTATACGAGAACGGTTGGCTTTCCTTCTTGCTTAAGCCAATCACCATACACAACAGGATGGCCCTTTGTTTCATATACTCTGACATTTTCCATACCGGCATCCTCAAGCGCTTTTGCCGTCCATTTTGCGGCTTCTTTCACATCATCTTTATGCTCAGGAAGGGAGCTAATACTTGGTATGGCCAAATACTCGGTAAGCTCTTCTAAATGTTTGCTTCGGTTCGAAGTTAAATATTGAAAAATCTCTTTGTTCATCACTCATTCTCCTTTAATTAAACAGTTCTTATTAGTATTTCGATAGACGAAACGAAAAATCCTTCATAAAAAATCATGGGAATTTTTCATAATATGGGTAGAAAAAATATGGTGAAAGTAGTATAATGGTGTAAAATTACACAAAAAGGAGGATATGACAATGAACTCCATTACAAAAGAGCAAAGGAAACAGATCTTTCGAGAAGAGCTTTATTTGTTAAAAGAAGAGCAGCTTATTTCTCATGCTATCTATGACAAAGTAATCGAAGAGTATCAAATGTACTACCATATAAGCATCCACAAAGAAACGATAAAAGAAATAGAGACGACACCTGTTAACACTGTGGTTGCCAAGCAAGAGAAAAAGAAAGCGGTACGAGAAAAGAAGAAGAAAACCTCTGAGCAATTGCGTGAGAGAAATATCACATGGTTGCTTAACTTAGGAGTCATCTTGTTACTGATTGGTGGTTTGTATGTGGCGACTAGCAACTGGGAGACTATGTCTAGTTGGATGAAGGCTAGTGCCATCGGTCTGGTTGCTTGCTTATTCTACGGGATGGCTTATATATCAAAAAGAATTCTTCATATCAACCAAACAGCCTTTGCTTTTACTGTATTAGGAAGCTTATTTCTACCCATTTTCCTGCTATCCCTTGGCTGGTTTAAGATATTAGGCTCCTATTTCTCTTTTACCGGGGAGGGAAGATACTTTCTAGGAATGCTAAGTGGCTACATACTTGTACCAGTTTATCTTTTTTTAGCTAAAAAGATTTCTTCTCGTTTATTTGTTTGGTTTGCGGGAATTGCTACAACAATTGGTACTGCGTTTTTTCTCACGGCACTTCCTATCCAAAGAGATGGTTTTTATTTCGGAATGATTTTGTACCATGCAGGCTTGTTAGTCGTCCATTTTTATATGAAAAAGAAACCTTCTTTTACGTTGATTACGAAAGAGGTTCTTCCATTTTTCCAAGCCAGCTTAGTACTGACGACGGCTTTTATGCTACTTCTATTTGATAACCCTATTTTCTATGGAATGAATATCATACTCACTGCTGGTTTATATTTATCGATGGTGTTTGTGACTGGCCACAAAAACTATCATTTTGTTTTTACCTTATTTTTGGTTTATGGAGTGTATCAGCTTGTCGAGAACTCGATTCTTCTAAACGTTGGACCGATCATGTATGCATTGGTAGGGTCGTTCTTACTAGGCTTGCCTTTATTTTTAAAGGGAGTCGTCGATTGGAAGAAAATCTTCTCGATGACAAGTGCGGTGGTTTCACTTATTGCATTTGTGTATATATCCGCCAAATCCTTCATCGTCAACTTTGGAGATCCCACTCTGGTGATGATGATTTCTTATGTGATTCTTGCTGGTAATTTTTATTACTTAGCTTATTCTGAAAAAAAGCTGTGGTTTACATATGTAACTTCTAGTTTTTTAGTTGCGGCTTTATTTGAATTGATGATGCTTGTTCATAAGGTTGCCATGTTTGATTCTTTTCTCCCATTGTTTTTTATCGGGTTCATTCTTTTTGTTGTTTTTGGTTTTATGGTACCTTCGTTAATCCGGCAAAGCTCTAGAGATCTTGGAATAGGAGTCATGCTTTTACCACTTCTTCCGTCTTGGCTTATGTATGATTGGTGGGAAACAGGGGTGATGTTTGGGCTATTAGCTCTATGCTTTAACTTTGGAAGAAGAGTGGAGGAACGTTCGATTTATCAGGAAGCGATGGATTGGATCATTCCTATTTGTTATGTGTTATGTACGGCTGCCTTGTTCGAGGAAGGTAAGGAATGGTTCCACTGGAGTAAGGTAGAAGTGGGTCCTGCCCTGAATTTTATCGCAGGAAGCGTCCTTCTTCTCTTGATAGGGAAGACAAAGAAACCGGCCTTTCTTGTGTCACAAGCCTTCTATTTGGTAGGAATTCTTTATTCATTTAGTCAGCCAGTTAATGATTTTATCAGAGTCTTTATTCTCTCTGGTGGAATGGCTGTCTCGTATTTGCTTTATCAACAGACAAAGCAGAAGGCCATCACTTATTACGTGACTCTTTGCTCGCTCATTACCTATATTACTCTTATATATGCGATTCATGAAAGCTCTCGTTTTCCTTTATGGCTAGAAGAGGAGCAATGGGTGATCGGTGGAGCGATTTTGATCGTAGTAAGCTATGTAATACGAAGACACGACTTGGAACTGTCTACTAGTTTCTTATACACAGCTCATGTTTATTTACCAGCAGCCTTGCTATTAACATTCTTTGCCTTTAATAGTGATGGCATATGGAGCTTTGTGATTGCCATTTTGCTGTATGGTGTGAGTGTTAAGCTCGTTAGCAAAGAATGGTTACTAAAAACCCTCCTTTACGGCTGTTATGTAAGTCTATTTATTGCTATCAGTCTATTTCTTACTGAATTGGACTGGAGTGAGTACTCCTTTTTCGTGACAAGTATTCTTTTAGCGATTTGGTGGGGATTTAGCACCAAAGAATGGAAGGAGAGAACAACCTTTTTTCTTGTTCCATTTTCAATGATCGGAATGCTCTCCATGCTAACATCGTATCCTTTTGGGGAATATACGTATCTTTGTCTGATGATTTATGGGGTAGGGCTATTGTTCCTTTTACACCATCAAAAATGGGATTTTCTCGTGTTACTCCCATTGATTGTTATGCTAGCAGGCAGCATTCAACTTTCCTATGTTTCAACCTTACTCGACCCAGAGAGTACAATGGTACTTTTCGCCGGTCTCGGCTTGGGTTCCATTATTGCAGGTAGAAAGCTTTATAAGGGACTATTCGCGTCAAATGCAAAGCTTCCATTTCTCTATTTCGATGCGTATACGGTCACAGCTTTTCTGTACGTTTTATTTCTGTATACCATGGAAGCAGAAGGGATTCTTTTGGAGATCTTGCCTGGCATCCTTATATGTATGTTTTTGTGGATTCAGCAAACGCGGATTAGTACAAAGCTAGCGTGGATTCCAAAATTTTTAGCAGGCGGTTATTTACTAGAGCCATATTATCAAGTACTGGATCAACTCACGGTCCCTGCCTTGTTCGAGAGGGAGTTATATGTTTTACCATTCATCGCACTTGGAATTTATCTGGGGCGATGTTTGAAGGGGGCATACGTCACACTTCTTCAAAGAACTCAATGGGGAATTTTGATCGGAGTCGCTTTATTACTCGTTCAAGATGGTTTACAGAGCAATACCGTGTATGATGCGATTATCGTTGGAACACTTTCACTTCTTTCAATATTGGCTGGAACGATGCTTAGAATCAAATCGTATTTCTTCGTAGGCTCAGGTGTCCTATTACTTAATGTCGTCTTACAAACAAGACCATATTGGGGAAATCTCCCATGGTGGGTATACTTGTTACTAGCCGGATCCTTGTTAATTTCTGTGGCTAGCTATAACGAATGGAATAAACAAAAGCGGTCAAAAGGGGAGACACCAAAGCTAGAAGAGATCAGAAAGAAGGTTCTGTTGCGACTAAAGACGTGGAAATAAAATTGTAATGTTTGTTTTTTCTACTAGAGTAGTGATATGATATAAACTGATTTTACATAAGAAGGAGATGTTCTCACAATGGCTAAAAAAGGATACATAACAATGGAAAATGGGGAAAAAATTGAATTCGATTTATTCCCGAACGAAGCACCTGGTACAGTTGAAAACTTTGAAAAATTAGCTAAAGAAGGATTCTACGATGGAGTTACTTTCCACCGTGTTATCCCTGGCTTTGTAAGCCAAGGTGGAGACCCAACTGGAACTGGAGCAGGCGGCCCTGGTTATTCTATTAAATGTGAAACAGTAGGAAACCCTCACAAGCATGAAGAAGGAAGCCTTTCTATGGCACATGCTGGAAAAGATACAGGCGGAAGCCAATTCTTTATCGTTCACGAGCCACAACCACACTTAAACGGAGTTCATACTGTTTTCGGTAAAGTAACTTCAGGAATGAGCACAGTGAAAGCAATGAGAAACGGCGACACAATGAAAGAAGTTCGCGTATTTGACGCTGAATAATACAAAGAAAGAGTCCATGTTGGGCTCTTTTTTTGTTTATAGAGAGCTGTATGTAGATGAGAGGGAAGAGTAACGAAAAGGGGAAAGACGTTGGCTCCTTGGATTCTGCTACAAAAATAATCTTCATTTGCACGGATAAACTTCATTTGCTCCAACTTTTCGGCTTCTAATGAGCTTCATCGGAGCGCTGAACTTCATTTCCTCCGTTTTTCCGGCGTCTAATGATCTTCATAAGGGCGATGAACTTCATTTGCTAGAACTTTTCCGCTTCTAATAATCTTCATAAACACGATTAAACTTACCCGAACATGCAACTTTCCAACGAATGACCCCCAACCCTAATTCATATATTGGTACAAGCGTGCAAAAAGGGAGGGGAGGACCATTCGTTTTTTAAAGAATTTTAAAGAGTTCGCAACGAGGGGAACTGTCGTTGAGATGGCGATTGGGGTCATTGTTGGAACAGCGTTTGTTAAAATGGTGGACTCGTTTGTTAAGGATATTATTACACCGCCGCTTGGCCTTATTTTAGGGAGAGTCAACTTCACAAACATGTACTTCTCCCTGACAGGACAAACCTACACGACTTTAGCTGAAGCGAAAGAAGCAGGGGCGATTACGATTAACTATGGAGTATTTATCGGAACCATTATTGATTTTGCAATTATTTCATTCGCTACTTATTTTGTCCTTTTGCAGATAGGCCGTTTAAAAAATGCACCTGTTGTTAGCATCCCAGTTAAGGAATGTCCATTCTGTTTATCTAATATTCCAGCTAAGGCAGTACGGTGTCCACAGTGTACCTCTCAACTAACAATAGGTGGGGAAGATGAGTTCGGGGAACAGGACAATGATACCCGAGTAAAGATTCATTTTCGACAAAATAAAAAGCGCTTGAGTTAAACATTCTCAAGTGCTTTTCAACGTTACCAAAGCAATTCATAAAGGCGGCTATTAAATAAATTCGTATCAATCTGACATTGTGGTGCATCGCGGCCATATTGCCAGCCCCATACATTGGCCTTACACGGCGGCTTTTTTGGACGGAAGTTAGGAGCACTTCTTGCTCTGGTCGGGCCAGGTTCGGGCTCTGCACTCCACAAAATGAGCTGATTAGCCACTTTATTATCTTTAGCAACAGCGGCACAATACGCTTTGTTAAACTCTCCATGAACTGGATCGTGGTATAAGCCAGCTTTGTAGCCGCTCGGGTACATCGCGTCGACAAAGCCTCTAATCCATTCCTCATCCACTTTAAAAAACTTCTCTATATTGCCAAACACCACTTTTCCTTTTGGGATACTTAATCGTCTTGCATGATAAATTGCATTTTGTGCAACAACTTTTCCTTCCCGGTATCCAACCGCTTCACGAAAATTACTTAATATCGGTAACAGCTTAATGCCTCTATTACGAATAAAACGTACTTCTTCTCTCGTGAGTCCAGCTACTTTTCCAGGAATGGGTGCTAAATATCTTCCCCAATAGGATGGCTTCCCAAATCCCTTTTCCACACAACTATACAGGTCCTCCGTTACTTCTGCAGCAGAGTCTACACCCCAATAATAAGCCAATGGCCATTCTCCCTTCAACTTATGTTAACTTTAGATTATATCGGGAGAATCTTGTCCTCATTCCAAAAAAAGCGTGATTACCTAGGATGATTCCAAGTAATCACGCGATGTTTATTTATGAGCTTGGCACTAATAATATAGCGCTCAGGTGCATTGCCTAAAAAATAGAAGGGGTAACAGGTTGTCACCGTCAAAGTTGCCCTTGACTTTGGCGTCATAACCGTATGATCGTCCGCTTTTACAATGCGTATACGATAGATTTTATAGGTGAAAGTTCCTTCTGTTGTTGTAACGACCAGTTCATCGTCTTCCTTCAGATGACGCAAGCCTCTAAATACGGTGTCTCGATGACCTGAAAGAATCGTATTATTTTCTTCACCCGGCAAAGCACTTCGAATATAATGACCGACTCCGTTACGCAAGACTTCTTTTCCGGTACCCTCATAAATAGGAAACTCTTGCTCTAATCGAGGAATATACAGTTCACCAAATTTCTCACCGATAGATGGTTTCACTTCATACAGTGGCCACTGTTTATCAGAAGGAGCTTCTGTCAATTTAACCGAAGAAGGGGGCTCCATTTTAATCTGTTGGACGGAAAGGATTCCTTGTAAATAATAATACGTGTTAACAGCAGCAAGACTAACCCCTACGAGGAGCAAGCCTACTGCTAGCATTTTTATCTTCATTAATTATTTTATTGTCGAGATTGTTTTCTTTCGTATCAAGAATAGACCTAGGCCAGAGAAGGCGAGAATGAGACCAAGAAGGATTCCCGTTCCATAAAAGCTTGCTGTATCAGGAAGCTGTGCCACTAGTTCCCCGACATCTGCAACCTTTTCAAAAGCACTCAAAACAAAATCTCCTGAAAGCATGGCGTTTGTTAGCTCAACATCTGCGAGCAACTCGCCACTTGTACTATGCAATTGTACAAGAAGAGCGTCACTTGTAAATTCATTCGCCTGTAATAGCTCTTCATATGATATAGCTGTTTGCGCTCCAGTAGAATCGACTAAATAGAAGGTAGGGACTAACTGCATGGCGTCCAACATCTTAGCAAACAGGGAAGAGAGCTCCTCTTTTTCAGAATCTGTAAACTCTGAATCAGAAGCCATCATTATTTCCTCAATTCTTGTATCGATGGCCACCATTTGTAGCTGCATTTCATCCGAATCGATTTTCTCGAGGTGTGCAAACAGTTGATCAGCTTCTCCCTCTGTGATGCCAATCGACGCTAGAAATTCCTCTAGATCCTTTAAGACAGAGAGGTGATTTAAATAAAAATCAACTGCATCTGCTAATTCTTGCTCGGACTCATGTTCCTCAACCGTTGTACCATATTCGGCCAAAATTACATCAAGTTCTTCTCTGGATAAATCGTAGTCTGCTAATATTTCATTAACCTCCGTATCCGTCACAGCAGCATGGGCAATCAGAATGCCCAATTGCGAAAAAATAAGACCGAAGAAGATAAGCGCTATTACTTTTCTCACTATACTAATCCTCCATTTCGAAAGTATCGATAATGGTATTGTTTGTAAATTTATGAAAAAACATACTCGCTTTTCCTAATGAATGTTATTGTTTGCTATTATTGGAATAAAAAAAGAGCACCTCCTGTAAAGAGGTACTCAAGTTTGTATCATTTGGCTGCCTTACGCGAAAGCTCCGATAAAAAGTCTGCCAACCAAACAAGCAATAAATAACAAAGAATAATCAATGTAATGTCTGAATAATGAAAATAACTCATGCTAAGCTTAAACTGCTGACCAAGCCCTCCTGCACCAACAAAACCTACAACAATCGTTGTTCTCATGATCACTTCCCAACGATAGAGGATAAAGCTTAAAAACTTCGGAAGAACGGAGGGAAGAACACCATATAACAAGATTTGTGCTTGACTGGCTCCTGAAGAGGAAAGATGTCGAATGGGTCTTTCATCAAGATCCTCAATGACCTCTGCACATAGCTTTCCAAGTATACCAAAGTTATGAAGGGCTAGTGCAACAGCCCCCGGAAGGATACCTGGCTGAAAAATAAAGATAATCATCATGGCCCAAATCAGTTCTGGTACCGCTCTACTCAAAACATAGGAAGCTCGAATGAGAAGGAAAGATACCCAATGAAAAGGGGAACGACTCATCGTAAGTTTTCCATTTGCAACGTTACGGGCAGCAGGGACAACCGTGATCAGCATGACAATTGATGCTATACCTATAGCAATAATACTCATCATCAGCGTATCATAAGACAGCTGCAGGATATAAAGCCAGCTCTGAACCGAAAAAAAGGAAGGAGACTCTTCACCAATCCCAAGTAAGCTTAGGAAGAACTTTTTCGCATACTGACCATTCTCGTCTGTAAACAAAGTGAAAAAAGAGGCATGCTCGACTGTATACAAATACATCCAAGATCCAACCACTAATGTAAAGGATAAGAAAAATGATAGCAGGGAAACGCGTGACGAGCGTTTCTCTATACGAGAACGCCATTGACTGCTCCACCCGTCTATGACGATCACAATGGCCATCAAAAATAATACAAAGGTCCAAACTTCTTCGTAATTTAAATCATCCAATGAAAGCTGGATCTGATACCCGAGTCCACCTAAACCAACAAAGCTCATTACCGCAGAGGAACGAACCGCACATTCAAAACGGTACATTGTATAAGAAATCATATTTGCTTTTACAAGCGGAAAGTAGCCGTAAAATAACAGCTGCCACTTAGATGCACCTGTTGACTGTAAGGATTGAATCGGTTCATTTTTTACATCTGACAGCATATCAGCGAAGATTCGCCCTAGAATTCCTCCATAAGGAATCGCGATAGCCAAAATAGCAGAGTAAGGTGTTAAACCGAAAGCAGATACAAACAGCAACGCCCAAACCAGCTCATGAATAGCACGAAGGAATCCAAGAAATGATCGAAAAATGCTTTTACTCAACGAAGAGAAAGGCTTCAGAGAGCTTTGTAATACACCTGAAGCCAGAACCCCAAAAACAACTGCAATGACGATTGCAATTGTCATTCCAGCCACCGCATAGGTAATCGTCACCCAAGCAGAATCAAGAGCGAGAAGAAGAATGTCAAGAGAAAGATCAGGGTGTACCATCGCCTCAATAATCTGGAGGAAGGTTGCACCTCCACCGGGGTGAAGAAGAGGATCCTTCCAATCAATCACACGTAAGCTCCATAAAAACACAAGAACTAAAATAAAAGTGAGAAGATTTTTTTGTTGAAATCGAAGACTCTGTTTCATTCCATCGTCTCCCTCAGTTTGTATAACTCTTTTAGGTGACGATCCGTTAATTGGTCAACAGGAAGATCGAAAACCATTCCACCTTCTCTTAGTCCAATGACTCTAGTAAAGTATTTTTTTGCATAATCGACGGAATGAAGACTAGTTATCAGTGTTTGTTTTTCTTCTTGAACAAGCTTTGTTAATATGTCTAACACATCTTCCGCTCGAGCAGGATCGAGAGACGCCACAGGTTCATCTGCTAAAATAATTTCAGGCCGTTGCACGAGCAATCTGGCTAATGCAACACGTTGCTGCTCACCACCAGACAATGAACCGGTTTGCTCAAGAATTTTGTGACTCAATCCTACTCGTGAAAGTGCTTGTTCTGCAATTTCCTTCTCTTGAGGAATCACTAGCGAAAGAACAGATTTGAATAAACTCCAGTCCGCAAGTTTCCCAGCTAAGACGTTATGTACGACAGGGAGAGCATTCACTAAATCGAACTGCTGACGAATGACTCCAATTTTTTTGGCACGTACTTTGCGATTACGATAAAAGGAGGGAGGTTGCCCATCAATCATTAATGTTCCCGTTCCACTGACATTTGACAAAGATAGCACATTTAAAAGCGTGCTTTTTCCAGCACCACTCGGGCCAATTAAGGCAATTCGTTCACCCTTTTTAATGAATAAAGAAAGGGAAGATAAGGCTATCTTCCCGTCAAAAGAGACTGATACATCTTTTAATTCGATGATGTTTTGACTGGTCTCCACATCTACACCTCTATTTAATAATACCGATTTGTTTTGCCACTTTTTCAATGGCTTCGTAGTTTTCATTTTTTGTTTCGATAAACTTATCCGTTTGGAAAAGGTCCAAAATCGTTTGTTGTTCACTACCCATAGAAAGAAGGGCATCTGTTATTTTTTGCTTTACGTCGGAATCGTATCCTTCAAGTGTATTAATTGTCCAGTGATAATCATAGTAAGCAGGGGTCGTATAAAATACATCCACCTTGCTCGTGTCGACTTTTCCTTCTGCTACTGCTGCTTCCCAAACTGCTTCGTTTAGTGCACCCGTTTGATAAGCACCTGATTCTACTAGCTTATAAGTTTTGTCGTGAGAACCTGAATAAGATGGTTTGCCGTTAAGATCTTGGTCGGCATCAATGCCTTCTTCCATTAAATAATAGCGAGGCATCAAATGTCCAGAAGTTGAGCTTTCGCTACCAAAAGTAAAGCTTTTTCCTTTTAAATCACTCAACGATGTTAATCCAAGTTCTTTTTGAGCGATAAAAACGGAGTGGAATTCTTCATCACGAGGTCTTTGGGCAATGGCTTCCGCGTCAGGAACCAAACTTCTTGCTTGAACACCCGTTAAGCCACCAAACCAAGCCAGTTGGATTTCTCCTCGCTCAAATGCAGTTACTAACGCTGCATAGTCTACGGATGGTACATATTCAACCTCTAATCCAGTCTCAGCAGAAAGATAGTCTGCCACTTCGCCCATGCTACGACTTAAAACCGAAACATCTTGGTCAGGAATCGCACCAATTTTTAGGGTTTGTTTTGTTGTTTCTTCTTTTTCAGAGGTTTCTTGGTTCTCCTCCGCACAACCGCTTAAAAGACCAAGCAGTAAGACAAACGCAAAAAAAGATACTAATCTTTTCATTTTTAGTTCCCCCAAATCATTAATAAATATTTATGTAGAATAACAATCCTCTTAAGAAGAGGATTGTTATTTTTTATTTAATTGCTTTGAGACCAAGCTTCTACATCCCAAACCTTTGTCACCCAATCTTCGTAAAAGTCGGGTTCGTGGCAAACAAGGACAACGGTTCCTTTGTAGGCTTTTAGAGCACGCTTAAGTTCTTCTTTCGCAACAACATCTAAGTGATTGGTAGGCTCATCGAATAAAATCCAGTTACTTTCTTCCATTAATAGCTTACATAAGCGAACCTTTGCTTGCTCGCCACCACTCAGTTGACTTAACGGACGAGAAATATGCTCATTTTTTAATCCGCAACGAGCAAGTGCTGCACGGACCTGATGTTGATCCAAAGAAGGGAAGGCATTCCACACATCATCAATAGGAGTAATGTCTCCGGCCTTTACTTCTTGTTCAAAGTAAGAAGGGTAGAGGAAATCTCCTCTTTCGATTTTCCCGCTAATCGGATCAATTTTTCCAAGCATCGTTTTAAGAAGGGTAGATTTCCCAACCCCATTGCAGCCGACGATGGCAATTTTTTCTCCTCTTTCAATGGTAACCGACATTTTTGGAAGAAGAGGCTGTGAATATCCAATCTCGAAATCCTCGCCCATAAATACGTATCTTGAGCTTCCACGAGCTTCCTTGAAATCAAAGGTTGGCTTGAGTGCAGTCTCTGGTCGATCGATTCTTTCCATACGATCAAGCTGCTTTTGACGACTTTTTGCACGCCCAGTTGTTGAATAACGCGCTTTATTCTTCGCAATAAAGTCTTCTTGCTTTTTAATAAATTCCTTTTGCTTTTCGTATGCATTAATATGTTGATTCTTATTAATCTCCGCGAGCTCTAAGAACTTTTCATACGTTGCTGTGTAACGATTCATTTTTGAAAACTCAAGGTGGAAGATGACGTTTGATACTTCGTTCATAAACTCTGTATCATGCGAAATTAACATAAACGCATATGGATATTCCTTTAAATAGCTAGTCAACCAGCGGATGTGCTCTACATCCAAATAGTTCGTAGGCTCGTCTAAAAGAAGAACCTGCGGCTTTTCTAATAAAAGCTTTGCTAGCAATACTTTTGTACGCTGTCCACCACTAAGCGCAGCAACATCACGATCAAGACCAATCGCATCAAGCCCAAGACCTCTTGCTGCATCTTCAATTTTAATATCAATGGAGTAAAAGTCACCGGCATCTAGTCTGTCTTGAATTTCTCCCATTTTTTCAAGTAGAACTTCAAGCTCTTCAGGAGAGGCATCCGCCATTTGAGCAGTTACTTCATTTAATTGCTGCTCCTGTTCAAATAATGGAAGGAACGCATCACTAAGCACATCACGAATCGTTCTACCTGCTGTTAAAATCGTATGCTGATCCAAATACCCGTAATGTACATGAGGAGTCCACTCCACACGACCTGAATCATGGATTAATTGCTTTGTAATGATATTCATTAACGTAGATTTGCCGACACCATTTGCACCGACTAATCCAACATGATCTTCGTTTAATAAACGGAAAGAGACATCCTTAAATAGAGTTCTATCTCCAAATGTATGACTTAAATTATCAACTGTAAGTAACATTTTTACCCTCACCTTATCAAGTAATCATAAAAAACCTCATTTTCTAATCATACTAAAATTTTCAGTGTTACACTACTGATTTATTGTAATAGGAATACTTTATCAATTCCGCGCATGTAACTCATGCGAAATTTGTCCACGCACTATGCACAACGTATTAAAATATGCTAAAGTAATAACTATAAAAACCTTTATTTTTCAACGTTTTAACTACATAACAACTGTCTTTTTCCAGTGGACAGTTGTTTATTCCGAAACAACATTGCAAGGGGGATGAATGGAATGTCAAGTAAGAAATTAGCCAAGTTTTTAACTGAAAATCTCGAAGATTTAAAGGGGAAGGGTCTTTATAACGTCATCGATCCACTAGAAAGCGCAAACGGTCCAATGATTACAATTAACGGAAAAGAGCTTGTGAATCTCTCCTCCAATAACTATCTGGGACTTGCAACCGATTCTCGGTTAAAGGAAGCGGCAACAGAAGCCATCCAACAGTTTGGAGTAGGAGCGGGTGCTGTACGAACAATCAATGGAACGTTAAAGCTTCACTTAGAACTTGAGGAGAAATTAGCTCAATTTAAGCAAACAGAAGCCGCCATTGCCTACCAATCAGGCTTTAATTGTAATATGGCTGCTATCTCAGGGATTATGGATAAAAACGATGCAATTCTATCTGATGAATTAAACCATGCTTCCATTATCGATGGCTGCCGCTTATCACGAGCAAAAATCATTCGTTACAATCATTCAGACATGAATGATCTTCGTGCAAAGGCAAAGGAAGCAACAGAGTCAGGACTTTACAATAAAGTAATGGTGATTACGGACGGGGTATTTTCCATGGACGGTGATATTGCCAAGCTTCCTGAAATCGTTCAAATTGCAGAAGAGTTTGATTTAATTACGTACGTAGATGATGCGCACGGTTCTGGTGTACTTGGAAAGGGTGCAGGAACGGTTAAGCACTTCGGATTATCCGACAAAGTAGATCTACAAATCGGAACATTATCAAAAGCCATTGGAGTGGTCGGAGGATATGTCGCAGGGAAACAAGATTTAATTGACTGGTTGAAGGTTCGCAGTAGACCGTTTTTATTCTCCACCTCCTTAACTCCGGCTGATGTGGCTGCAAGTATTCGTGCCATCGAGTTGTTAACGGAAAACTCGGAACTGAACGAAAAGCTTTGGGAAAATGCGAATTATTTAAAAGCAGGCCTTGTCAAATTAGGCTTTAATATCGGCGACAGTGAAACACCAATTACTCCATGCATCATTGGTGAGGAAGTAAAAACTCAAAGGTTTAGCAAGCGCCTTTATGAAGAGGGTGTGTACGCCAAATCGATTGTCTTCCCAACCGTACCAAGAGGGACTGGAAGGGTAAGAAATATGCCTTCTGCAGCTCATACTAAGGAGATGCTTGACACAGCACTTGTCATTTATGAAAGAGTTGGAAAAGAGTTAGGAATCATCACAGAGTAAGCATAATTGGAGGAGAAACATGAAACGCATTTTGATAACGGGGGCATTAGGGCAAATCGGTTCAGAGCTAACTGTTAAATTAAGAGAATTATACGGTGCTGACAATGTGGTGGCGACAGATATTCGTAAAAATGAAAGCGAAGCAGCTTTAAGTGGACCATTTGAAGTTGTGGATGTGACAGACGGAGCTAGAATGCTTGATGTTGCGAAGAAGTACAAAACAGATACCGTTATTCATATGGCCGCACTTCTTTCAGCGACAGCAGAAGCAAATCCTGTGTTTGCTTGGAATTTAAATATGGGTGGCTTAATGAATGCTTTAGAAACAGCTCGCGAGACCAAAAGTCAGTTTTTCACTCCGAGCTCAATTGGAGCTTTTGGTCCAACGACTCCGAAAGTAAATACCCCTCAAGACACCATACACCGTCCAACCACGATGTATGGGGTAAATAAGGTCGCAGGTGAGCTGCTTTCTGATTATTACTATCATCGCTACGGAGTTGATACGAGAGGTCTCCGTTTCCCTGGATTAATTTCCTACGTAACAGCACCAGGTGGAGGGACGACTGATTACGCAGTAGAAATCTATTACAAGGCTCTTAAGTTTGGACAGTATACCTCCTATATCAAAGAAGGAACGTACATGGATATGATGTACATGCCGGATGCTTTAACTGCTATTGTTGATCTAATGGAGGCGGATCCATCCCAACTTGTCCATCGAAATTCCTTTAATGTGACAGCTATGAGCTTTGCACCAGAAGAAATTGCGGCTGAAATTAAAAAGCATATTCCACATTTCACGATGAAATACGATGTAGACCCAATTCGACAAGGGATTGCTGACAGCTGGCCGGATTCGATTGATTGTACCGCTGCCAAGGAAGAATGGGGATTTAAGGTGGACTTTAATTTAGAGACGATGACCATCGACATGCTGGATAAATTAAGAAAAAAAATGATATAGAGCGGGGAAGGGGCTAACCATGATGTTAGCCCCCTTTTTTATCTATTATGGCAATACACACCTAATACATCTTTCACGGTGTTAGCATCATTAGTTTGAATATAGTAGTGATCTCCATCTAACTGTCCAGAAAATTCTTTGATTCCTTGCTGCTTTAAAAAGTCATCCACATCCTCAATCGAATCAGATTGATTTATTAACGTCTTATATCCAACAAAATCGTTATTTACATAGATTTCATAACGATCATCCTGTAACTTTCCATCAGCAAAATCTGCAGAAGGGAGGAAATTTCCTCCAACTATTTGCGACTGTATATTTGAATCTGTCATAGCAGCTCCCCCAATCTTATCTGTTTAAACGTAGCATCTCCGTCTTTCCTTATGTTATCGATGGTAGTTATAAACAAAAAAGCAGTGAAGGTAGATTCACTGCTTTTTCAAGACTATTTTACATAAATAAGTTTGTCTTTCTTTTCAACTACTTGACCAATGATAGTATATCGGGAATCAAGTGAGGCATACTTTTCCGCATCTTCCAATGAAAGGGCAATCAAAAGTCCACCCGATGTAATTGCATCACAAAGGACAAGCTGTTGCTGTATGCTTATGTCAGTTCCATACTCAATATCTTTTTCAAGCCATTTGTGATTGGACTTAGAACCTCCTGGAACAATTCCTTGCTCAGCCAGCTCATATGTACCATTAAGAACTGGTACTCGGTCTAAATCAATCTCAAAACTAACATCACTTCCACGAGCTATCTCACTCGCATGACCAAGTAAGCCAAATCCTGTCACATCTGTTACGGCATGAGGAGTGAAATCCTTCAATCGTTCACAAGCCTGTTTGTTCAACTCCGCCATAAGCAGGGTGACCGTTTCCTCTTGTTCCCTTGTTACAACAGCCCGCTTAATTCCTGTAGTCATAATGCCAACACCAATCGGTTTCGTCAAGACAAGCACATCACCAGGCTTTGCACCAATGTTTTTCCAAATTTTATTCGGTTCAACGATACCAGTCACTGAAAGTCCAAATTTAGGCTCTTGATCATCAATGGAGTGACCTCCGATCGTTAAGGCACCAGCCTCAACTACCTTATCACTCGCACCTTTTAAGATCTCAGATAAAATTTCAGCTCCCAGCTTTTTGACAGGGTAACCAACAATATTTAATGCCGTTTTCGGTGTTCCACCCATGGCGTACACGTCACTCAACGCATTAGCTGCTGCAATTTGACCAAACATATATGGGTCATCAACAATTGGTGTAAAATAATCAATTGTTTGAATGATGGCTAAAGAATCGGTTAACTGGTACACCCCTGCATCGTCAGACGTTTCGTGTCCCACTAATAGTTCAGATGTTCTTTTTTGTTCAGGTAAAAGGCGCAAAACTTGCGCTAAGTCCTCAGGACCAATTTTACAGCCTCAACCAGCCTTTGTAGAAAGGGAAGTTAGTCGTACTTTTTCTAACTCGCTCATCATCACTCACCTCCAAGAAATAGTATACAACCTATACGGAGGAAAATCACTTTTTTGGTAGTTTCTTGACACGACATTTAAGGAATTTCATGACCTTGCGAAAACTAGTAACTCTGTAATAAAATAGTATTATCACAAAGAAATGAAAGTTTTGTGAAATCTTTCTGCTGAAAATGGAGGAAGCTACGATGTCTTTTGAGGTAAAAGTTGAATTTTGCATGATGTGAAACTACGCACCAAAAGCCGCGAGTTTCGCGGAAGACCTGTTTAATCATTTCCGTATGGACATTACGAAACTAGAGCTCATACCTGCTTCAGGTGGGGTATTCGAAGTTACGGTAAATGGAGAAAAGATGTATTCTAAAGCTGAAACGGGTGTATTTCCAAAAAGCCCAGACATTATCGCAAAAATGGAAAGCTAAATAGAGCAACAAAGCCGTCTTGTACAAGACGGCTTTTCATTTTTATAAAAAGAGAGGCTACCCCTTTATCTCTATTAGACGGTCTACCGGCACTAATGTTTTTTCCTTATCAATAGAAATCTCTAGTAATTGATCGATTTGGTACGCACCAACCTCATGTTCTCTCACATCAAATGGCCAATCCACCTTTCTTGATCGAATCTTTCCGCCACAATTGACAGAAATAATAACGGTATTCTCCTGAAGCGCAACGGTTGTTTCAGTGGATTGTTCAGGAATATCTGCTTCGATAATAAACTGAGTCCCTGATTCGAATATATCAAAGCGAAAGGCAGTTTCGTCCAAAAAGGTTGTAAGCGGGTCCAAAAATAAGGCTTCTAACCATTTGTCGATCGACTGGGAGTCAGAATTCTTTTTTGAAGATGTCATCGCTGTGTTCCTCTCATGTATTTGATAACTGTTATTATCGTATGAGAATTTTTTCTATCGGTGAAACATGTTATACTAAACAGGCAAAATAAGGGCTGGAGGGTTACTTTTGAAAGAGTTTGTACGATATATACCACCGATTCACGAGCTTCAAAAAGACGCTCGTTTTACTACACTCACACAAACATACGGAATGGATACAATCGAAATGAGTACTATTTTAAAAAATGTCGTCAGTACCATTCGCGAGCAATTACTATCTGGTTTCTGGGAAGGGGAATTACCGGGATCCCAACCATTTATAGATGAGCTCTTTCAAAAAATAGAATATGAATTAAAACAAGCTTATCAATATACGATTAAAAGGGTCATTAATGCCACTGGAACCATTTTACATACAAATCTTGGCAGAGCACGCCTCAGCCAAAACGCTATGGATCATGTCATTCAAACCGCCCAAAACTACTCTAACCTCGAATATAAGTTAGCAGAAGGGAAAAGGGGCTCTAGACATGCCCATGTAGAAGAGCTTATTAAACGATTAACTGGTGCAGAAGCGGCAATGGTCGTTAATAACAACGCAGCTGCGGTTTTTCTCATTTTGCGTGCGCTAGCATTTCAAAAAGAAGTAATAGTATCAAGAGGACAACTGGTTGAAATAGGAGGTTCCTTCCGTATTTCTTCTATTATGGAAGAGAGTGGGGCAAAGCTCGTAGAAGTAGGAACGACAAACAAAACCCATTTGTATGATTTTGAAAAAGCTATTAGTGAAGACACAGCGATGATTATGAAGGTACATACAAGTAATTTTAAAGTGATTGGATTTACAAAGTCAGTTGAAACATCCGATTTGGTGGATTTAGCAAATAGTCATAAGTCTGTTATTTTTTACGAGGATTTAGGTAGCGGTGCACTATACGACTATAGTCAGCATGGAATAGGGGAAGAACCCGTTGTTTCTGATGTTCTTAACCAAGGGGTAGACATTGTCTCTTTTAGTGGGGATAAGCTGCTTGGTGGACCACAAGCAGGGTTAATTGCTGGTAAAAAGATATTAATCGATCAATTGAAAAAACATCAACTTGCTCGTGTGCTGCGTGTAGATAAGATGACACTAGCAGCCCTTGAGGGGACTTTACTTGATTATAGTAAAGGGAAAGAAGCGATTCAAACCATTCCAGTAGTACGAGATTTACTTGCCACAAAAAAAGAGTTACAATTACGAACCAATCAGTTTATCGACCGGCTAACACAACAATCAAGCGGCTATACAGTGACAGGCAAGGAGGCAACTAGCCAAGTAGGGGGAGGAACGATGCCTGACGTGGAGCTACCTACTGTAGTTGTTCATATCAAAAGTGAGTCCATGTCCGCAGAAACACTAGCTTACTGTCTACGAACCGAAAATACCCCTCCTATTGTGGCACGTATTCAAAAGGAAGTACTGTTACTGGATTTACGAACGGTGACAGTAGAAGAAGAAGATATTATTATCGATGCGCTAGTTTCCATAGATAGGATGATATCAAAAGAGCTGTAGGGAGTAACCTACAGCTCTTTATTTTTTACATATCATGTCCTGAGTTATGCTTTTGTCTCGTATGGTTACGGTTTTTCACCTTTTTTGAACCGCTAAGTGGCTCTGGTTGGCTGCCGTTGTTGTGACCTTTTGGTGCATTTTTACGCATGTCTTTTCCGTCATTTTTGTTCATTTTCATCCCTCCTATTGATAGGATGGAATGCGCAAGATTTTTTATACCGAATATTTTTATCGTTACCTGCACAATTTAACCTCAAGCAAATAAAGAAAGGAGAGGCTTACATGCCTTACAAAGAGGATAAACAACATGCATTTTTAGCTGCACAGCAAGGCGTAAATGAAGCGCAGGAGCTGTATAACGATATTGTTCAAGACAGTGCTAGCTATGGACATCAGTTAAAGCACTTGAAAAAGGAAGTAAACGAAGCGTATGCACAAATAGAAAATGCACTTGAGGTGGCGTCTGAAACCCAAAGAGCGCAGCTGGAAAGATTTCAACAAGATTTACAATCGATTGTCTCAGAAGTAAATATGACTGAGTAAAATAGATAAGCTGACTCGAGATGATCGAGTCAGCTTTTTCCCACTATTGATTTTTCTTTCTCTTTTTATTATTTTTCTTTTGCATTTCCGTTAATGGTTCGTTTGAAAATTCCTCATTATAACCAGCGCCAGCTCCTTGAGCACTAGCCGCGTTCGTGGTTGGGATTACATGGTTTGCCTTTCTTTTTGCCATTTCTATCACCTCCACTGATATTTTCACCAAAACTATATGGATAATACCGATAACACTTTCATAAAACCTAGAGCGTAAATAAGGACACTATTTTTCCACCATAGCTTTACCTCAAACCTTTTCACTTCAAATAAAAAGAACCACATCAATGTACTCAAGATTTCAATGATACAAAACAGGGGAATAGAAAATAACATAAGTTCAACTTATCAAAAACAATAACTTTCTTGTTATTTACTTATATAAAAGGTTGTATTAAGATAATATTGAAAGAAAAGTTTGAAGAAAATTCATTTTATTCACTTTTCGACTATCAATCTATTGGTATATGAACATTGTAATGGGGGTAATTCATATGTCTAATCAAGATGTATTCCAATCCCGTAAGTCCTTTGAAATCGACGGGAAGCGCTATCACTACTATCATTTGGGAGCTCTAGAAGAAGCAGGAATTGGAAAAGTTTCTAACCTGCCATACTCTATTAAAGTATTGCTAGAGTCAGTTCTTCGTCAGTATGATGGCCGTGTTATTACAAAAGAGCATGTTGAAAACTTAGCAAAATGGGGAACAAGTGAAGTAAAAGAAGTAGATGTACCTTTTAAGCCTTCACGTGTTATTCTTCAAGACTTCACTGGTGTACCAGCAGTTGTTGACTTAGCCTCTTTAAGAAAAGCAATGGCTGATCTAGGTGGAGATCCTAACAAGATTAACCCTGAAAAACCAGTTGACCTAGTAATTGACCACTCTGTACAGGTTGATAAATATGGTACAGCTGATGCACTTCAAGCTAATATGGATCTTGAATTTGAACGTAACACAGAGCGTTATCAGTTCCTTAGCTGGGCTCAAAAAGCATTTGATAACTATCGTGCAGTTCCACCAGCTACAGGTATCGTTCACCAAGTAAACCTTGAGTTTTTAGCAGGGGTAGTACTAACTACTGAAAATGCTGATGGTGAAATTGAAGCGTTCCCAGATACATTAGTTGGAACAGATTCACACACTACGATGATCAACGGTATCGGTGTTCTTGGTTGGGGTGTAGGTGGTATAGAAGCAGAAGCAGGAATGCTTGGTCAGCCTTCATACTTCCCAGTTCCTGAAGTAGTTGGGGTTAAATTAATTGGGGAACTTCCAAACGGTGCAACAGCTACTGACCTTGCCCTAAAAGTAACACAAGTTCTTCGTAAGCAAGGCGTAGTTAACAAGTTCGTTGAATTCTTTGGACCAGGTGTGGTTTCTCTACCATTAGCTGACCGTGCAACTGTTGCTAATATGGCTCCTGAGTACGGCGCAACTTGTGGTTTCTTCCCAGTAGATGGAGAAGCACTAGAATATATGCGTTTAACTGGACGTACTGAAGAGCAAATCAAGCTTGTTGAAACATATTGCCAAGAAAACGGTTTATTCTTCGATCCAGAACTAAACCCTGTTTATACAGATGTAGTTGAAATTAATCTTGCTGACATTGAAGCGAACCTTTCTGGTCCAAAGCGCCCACAAGACTTAATTCCACTATCTCAAATGAAGAAAGAATTCAACCAAGCGATTACTGCTCCTCAAGGCAACCAAGGCTTCGGTTTAACAGAGTCTGAAAAAGACAAAGAAGTAACCGTTACTTTCGACAATGGCGACACGACTGTTATGAAGACGGGCGCAGTGGCAATCGCAGCGATTACGAGCTGTACAAATACTTCTAACCCATACGTATTAGTAGGGGCTGGCTTAGTGGCGAAAAAAGCAGTTGAGCTTGGTATGGAAGTACCTAAATTCGTTAAAACATCTTTAGCACCTGGATCAAAGGTTGTAACAGGTTATCTTTCAGATTCGGGCTTACTTCCTTATCTTGATCAATTAGGCTTCAACCTAGTAGGGTACGGATGTACAACATGTATCGGTAACTCTGGACCTCTTAAGGATGAAATCGAAAAAGCAGTGGCGGAAAATGACCTTCTAATCACATCAGTTCTTTCTGGTAACCGTAACTTTGAAGGACGTATTCACCCACTTGTAAAAGGTAACTACTTAGCTTCACCACCACTAGTTGTTGCATATGCACTTGCTGGTACAGTAGATATCGATCTTCAAAACGAGGCGATTGGAAAAGATCGTAACGGAAACGATGTATTCTTTAAGGACATTTGGCCAACTACTGCTGAAGTAAATGAAGTAGTAAAACAAACCGTTACACCTGAACTATTCAGAAGAGAATATGAAAATGTCTTTGATGACAATGCTCGTTGGAACGAAATCCAAACTAGCAATGACTCTTTATACACGTTTGATGATTCTTCAACATATATTCAGAACCCTCCATTCTTCGAAGGCTTAAAGCCAGATCCAGAAGAAGTAACACCTTTAGCTGGATTAAAGGTAGTAGCGAAGTTTGGTGACTCTGTAACAACGGACCATATTTCTCCTGCTGGTGCTATTGGTAAAAACACACCTGCTGGAAAATACCTTCTTGAAAACGGAGTAGAAATTCGTGATTTCAACTCTTACGGATCTCGTCGTGGTAACCATGAAGTAATGATGCGCGGAACATTTGCAAATATCCGTATCCGTAACCAAGTGGCTCCTGGCACAGAAGGTGGATTTACAACTTACTGGCCAACTGGCGAAGTAACATCTATATATGATGCATGTATGAAGTATAAGCAAGATGGAACAGGCCTAATTGTTCTAGCAGGTAAGGACTACGGAATGGGTTCTTCACGTGACTGGGCAGCAAAAGGTACAAACCTTCTTGGGATCAAAACCGTTTTAGCTGAGAGCTTTGAGCGTATTCACCGTTCAAACCTTGTATTAATGGGTGTTCTTCCACTTCAATTCAAAGATGGAGAAAACGCTGATACACTTGGCCTAACTGGTAAAGAAACAATTGACGTTCAAGTGGATGAAAATGTAAGACCACGTGACCTATTAAAGGTTACAGCTACTGCTGAAGACGGAAGCAAAAAAGAATTCGAAGTTCTCGTTCGTTTCGACTCAGAAGTAGAAATCGATTACTACCGTCACGGTGGAATTCTACCAATGGTTCTTCGTGAAAAATTACAAAACTAATTACTCAGACCGTGTGGCATTTAGCTGCACGGTTTTATTTTATAAAAAAATAGTTGCTCAAAAACAGAATATTGTTAAAATATAATAGCAACCAATTACAACATTAAGAGGAGCAAAAGATGACAACTAACTTTATTCAATCCGTTACTTTTGACGACCAAGGTCGATTGCATATTCTAGATCAAACAAAACTTCCACATATTACTGAATTTATTGAAATTCAAACCGTAGAAGACACATGGGATGCCATTAAACAACTAAAGGTTAGAGGAGCCCCGGCGATCGGGATCGCTGCAGCATACGGACTCGTATTAGCGGTAAAGGATGCACCGGAAGACAGCTTTGATGAGTTTTATCAAGTTTTTAAAAAGCATCTTGATTACTTAGCTTCATCCAGACCAACGGCAGTGAATCTTTTCTGGGCATTAAATCGTTTGGACGAGCTGGTGAAACAACAGCAAACTCAACCAATCAGTGAGATCAAAGCCTCTTTAATAAGAGAAGCACATGAAATCCGAAATGAGGATGAAGAACTATGTCGTGCGATCGGTGAGCATGCCTTAACTCTTCTTGAAGATGGAATGACGGTTCTTACACACTGTAACGCAGGTGGAATTGCTACAGCGAAATATGGTACAGCCCTTGCACCAATCTACTTAGCTAAGGAAAAAGGGATGGATATTAAAGTATTCGCAGATGAAACAAGACCGCTTCTTCAAGGAGCACGTTTAACCACTTGGGAATTAATGCAGGCTGGAGTAGATGTAACACTGATTGCTGATAACATGGCAGCGATGGTCATGAAAAAGGGAATGGTACAAGCAGTCATTGTTGGATGTGACCGTGTGGCTGCCAACGGCGATGCAGCTAATAAAATCGGAACATACGGAGTAGCTTTGTTAGCAAAAGCTCACAATATTCCTTTTTATGTCGCAGCACCAACGCCAACAATTGATATTGATACACCAACAGGAGAAGATATTCCGATTGAAGAACGTGGTTCAGAAGAAATCACTCAAGCGTTCGGGATTGAAACAGCTCCTCAAGGCGTGAATGTATTTAATCCAGCATTTGACGTAACTCCACATAACCTCATCACTGCAATTATTACCGAAAAAGGCGTCATTAAAGGTAATTATAGTGAGGAATTAAAGAAATTATTTAATTAGTTTGCGTAAAGAGAGCTCCTAGAGCTCTCTTTTTTTATACTAGTCAGGGTATAATAGTAGAAAATAAAGAAGCAAGGAGTTAGTCATGGAGACAATTGTTTTAGGTCCGCTACTTATCCCATACAAATGGCTGTATTTCTTATTAGCGGGTATAACTACATACATTACGGTAAAAATTACTTTAAAAGAGAACAAGTCTTTCTTCAAAATGTTTATGGATGAATTAACTAATGCTTTATTTTTATGGTTTCTCGTTTATAAATTTAGCATCGTCCTTTTTCGCCCAAGTATTCTATTCGAAAGGCCCATAGAAATTCTTTATTTTACAGGCGGTTCTAAGGGGCTTCTATTGGGGACTTTCGTTGCTGTATTATTTTTTATCAGAAAGGCTTATAAAAACAAGTGGAGTGTTCCTTTAACACTACATGCTGCAGTTTATACTCTGCTCACATTCATTATTTCTTATTGGATCATCCACACGCTTTTTGCAATATTTTAAATCAATAATCTACATGGAGGGACATCATGCTTAAAAAAGTAACGTTAGCGGTCTTCCTATTATCCTTTATGACGATTACTCTTACTCATACGATGGCGGAAGCAGCCCCAGACAATCTCCCAGGTTTACGGGTAGGGGAGAAAGCTCCTGATTTTAAGCTAAAGACCCTCGACGGAAAAACGGTTAAGTTATCGGATTATCGTGGAAAAAAAGTGATTCTCAACTTTTGGGCAACTTGGTGTCCTCCGTGCAAAGCGGAAATGCCTGATATTCAAAAGTACTACAATGAAGCAGATGACAACGTAGAAATATTAGCGGTTAATATTGACCCTCAGTACGATATAAAGAAGTTTGTACGCGAGGCCAATGTCACATTTCCCGTTTTATTAGACAGCAACGATGAAGTTAATACCATGTATAGAATTCTCACCATTCCCACAACTTATTTTATCGATGGAGAAGGAATCATACGCAGCAAGCATTTAAGTGTCATGACAATCGAGATCATTCGCGAGCATATCAAAAACATGTAATCTGCCTTTAAGAGGCAGATTTTATTTTGCGAAGGCTTGCACTTTATTAAATTTTCAAAAAGTTGTAATAATTACAAGCACTACCGGACATAATGACTGTTATAATAGTGATAAGGATGGTGAATACGACATGAGAAAACCAAGAAAACGCTCTTTTGAGGAACTAGTAGCTGAAAACAAACTTCAGTTATTACGCGATCAAGAGGCTTTAGATAAAATTGAAGCAAAGCTTGAGGAAAAAAGGCTAGGTAAAGCGGAATAAGGGAAGGATTCCCTTACATGTTTCTCTTTAAAAAAGCTGATACTTTTTAAAGAGGAGGGATAGTGATGGGAAATCCAAAAAGAAATTCCAAACCTTTTGTTCCAAGTCACCTCGGAACTCAACCACGTGGGTTCAGTGGCAATAATGGTAAAAAAATGAATGATACATCAGGCAAACATGCACAAGTAATTCAAACCAAAGGTGAATAATCTATGACAAACCCGTCAACTAGACGGGTTTTATTTTTGTTAAAAAGAACAAAGAAACACCATTCGTTTCCTCTGTTATTTCTGATTTAAATAGGCAAACCTATCTTTGTAACGCACTAATATGAATGAAGGAGGAATTGACCATGGTCAAAAACAAACCAAATCCTGATGACAGAAGCGATAATGTCGAAAACATTCAATCGATTATTGTTCACACAATAGAGAATATGCAAGAAGCTGAAGCTGCTATGGAACATAGCAATGCTAAAGATGTTGCTGAAATTGAAGCAAAGAACGAAAGACGAAGAGAAGCACTTGATGCGCTACGTTCTGAAGTGAAGGAAGAAGCACAAGCTAGACAAAATGGGGATACTGAATAAGTAAGGCAAAGAGGCTGTATACGCAGCCTCTTTCTTCATGCTTCGAGATAAATATGGTAATATAGAAAAAAATAAAGATAAAAAAGAAGTGATATTATGGAACAACAACTAGAACTACATACCCTGACACCTGAAGTGATTGACCAATGGGAAACAGAACTCCGCGAAACCGGATCTATAGAAGACGAGACAAAGGTCATTCATGCGATTCATTCGCTTCATGAACAGAACGATGCCCTTTTACTTTCCAAATTACTCTCCATCGCGTCCCTTTCTAGAACAGCCAAACATGGGAAAGAGGATCATCTTAGCTTTCTATGGATGAACAAAGCACATGAGCTCAATCCAACTAACCAAAGAGCGAGCGAATTTCTGGCACAATTTGAGTGGAAGAAGAAAAAATCAATCCTCGATTCTCTGAAGTTTCCAATCATGCGTGAGACAGATAATCGAGCTGCTAAAAAGAAGGTTGCTGAAGACATTATCGCTATTTGCCAACGTTTCTTATCAACAAGTGATGAACATATCGACGAGTTGGAATCGGGGTATCAACTAGCTTATCGGAACCAAACTGGAGAACTAGTCAGTATTTACCGAAGCCTGATTGATACGCTTGTTGAAGTACAAGAGGTCATTGGCTCGATGTTAAAAGCAGCTGAAGAATACGATGAATCCATATCTGGAGTGTTTCATACAGCCGTTCACTTCCAAGACTTAAAAGGATCGCTCGAAGAACTCGATCGCTTAAAGCAAACATGGGAACAATTATTTGGTGAAGAGGAGACGGTACAGCAAACACAGCACTCCCTAGATACACTTCAAGAAATGATTGGCATGAATAAGGTAAAAGAACGTGTTTCACAGTTATATGAATTTTTAAAGTACCAAAAAGAAAGAAAAAAACAGGGATACCAATCTAAAGATGAACAAAGCCTGCATATGGTTATCACAGGTAATCCAGGTACGGGGAAAACAACCCTCGTTCGACTGCTAGCAAAAATTTACTACGAGATAGGGATTCTTCCTCGAGAAGAGGTCATCGAGACTGATCGTACACGACTCGTTGGAGCGTTTGTTGGTCAAACGGAGGAGAATGTTCGCCAAGCCGTCGAGCAGGCCATTGGTGGAGTTCTGTTTATCGATGAGGCATATAGCTTGAAAAGGGAAGGACAGACCGGAAATGATTATGGTCAAGTAGCTGTTGATACTTTGGTTTCCTTAATGACCGGAAAAGAATACGGTGGGAAATTCGCGGTTGTGCTTGCAGGTTATCCGGAGGAAATGAGGCAATTCTTGGATTCCAACACTGGGTTAAAAAGTAGATTTCCTCGTTCCAACCATATACACCTTGATAACTACTCGACTGAAGAACTTTTAATGATTGCTGAAAAGTTTGCACAAGATAACGATTATTTGCTTACACCTGATGCGAGGAAAGAATTAGAGCACCGCATCGATATGGAAAGGGTCGACGACACGTTTGGAAATGCGAGAACCGTTCAAACACTCGTTCTCGATGCGATTTTTAGAAAAGGATCGAAGAAACAGTCCGAACGATCTGTTTTGGATTTCACAGTACTTGATAGAGACGATTTTGCTTCTAACACAGAACAGGACGAAAAGAAGGCAGAGGAGCTTTTAGAATCACTCGTAGGATTAGAGCATGTGAAAGATGAAGTGGAGAAACTCGTCTCGTTTGTAAAAATTCAAAAACTGAGATTACAAAATAGCTTACCGATCTTGCCAATTCAATTACACTCTGTATTTACAGGAAATCCTGGAACCGGAAAGACGACGGTAGCAAAGGTTTTTTCCAGAGCATTGAAAGAAATTGGTTACTTAAAGAGGGGCCACTTAATTGTCACAAGTAGAGCAGACTTTGTAGCGGGTTATGTTGGACAAACAGCCGCCAAAACAAAAAAGAAAATACGCGAGGCGCTCGGAGGGGTATTATTTATTGACGAAGCGTATTCCTTACTTAGTAAATCACCAGGAGATTTTGGGAAGGAAGCGATTGATACTCTCGTTGATGAGATGACCAAGCACAACGAAAACTTAGTTGTCATTTTAGCTGGTTATCCAAATGAAATGAAACAGCTTCTCGAAAGCAATCCGGGCTTGCAATCTCGTTTTAAAAAGTTTTTTCATTTCCATGATTATAAGGTAGAGGAGCTTATCGAAATCATGGTCACTTACGCAACAAGCTATCATTATATCCTTGAAGATGAAGCCTTATCCTTCTTAAAAGAGGAGCTTACTGGATTGCCTGTGAGCGGAAATGGGAGATTTGCAACAAATGTTATTGACGAAGCAATTCAAGTTCAAGCGTTACGTATTTCAAAAGAGAAAGACTCCGATCTTTCACTTTTAGACAAAGACGATATTAGAATTGCTTTGCACAAAGTAGGAAAAGGGGAATCATAATGCTAGTAGGAAAAAAAGAAATAGAGGTTCGCTATGCAGAAACAGATCAAATGGGAGTTGTTTACCATGCAAATTACCTCATTTGGATGGAGCTAGGTCGAACAAGTATCATTGAAGATCTTGGTTTTAAATATGCTGATATGGAGAAAGAAGGCGTTATATCTCCTGTGATTGACATTCAAGCTTCGTATAAAAAACCAGTAAGATACGGGGAAAAGGCAATGGTCCATACTTGGATTGAAGAGTACGATGGATTCCGTGTAACTTATGGCTATGAAATTTTCACAGAAAGTGGAGATTTAGCTCTAAAGGGAATGTCCCAGCATGTTTGCGTGATGCAAGAAACATTCCGCCCGATTTCCATTAGAAAGAAATTTCCCGTTTGGCACGAGGCATACGAAAAACACAAAAAGCAGCCGGTTGCAACCGAGTAAGAAGGAGAGAACCGATGGCTTTTGGCATTAAAAGAGAAGAATTGCGAGCTTGGAAAAAGAAAATTGATCGTGGTGAAATTGCCTTTCTCACACATTACTGGTTGGACGATCGCTTTCCCGATTGCAATACTGTAACAAAGGTTGGCTGTCGTGATCTGGATCAGTTAGCCAAATGGGGAGAAACCTACAATCTAAAACGAGAGTGGATTCATCATAGAGAAAATGGCTATTCACACTTTGACTTATTAGGAGAACATCAAAAAAGAGTGCTGCTACATGAAAAAGAAGCAGCAACGAAATTATTCAAAAAATAAAGCTGATCCACTTTGGATCAGCTTTTTACTCGTATCGAAAGACTGGCTCATTTACTTGTTCGTTAAAATCAACGAATAAATCCTTACCATCAAAATACCATAAGTCTTTTTCTTCAATATAGTAATGAATATCATCCTTAACCAATTCAAAACCAATTTGATGAGGTGTTTCCGAAGATACTCCTAAAGAAAAGCCTTGCTGTACTGTACTACAGCCACCATAGCGAGCAAAAAATCGAACGTAATCTCCCTTATTTAACAGCATCTCTTCTTTATACCAAGCCGCAGCACGATCATTTACAATTATATTCATAATGAAAAACTCCTTCCGTATATCGAGTATTATAATGCAAATTGGACGGAATTGCTAAAATCAAGCTCGACAAAAGCTAATGAGAAAGTGCTGGAAATCCCCCTACTAAAATAAAAAGAAAGACAAGCACGGAGTGAACCACATATACGGGTAACAAACTCTTACATGTTGATCCTAACCATGCATAACCAAGCCCCGTTAAACCGATGATTAACAAAGAGATGAGAGAATAACCTAAAGAGGTAAAAGGAAGGGTAAAAATGATAGCTGCACCTATCATACTGACCGATCTACTCGTCAATGTTTGTAACCTACTAAGAAATATACCGAATGAGAGGTATATTTTTAACTGTGAGACAAGCAGGGAATAGAAAAGTACCCTTAGCCACTCATGCAACCCATTTATTGTTCCAATACCAAGAAGGAAAAATACCACTACTAATAGAAAGAGGATATTCCTAGTGCTTGTCTTCTGTAGCTGTCTTTCCTTATCAAGTGATGGACTTTTAAAGGATGACGTAATATACGTACCAAAAAGAATAGGTATGAGCCAAAAAGATTCACTCAGTATAAAAAGGAACCCCTGATGAAAAGATAGCTCTGAAATAAAGCGATCCATATATCTCATAATCAGGAGTCCTAAAAAGAGCGAGAGTATCATCCAAACCCATATTCTCTGATTTTCTGATAAGAACAATACGAGTAACAAATGAACAAAAAGAAAAAACATGAACATAGATGGAACGTGTACATGATACAAAACAAAAGTGAATAACGTTAGGAAAACAAGTATGGTATGGTTTACTTTCAAGATTCTACAGCCTTTCAATCGTACTTATCTTTATTTTAACAAATAATTTTGCTGTTAGGGTATGATACATTTGACGGTTGGAAAGGATGGATGGGGAAAGAAAAGCAGTGTCCTATAAAAGACACTGCTTACTCATTTCAGATTATTGGTCATATGTGTCAGTATTTCATTGTACTTGCTTTCGGCGTTACTCATTCCAAAATTCCCAGCATCCTGTAAGGGGACCACCCGATAATTTTGAAGTCTTTGATTTGATACATAGGTTGGAAAGAACCCGGGCTCAGAAAGACGGATAGAAGTTCCATCTGAATTAATCTGCTTGGTTACACGTATAGAAGCCATACCGCCAATATCTTTATAATCTCTCATTTGCCCAGAAAGAAAATTCCCTAAAGAGTATACAACTAGAGCTTGTCTCCCGTCAGAAGCTTTCAGCCATTCCATCGGTTGGAGAACATGAGGATGATGACCAAAGATAATATCTACTCCTTCATCCACAAGGAATTGAGCAAGTTCTTCCTGTTCATCGGTAGGGAAACGTTGATATTCGTTGCCCCAGTGAATACTCATGACAGTAATATCAGCGGCTTCACGTGCGCGGTGGATTTCACTTTTCATGGCTTCCTTATCAATTAAGTTGACTAAATAGTCCTTACCTTCAGGAATAGGCATTCCATTCGTTCCATATGTGTACGATAGATAGGCCACCTTAATTCCGTTCTTTTCCATCATGGTTAACGTTTGCTGATCCTCAGCACTAGAGTATGTTCCAACACTAGGAATCCCAAGTTGATCTAAATTGGTTAGGGAAGTAAGAAGTCCTTTTTCACGTTTGTCTAATGAGTGATTATTAGCAGTGGAGACAATGTCTACACCTGCATCTTTTATAGCGCTTCCAATTTCAACAGGACTATTAAACATTGGATAGCTAGAAATACCCAACTCCACTCCACCAAGTATCGTTTCCTGATTCGCTAACAAAATATCCGGTTGAGATAGTGTTGCTGAAACTTGTTCAAACATGGGGTGAAAATCGTATCCATTGCCAGTTTGAGCATCCTCATACACCCAATCATGAATAAGAATATCTCCAATGGCACCAAGTGTGATCGTTTGTTCATAACTTTTCGATTCGACCCCAAGCGCACGAGGGGATACATTTTTTTCATTATGTACAACTGGACTTGCATTGGCACTTTCATACATGTTCATGAATAAGATTAGAGACGCGATGATTAAAGAACCTGAAAGAACGGCTCCAACCCACATATTGTTTTTCCGCTTTTTTTTTCTAACTCTCCTCATAACTAACACCTACTACATACAGATTATTGGCAATCCATGTACTTTTTCGCTAAGATGGGTATCATAAAGTTTGTCTTTTCTTCATTATGTCATAAATGCGTTACAATATGCGACAATTTTCTTGTTAGGGAGGAGCAAAAAATGTTAAAACTTACCGAACCAGCGTATCATATTTTGCTAACTGCTGTTGAAAAAGAGAAGAGAACAGAAGGGGAAGTACTGTACGTTCGATTAACCATGGGAATTGGCTGAGGGGGTCCACAGTTAAAGCTTTCTCTGGAAGAGAAGCCATTACAGGAAGATCAAGTAATACCCTTTCATGACCTTAATATCGTTATTCATCTTCGGGATATGGTCTATTTTGAAAACACCAAACTTGACTACCAAACCGATGTCCTTGGTAAAGGACGCTTTCAAGTAATTAAGTTATAAAAAAGAGGTGAGCCTCATGGTTCACCTCTTACACTGCTTTCTTAATCAGATATTTAAGCTTTCCTACAACCTCTTTTGTCTTCGTTGATAAAGGAGGTTGATTAATTAATAGAATCAATTGAATAATCACAAGAATCAAAGGGGACTTTTTATAAGCCAAATACTTTGGTTCCCAACTTGAAGTAAATTTGCCTTTAAACTCTTGAAGACCCTTAAATTTATATAAGGCATTACCATGTAAAAAGATGTATCGTATCAATTTTTCACAAGTAATCGAGTATTTGCTTTGTCCAACATTGGCAAGCGGGGCCATGCCTAAGCTGCAGTACTGATATCCATGTTCTTTAACCCATTGAAAAATATGAATAAAAAGTACATCCATTGTTCCGTATGAAGAACTTGTTGTCTTTCTCATTAAATCAATCGTCACTGTATCTTTATAATCTGTAGCTAACGTAGCAAAAGCGACCACTCGACCTTCCGCATTCGTTAATAGAGCAACCGGATACGAAGACACATATTCCTCACTGAATGAGACAACCGAAAACCCTTTTTCCTTTTGGTCGCCTAACCATTCATCAGAAATGGCACGAAGCTCTGTAAGAAGGGTATGCGAATAGGGAGGAGTGATGACTCGAAAATGAAAGTTTTCTCTTGTAAATTTATTAAACTTTGTACGAAGCTTCGCCCCCTGTTTTCCTGCAAGAGAGAAGTTCTTTACATCCACAATACCTTCCTCGCCAAGCTTCATAAACGAGAAGCCTGTTTCGTGATAATAGTGCATAAATCGAGCACTGATTTGATAAAAAACAGGAGTCAGACGGAGTTCATCACAGTATTCATGAAATTCTTTTATTGCATCAGCCATATAATCCTCATCACCGATGGGGTCGCCTAACACTACCAATTTATTAGCAATTTTTTTATAGGCAATTAACACCTTTTGTTCTACTGCCCAAAATAACTCTTTATCGCGCAACAAAATTAAGTGTGAAGCATGATTTCCTCCATTTTCTTCTAAGAAGGAAAGTACTCGCTCATCCTTATGCTCTGTTTTACTAAGAGAGAACATGTTATTCGTCATATCGTTCGTTCCTCCTGATAAAATTCACCTCCATAAAGATACCATATTCCACTTTGTATGAGTGATAAAATTTTTACCAAACAATAAAAAACTGGATTTAAATAAATAGGACTGTCATAATTGAGTAATACTTTATTTTCTAGGATCAAAATTTAATTAGAGACAGGATGAGAGAATGAAAAAAAATTTATATAACAACGGAGAAGAAGTAAGCATAAAAGCGTCTGGTGAGTCTGTCGTCATCTCTAAATGTCAATATGTTAAAAATATGAAAAGATATTCCTATATTGTTCAGGAATACCCTAATACCTTTTTCTTTGAAGATGAGTTAATTAAAGAAACGTAACACCGAAAAAAAGGACCGAAGAGGAGCATTAGATGCTCTTGTCGGTCCTTCTTTTTACACATATTCAGTAAGGTCTTTTATCATTTCCTCATCCAATTCCTCTAATAAATCCATTAATTCATTGAAATCCTTTGTCCTACTTAACATTCCAGAACCATCAAACCAATTTAAAGGGAATTGATCTTCTTCATAGTGCTCTGTTGAAGTCGTATACACAAGTTTATCTTGTAAGAATCCTTTCATCTTTTACATCTCACCCTTTCACATAAAGGCATCAGCTTCTTACTATTATCGTATCTTATTTCTGGTATGAAAGGGTTTTATCTTATGACAATTAGTCGACATCTGCTAGAGAGGGTAGGGCAATTTGAAAGGTGGTTCCCACGTTTTTTTGGCTTTCAACGGTGATTAGTCCATCATGCTTTTCAATGAGCTTTTTGCAAATTGATAATCCCAAGCCTGTACCATAAGATTTTTCGGTATAAAAGGGAGTAAACAGTTGCGCAAGGGTCGCTTGATCCATCCCAGAACCATTATCTTTTACCATCACATTTATTCTTTTTCCTTGAACTTTGGTTTCTAAAGTAATTTTGCGGACTCGGTTATCTTTGACCTCCATTAGAGATTCAACGGCATTTTTCACTAAATTTACGAGTACTTGTTTTAATTCATTACGACAAACATCTACCTTAGGAAGATCGGGATCGATATGAGTATAAAATTGAATTCTATATACATTGGCTTCTCTTTCAAAAAGCAATTTCATTTCCTCCAATAACATGTTCACACACACATGCTTTTGTCGTGGAGAAATGGATGTATTTGAATTTGCATACGCTGTAAGTAACTCATCCGCACGGATAATTTCACTTATGGCGAGATCCGCATATTGTTCTTTTTCTATCATCACCAAGTATGGTTTCAATAATTGCAGCAAGCCCTTCACGGTTGTTAAAGGATTTTTCACTTCATGAACCATTTCAGCAACTGTTGTTTCACACTTTTTCATGTCGTCCGTCATTTTCTCTTATCTCCCATCTAGCGTAATTTCTACTCCATCTATATGGGGAATTTCATCGTAATATGTATGTTTTTCATTAAAAAAGTCAAAACCTGCAAAATCTTAGTCAAAAAAAAAGACCCTATGTCGGGTCTTACATCCATTTAATCTTCGGTTCTGTTTTATTAATAATTCTCTTGATATTTGCTCGATGACGATAAATAACAAATAATGAAAGCAGAGAAACGACGATAATTAACAGTGGTTCCTTTGCAATCACTGCATAAATCACTGCTACAATGGATGCAATGATTGAAGAAAGTGATACGAACTTCGTTATGTATAAGCTAAGCAAGAATACAACGACCATCACAAGAAACATAACTGGAGCACATGCTAAAAGAACTCCACCTGACGTAGCGACCGCTTTTCCACCCTTAAAATTAGCAAACACAGGATACATATGCCCAACAACCGCAATCATCCCCGCTATTAAAGGATCAATTTGGCCCTCCACTCCAAATATAACAGGAAGGGACGAGGCAAGTGTACCTTTTAGGATATCAGCAGCGGTAACAATAATCCCTGCTTTTTTCCCTAAAGTACGAAACGTATTGGTTCCACCTAAATTTCCACTTCCATGCTCACGGATATCAATTCCGTAAAAAGCTTTTCCAACAATTAACCCTGAGGGGATGGAACCAAGTAGGTAAGAAACAATAACTATTAATGCAATTTCCATCATACAAATACTCCTTCACACTTCATATACCGTCTTATTATTGTACCATGTATTGCTTAAAAAACCATGTACAAATGGTTTTTTCCATTATATTCTCGTAACTTTTTTGTTATTCAATCGTCATATTTAGAGGCTAAAATGAAGGAATGTCGAAACCCTCTTTTCAAAAGATCATCTTTTCGGGTACGATGAAGGGAAGGGAGAGTGAACCATGGCACGTCTAGAAACATATAAGAAAAAACCGATTGTATCAAAAGGATGGATCATCACGGGTCTCATTGCATCTATTCTTGTGATTATCTCTAGTATTCTATTATTCTTTTATCCTTTTGCTTCAAGTGAAAAAACAAGCTACTTCACGGGAGAAAATCCTGTTCTATTTCAAGGGAAACAACAAGGGAATGCCATTATAGAAGGGGAAAGCGTCTATGTATCGTTAGACTTTTTGGAGGAGAATATTGATGACAGTGTCGCGTTTGATGAAAAATCAAATTCAATCATCATTACTACCTCTAATAAAGTGGTACAAATGCCTACAGAGTCATTAACCTATTTTATTAATGAGAAGCCGGTTGAACTTCAATTTGCACCTTTAGTAGATGAACAAGGCCAATTATATGTAGCGCTTGACCCGGTCATTCAGTTTTATCCTGTAATCTATCGTGTACTAGAAAACTCAAATGCTATATGGATTGAAAAGGATGGAGATACTCTTCAAAATGCTGTTATTACGAATGAGGATGTGCACGAGGAAAAACTTCGACTACGAACGGACGCTACCTTACGATCTCCTTATGTTGCAGACGTTTCAAACGGGGAAAAGATTTGGATTGAAGATGAAAAAGAAGAATTCTATTTTGTGAGAAAAATAGACGGAGTTGCTGGATATATATCTAAGGATTTAATTGAAACACAGGAAAAGGAAAACATCGTCGTAGAATATGAAAAAGAAGTTGTAAATGCTCCAAACTTTGAAGGACCCATAAACCTAACTTGGGAGGCAGTATATACGAAAAACCCAGATACCACTATGATTCCTGAAATGAACGGAGTAAACGTTGTTTCTCCAACCTGGTTCGAACTAAAGGATGAAACTGGAAGCATCGGGAACCTTGCTTCTCTCGAGTACTCGAAATGGGCAAAAGCACAGGGCTATCAAGTATGGGGACTATTCTCCAACGCGTTTGATCCCGACCTTACTCACGCAGCCTTTAAGGATTATGAGACGAGACAGAAGATGATTCGAGAGCTCCTACATTACAGTCAATTATATGAGCTGAACGGAATCAATATTGATATTGAAAATGTAAGAGAAGAAGACGGACCGCTTGTGACACAATTTGTTCGAGAGGCAACGCCATACTTTCATGAAGCAGGCTTGATCGTTACGATGGACATTACGTTTATGGCGGAAGGCAATTGGTCTGCTTTCTATGAACGTGATAAGCTCGCAGAAATTGTCGACTATCTTGCGATTATGGCCTATGACGAGCATTGGGGTTCCTCGCCAAAAGCAGGGAGCGTAGCAAGTCTTCCATGGGTTGAGACAAACCTTCAAAAGCTCTTGGAAATCGTTTCAAATGAAAAGCTGATTTTAGGAATTCCTCTTTACACAAGACTATGGGAAATCAAAGACAGCGGTGAAGTTTCCTCAAAATCCAAAAGCATGGCACAAATCAAAGAATGGTTAACCACGAATAACTTAACTCCTATCTATGATGCAGCTAGCGGACAAAATTATGCCGAGCTTTATGTTCCCGATCAGGCAACTACCTACAAGGTATGGCTTGAAGATGAACAGTCTCTTACCGCAAGAACTAATTTAGCGGTAAAGTATGATCTTGCGGGAGTGGCGAGCTGGTCCAGATATTTTGCCGATGAAACAGCATGGACCGCTCTGCAAACTTTTAACCAGCAAATAGTGAAAAAGTAATGAATGGCTAGGACTTTCTCCTAGCCTTTTATCATTCAATTGGCTATGATTAAAGAATGTAAGGGCATACTAAACAAAAATTAAGAGGAGTGAGTTTGATGCCAATCGAATATCCGAGCCGTGAAGAATTGGGGCAAATCTTAAAAAAGACAAAGCGAATCGCTGTTGTTGGAATAAGCAATAATCCAGAGCGTACCTCTTACATGGTTTCTGAAGCTATGAAAAATGCTGGTTATGAAATTATTCCAGTAAACCCAACCGTAGATGAAGTATTTGGTATTAAGGCCGTAGCCAAATTGACTGATATTGAAGGCCATGTAGACATTGTGAATGTGTTTAGACGATCTGAATTTCTCCCAGAGGTGGCAAGAGAATTCGATCAAATCGATGCTGATGTATTTTGGGCACAGTTAGGATTAGAAAATGAAGAAGCGTACGAATTTTTAAAAAGCAAAGACTACACTGTCGTTATGAATCGATGCATTAAAGTAGAACATGCTTTGACAAAATAATTTTTTCTCCTTCACTCTAGTCATTAGGATTAGGGTGTTTTTCTTTTTAACATAGGCTTTATAAACATTTCTATAATCGAAGAATATTCGTCTAAAATACTTTTCTTTTTAAAATATCCATTTGCCAAATCACAAGAAATATATACAATAAAGCATAGGTGTCTTAAAAAATGTGATAAAATACGAGGTAGGAACATTTGTTCTTCATCCTCGTTTCATAATATTTAAAGGATAATTCACTTGTAAGAACGAATAGGTATAAGACGTTCAGGTCCATTACATAGATAGAGACATGTAGCTGGCACGGAAGGAAAGGGGTATTGTACGTGGCAAAAAATCAAGGAACGTTTGAATACAACGATGATGCCATTCAGGTACTAGAGGGGTTAGATGCGGTTCGAAAACGCCCAGGAATGTACATTGGTAGTACAGATTCACGAGGGCTTCACCATTTGGTATATGAAATAGTAGATAACTCTGTCGATGAAGCATTAGCAGGTCATGGAGACCAAATAATTGTAAAAATACACAGAGATAATTCCATTAGTGTGCAAGACAAAGGGCGTGGTATGCCAACTGGTATGCACAAAATGGGAAAACCCACTCCTGAGGTCATCTTAACCGTCCTTCATGCTGGGGGAAAATTCGGTCAAGGTGGTTATAAAACAAGTGGTGGGCTACACGGTGTAGGTGCATCGGTTGTTAATGCATTGAGCGAATGGCTCGTGGTAAAGATTAAGCGAGACGGCTTTGTCTACGAGCAGCGTTTTGAGAACGGCGGAAAACCTGTGACTACTTTAGAGAAAGTAGGAAAAACGAATCAAACAGGTACGACTATTCATTTTAAGCCGGATGCGACGATTTTTTCGACGACGACCTACAATTATGAAACACTGTGTGAACGCTTGAGAGAATCTGCCTTTCTTTTAAAAGGCATGAAAATAGAAATTATTGACGACCGTAATGACTTCCATGAGATTTTCCATTACGAAAATGGAATTGAAGCGTTTGTTCAATACTTAAACGAGGAAAAGGACGTATTACATCCAGTCATCAGCTTCGAAGGGACGAGCGGTGGAATTGAAGTGGATTACGCGTTCCAATTCAACGATGGATATTCGGAAAATGTTCTTTCCTTCGTCAATAATGTTCGTACAAAAGACGGTGGAACACACGAGGCTGGTGCAAAAACAGCCATGACTCGTGTGTTTAATGAATATGCACGCAAAATCGGCCTGTTAAAAGAAAAGGATAAAAATCTTGACGGAGCGGATATTCGAGAAGGATTTGCAGCGATTATTTCCGTACGTGTCCCGGAAGAACTTCTTCAATTCGAAGGTCAGACAAAAGGAAAGCTTGGAACGAGTGAAGCACGTTCTGCAGTAGACTCGGTTGTATCTGAGTATCTGTCTTACTTTTTAGAAGAAAACCCTGAGACCAGTACGTTATTGATACGTAAAGCGATTAAAGCGTATCAAGCTCGTGAAGCCGCTCGTAAAGCTAGAGAAGAAGCGCGAAGCGGGAAGAAGAGGAAACGATCTGAGGCTGTTTTATCAGGGAAGTTAACGCCAGCCCAATCTAGAAATCCTCAGAAAAATGAACTTTATTTAGTAGAGGGTGACTCTGCTGGAGGATCTGCTAAACAAGGTCGTGACCGTCGTTTTCAAGCGATTCTTCCTCTCAGAGGAAAAGTTATCAATACAGAAAAAGCAAAGTTACAGGATATCTTTAAAAATGAAGAGATTAATACGATCATCCATGCTATCGGTGGTGGAATTGGAGCAGATTTTAATATTGACGATATTAACTACGATAAAGTTGTCATTATGACCGATGCCGATACTGATGGTGCTCATATCCAAGTTCTTCTCCTTACATTCTTTTACCGTTATATGAAACCACTTCTTGAAGCTGGAAGAGTATTCATAGCCCTTCCACCGCTTTATAAAGTAAGTAAAGGAACAGGTAAGAAAGAAATTATTGAGTATGCATGGAGCGACGACGATTTACAATCAGCCATTAAAAAGGTTGGTAAGGGTTATATGATTCAACGTTACAAAGGACTAGGCGAGATGAATGCAGACCAGCTTTGGGATACGACTATGAATCCCGAGACAAGAACATTAATTCGTGTGCGCATTGATGATGCTGCTCGTGCAGAACGTCGTGTGACTACACTAATGGGCGATAAGGTTGAGCCTCGCCGTAAGTGGATTGAAACACATGTAGCCTTCGGTTTAGAGGAAGACGGAAGTATTTTAGAAAATGAAAATATTTCTGTTGCTGAGGAGGTTACTGAACAGTGAGTTTGACGGAAAAATTTCGCGATTTACCACTTGAAGAGGTCATTGGTGATCGCTTCGGAAGATATAGTAAATACATTATTCAAGACCGTGCCTTGCCTGATGCAAGGGACGGCCTAAAACCAGTACAAAGACGTATTCTTTATGCGATGCATGTGGAAGGAAACACAAACGATAAAGGGTTCCGTAAATCGGCCAAAACAGTCGGTAACGTAATTGGTAACTATCACCCACACGGAGATTCCTCCGTGTACGATGCCATGGTGCGTATGAGCCAAGACTGGAAGCTTCGTAATCTTCTTGTTGAAATGCACGGAAACAACGGGAGCATCGATGGTGACCCACCAGCTGCGATGCGTTATACGGAAGCACGTTTAAGTGCAATTTCGTCTGAGTTATTGCGTGATATTGACAAAAGAACCGTCGATTTCGTACCAAACTTTGATGATACAGCAAATGAACCGACCGTTCTTCCAGCGATGTTCCCTAACCTTCTTGTCAATGGTTCTACAGGGATTTCTGCTGGATATGCAACAGAAATCCCGCCTCATCATTTAAATGAGATCATCGATGGTGTCTTCATGAGGATGGATCAGCCGAACTGTACGGTCGATGATTTAATGACTGTGATTAAAGGACCTGACTTTCCGACTGGTGGAATCATTCAAGGGGTAGACGGAATAAAAAAGGCTTACGAAACGGGCAAAGGGAAAATCATTGTTCGCGGGAAAGCAGAAATTGAAACGGTTCGTGGCGGTAAGCAGCAAATCGTTATTACAGAAATTCCTTTTGAAGTAAACAAAGCAAACCTTGTGAAAAAGATGGATGAATTCCGCTTAGACCGTAAAATAGAAGGAATGTCAGAGGTTCGTGACGAAACGGACCGTACTGGACTTCGTATCGTGATTGAATTAAAAAAAGAAGCTGATGCTGAAGGTGTACTAAACTATTTATACAAGAACACAGACCTTCAAATTGCATACAACTTTAACATGGTTGCCATCCATCATCGTCGTCCGGTGCTCATGGGACTTACACAGCTTCTGGATGCGTATATTGAGCACCAAAAGGAAGTAGTAACTCGACGCTCTCAATTTGATTTACAGAAGGCGAAAGACCGCCAACATATCGTGGCTGGATTAATGAAAGCATTATCCATCCTAGATGAAGTCATCCAAACGATTCGTGGATCAAAAGACAAGCGTGATGCAAAAGACAACTTGATTATGAAGTTTGGCTTTACCGAAGCACAATCCGAAGCAATCGTTTCTTTACAGCTATATCGCTTAACAAACACAGATATCACTGCTCTTCAAAACGAAGCAGATGAACTTGCTAAGAAGATCGATGAACTTACAGCTATTTTAGAGAGTGAGAGCAAGCTTCTTTCTGTAATTAAAAAAGAGTTAAAGGATGTTCGAAAGCGCTTTGCCGATCAACGTCGTACCATTATTGAAGCGGAGATTGAAGAAATTAAGATCAATCTTGAAGTTATGGTAGCAAGCGAAGATGTGATTGTCACTGTGACGAAGGAAGGCTATATTAAACGTACTAGCCCGAGGTCGTATGCTGCATCGAATGGTCAGGATTTTGGTATGAAGGATTCCGACCAATTACTCGCACAGCTTGATATGAACACAACCGATGTGGTTCTGTTATTTACGAATAAAGGGAATTACTTGTACTGTCCAGTGCATGAACTTCCTGATATTCGCTGGAAGGACCTCGGTCAACATATCGCAAATCTTGTTCCAATTGATCGTAACGAAACGATTATCAGGGTACTTCCTGTTAAAGATTTTGAGAAGGAAGCGTTCTTGTTGTTCATTACGAAAAATGGAATGGTTAAGAAAACAGAACTGAAGGCATATAAAGCTCAAAGATATTCGAAGCCACTCGTTGCTATTAATGTAAAAGATGACGACGAAGTACTTGATGTTCATGAAACGGATGGTACGAAGGAGTTGCTATTAACGACTCATTTAGGGTACGGTTTACGTTTCGCAGAAGATGAGGTAAGTATCGTTGGCGCTAGAGCTGCAGGTGTGAAGGGAATTAACCTTAAGGATGGCGATTATCTAACAGCTGGTAAAATTGTCGATGATCCTCGTTCTCAAAGCATTGTGATTGTGACTCAGCGCGGAGCAATCAAGAAGATGAAGTTAGATGAATTTGAGTTAACTTCACGTGCCAAGCGTGGAGTGATCATGTTAAGAGAATTAAAGGCGAACCCACACCGGGTAATCGGTGCAGTCATCGTGAGTGAAGAAGATCAAATCTTTGTGAGTACAGAAAAAGGTCAAGTCGAGGAAGTACGTGCTTCTGATATAAGACATAATGACCGTTACTCCAATGGATCATTTATTATTGATGAAACCGATGCTGGCAAAGCAAAGACTGTATGGTCGGTTGCTCAAAAAGAAGCAAACGAAGCTACAAATAACTAAAACTTTATATAATACGTAAAAATAATCAAGCTCAGAGAAACGATCTCTGAGCTTGTATTTTTATTGATATTTTCACATTTTAAAAAACTGAAACATGAATTGAATTTGAAAGCCAACTTCTTCATACAGCTTGAGTGCATGTGTATTCTTCATTTCCACATCGAGGGATACCGACCGATAGCCTTCTTCAAAAAGCATGTCAACTGTTTCATGTAAAGCAGCTCGTCCTATTCCTTTCTTTTGATGTGAGGGACGAACCGCAAACGCTGTAATAAAGGCATTATCTGAGCGAATAAGATTGATCGTTCCAACCATTTCTCCGTTTACATGGATACCGTAAAGTGTCCTACTTGGCTGTGAGAGTGACAATTGAATAATAGCTTCCGCTTCTTCTACTTCATCACCAAAACTATCCATTAATACTTCACGATAGTCATTGTGACGACTAGAATGATACTCAACTAGCTCAATAGGAAAAGCAGGATTCTTGCCACTTAATTGAGAAACCATTAATTGGGCTTCACACACCTCATTATTTGCTCCCAATTCTAATAAAGCATTTTTCTCAAGCGTTGCTCTTTCATCTATTACCGCAGTGATGGTGGTGGGGAAGTGTGATAGTAAGTCTTGGTGGATTTTACTCATCAAATCTCTTGCGGTTTGTTCATCACTAGCAGCAAAACCAATCTCGAAATCTTTTGTTTTTAATATATCAACAACCGACCCAGCAGCTGTCATCTTATCCCCTTCATATATGATATAGATATAATCTGGAGAACCGTCTTCCTCCTCTAGAACAGAAGAGAGATTCATTGGTACTTCTAAGTTTATACCACGTACATTTTGATGCTGTGACACCCATAGTGATAACTGCTCATAAATTTCTGTTGAAAAGGGCGGAGTGAATTTTTTCAGCATATATCTCTTCCTTTCAAGGGATCTTTCCTAATTTTAACAGAAGGACAGAAAGGTGAATAGGAAGGATTAATTGAATATATTTAGATATGATTCAATTAATGTTGAGGAGGAGAAAACAGAATGAAAACTGCTTTAGTATTTGGGGGAACAAGGTTTTTCGGAGTAAATTTAGTTCATGAGTTACTTAACAAAGGGATAAAAGTAACAGTCGCAACAAGACAACACAGTGTGAATCCATTTGGGAACACTGTTGAAACGCTAATGGTTGACCGATTTGATTTAGATTCTGTGAAGGAAGCTGTAAGTGGGAGAACTTGGGATGTTGTATTTGATCAGATTTGCTTTAACGCTAGAGATGCGAGAATTGCCATTCAAGCACTAACTAACAAGATTCATACATACATTTTTACTTCAACGATGTCAGTTTATGACTATGCTGAACATGTGGTTGAAGCAGATTTTGATCCATATTTTTATCCTATTTCTGACACACCACCAGATCAAGTGACCTATCAGGAAGGAAAACGACAAGCGGAGGCGGTATTTTTCCAGGAGGCAGCCTTTCCTGTGATTGCTGTTAGAATTCCAATTGTTCTCGGGGAGTATGATTACACGGAACGTTTACTTCTACATATTAACCGAGCAAAAGAAGGGGTCGTGATCGGATTTCCAAACTTACAGGCCAAAATGGGATTCATTCATCAAAAGGAGGCTGGCAGCTTTCTTGCCTGGATAAGTGAGCAAAACTTCACTGGCCCCATCAACGCTTGTGCAAACGAGGAGATATCAATGGCAGAATTGATGGCATTTATAGAAGCCGCGGTCGGTAAGAAGGCCATTCTCCCAAATACTTTTAACCCATCTGAACACTCACCATACGGTATTGAAAACAACTGGAATATGAGCAACGCTAAGGCAAGTGAGCTTGGGTTTCGTTTTAGTAATCTAACTGATTGGTTACCTGGACTCATTAAACATTTAGCAAACTAATTTTTTGTTAAATTTGTTTTTTCTACATCTTTTTTCCACTTATGGGCAAAATAAAATACTGATATTTGCTCAGGGAGGAATTTTAAATGAAGAAAGAGCTATTGTTCGCTTTTGCTGCCTTCTTTTTTATGTCACTATCCGCGATAACAGGCGTATATGCAGTAGAGGAAGCTAACATGCTTGAAAGCGTCATAGTCAAAGAACAATTGGATGTTACCGGAGATGGAAAACTTGATACGATATATGTGAAGGGTGAGCCCTTTGAGGAAGGAGCGATCTTTTTACGTTCCATAACATTGGAAATCCTTTCTGCAACTGGAAAAAGCCATAAAATCAATCTCGAAGGTGGGTACGAACCACGAATAGATTTCAAAGATCTGAACAATGATGGCGTAAAAGACTTATTTCTAGCGGTTAACACGGGAGGAAGTGGCGGATTATCAAATCATTATTTATATACAGTAAAGGATGATCTGTTAACCGATATAACCGTCCCTGAACCACTAGTTATTCAAACTTCATTTCTAAATGGATATAAAGCCAATATGACTATAGAAAATACCAATGAGTCGTATCAGTTTGACTTAAGAAATAGAGCAAAAGATTACGAACGGCTCGGGTTATATCATAATGGCAAACTTAATGAACCTGCAGAACTCATGGTACTTCCGTTTGGAATGCTAAAACCCGTTAAAGTGACTAGAGACCAAATAGGCTTAAAAGGATCGCAACGAATTAGCGGTGCTTACAATGCTGATTCCATTGCAAATGTGGAGTCATCTTGGGTGTATGAAAACGGAAAATGGAAGCTGCTTGATACGAATGTTATGGAGTTACGCAAGAATACAACGAAGAAGAAAAAATAGGCTGTTGTCACATTTAACATTCAATCACATAAAATACAGTAGTAAATACTACTTCATCATCCAGGGGAGTGAGGCTTACATGAGTAAGTTTGATCCGGCAATGTTAAATGTGACATACTTTCCACCAGCAACACCCTTTAAACCTGTAGATGAGAGAAAATATACCTTAACGCACTCAGACGTAACAGGTGAACTATTTTTAACAATTGGATATTGCTACGATTTTGATGCTGTGAATACCAAATTTCGAGATGAAGTGTTAGCAGAGTGGAAACCTGTCATGGGTCAATACACATTATTAGGGAAAGTGTATATTACTAACGGAGAATTTGACGAAAATTATGCGATGATTCGCTTTCACATTTTCCAAAAAGAGCTACCATTAGCACTAACAGCAATGGTATATGGTGACCAAAAATTCTATCAAAATTATCCATGGTTATTAGACTCACCGATATATATACAATTCGAGTCTTCCTACCCACAATATAACCAATACATGTACTTCGGCACTCCTAGGTATTATTTAACAACCGCCCTTCAACAGCGAGTTGTTTAACCGTCAAACCTGACATTCCGTTAGGTTTTTTGTTTTGGGAAGGACTCTTAACTTGTTAATTGAATATATAAGATACCCACACGTACACGCAAACGTTTTCATGGGCTTTTTTGAAAAAAAGAGGGAAATGGATAATTAATGCAACTGAGGTAGAGGCTGTACATATCTTGAACTCGGTGGGATATCCGATTCAAAGGATAGAGAAGGAATTCGGGAAGGTGACCAATACATTTGGGAACTGGTAAAACCGAACTAACATGTGTATGAAACGCTTAGTCATTATTGACTGAGCGTTTATTGAAGAGATAAGTTGCATATAATAATATTATGTAAACTAATTAATAATAATGAGATCTGGATAGATACTAATAAGAATCGCTAGTATTATGCTGAGACTTATAAAACAATTAGCAAACTCTAATAAAAAAACTAAAGCAAAATATAATCCAGAGAACCAACAGTTTGAATTAGCTGCAAGGCAGTTTAAAAATATTTCAATGGTCTTAGATAAAAATCTAAATTCCGTCTCACTATTTTAAGTATACTTAGATATTGAGACCTCTTCCGTCTCTGTTTAAAGAACTGTGTATAATAGATATTATGTAAACTAGAAACAAACTCAAATAGAACGGTAATGAGCCCTTCTACTTTTTTGACGAGCGACACAAAAATACTTACAAAAGTGACACAAAGATACTGAAACTTAAGTTATAGCTTGTATATTTATATTTATTTACTGTACTTATTTTAATTATTTGCATCTGTTATACATTTTATAATTAGAATGCGACATAAATTAAGAAAATGACACAAAGATACTTAATATTAAATGACACAATAATACTGAAACTATGACACAAAAATACTAAATATCTTGTGAATTTGATTAAAAACGATTGTTATGTATTTTATTCTTTTGGCATATTGAATTTATTAATAGCTGTTTTTAGATCTTCATTTTTAATGTGAGTGTATATCATAGTTGTCTCTATAGAGGAATGCCCTAATTGTCGTCTCAATTTAGGCACATCATTGATTTCAGCGTGATACCTGGTAGCAAACGAATGTCTCAATTTGTGTACAGATAATGATGGTTTTCCAAATGCTTTCGCATATTTTTCAATCATTTTCTCAATGGCTCTGGCTGATAGCCTCCTGGTTGTTCCTTTAGGACCCATAGGAGCCGCAACAAACAATGCCTTGTTGTCTTTATTAATATTGTACTTACTTGCTCTAACGCTTAAATAGGCTTCTAAATCCAGTTGAGCCTGCTCACTGAAATATACGTACTGCTCTTTATTCCCCTTTCTAATCACTCTTACAGATGATTTTGAGAAGTTAATGTCCTCAATGTTTAACCAAACTAGCTCTGTTAATCTTAACCCTGAACCCAAGAACAGTGATACAATAGCTGTATTTCTCTCATTGTTTAACTCATGAAAACGAACGATATGTTTGTTAGAACTGTTTTGTTCACCGTACTCATGGGCTACAAAGCTTCTAAAACGCTCGTATTCGTCTCCCATTAAGATTTTCCCTTCCATACGATTTGCTACCGTTTCCGGGTTCTCAGACACATCATTAAATTCGATTTTAGCCATGACATTTCTTTTAATATAAGGCTCTAATTGATCTGTTTCCGCTATATTCTGTAGGTAATTAAATAAGGACTTTAAAGAGGATAATTTTCGATTGATCGTGATTTCTCTATTGTTTAATTGAAACTTTAAAAAACTTAAAAAGTCTTCAACTTGTTGCACGGTTAGTTTCTCAAATAGTGATAAAGGAATTTCTTTCATGTCTTCCTTATGAAAACCTTCAGAAATGAATCGACATTGCTACTTCCACTCCTACTTACCTTTAAAATTTAATAACTACTTTTCCTTTTGTCTTTCCTCTTACTACTAAATTTAATGCATCATTAATGTCTTCAATTGTAAAATTGGTAGGATCAATTGCTGGAATAATATTGTTTTCTTCAATGATTTTTGTGATTTTTTCTAATTGTCTTCCGTCAGCTCTAACGAAAATGAAGCGATATTGAACACCTTTTTTCTTTGCTTTCTTATCAAATTTCGAGCCCACTAATCCAAAAATAAATTGCTTCCATTTAGGAAGACCTTTATCTATTGCAAACTGTTTATTTGGTGCAGTACGAAGACTTAGTAACCGACCACCTGTTTTTATTATGGATAACTCCCGTTCGAATTCCTCAGCACCTAGCGTATCGATTACAAAATCAACTTCGTCTAGTATTTCCCAATAATTTTCCTTAGTATAATCAATATATTGATCTGCACCAGCGTTCATAGTTCTCTCTTTTGCGGAAGGACTACCAGAAACAATGACCTTTAATCCCATTGCTTTAGCTATAGGAACAGCCATTTGTCCAAAACTTCCTGAACCTCCTGGAATAAACACAGTTTGTCCCTTTTTTGCTTCTAACTCTTCTACTAAGCCTTGGTATGCCGTCAAACCAGTTAACGGTGCACCAGCTCCCGTAACGAAATCTAAATTTTTCGGCAAATGCCATATCGATTTAGCATCAACTGCAACATATTCTGCAAATGCTCCAATTTTTTCAATCGGGAGTCTTGTATAAATAGGATCTCCAACCTTAAACCCAAAGTCAGGATTACCCACTTTTTCGACAATTCCTGTTAGTTCATTTCCTAATGTAAGAGGCATATCATAGTCTTGTATTAATTTTACACTTCCTGTAATATTTAATATTTCAAGTGGATTTATTGCAGCAACTTTTACCTTTACCAATACTTCATTTTCTTTAATACTCGGTATAGGGATATCAACAATCTGTGCTTCAATGTTTTTCGAGTATTTTTGAATTTGAGCAGCTTTCATATTCTTAATCTCCTTTTAAAAAACCACCAACTCTTACATTGATGGTTTTTTATTATCTTTCGCTTATTTTATTCATTGGTTGTCTAGTCTTGTTAACGGTTAAACCTTGTCTTTTATTCTTTTAAGAAAGGATAATCTGTATATCCTTCTGCTCCTCCTGCATATATGGTATTTTTATCAGGCGTATTCAGTGGGGCATCCAATTTCAATCGTTCTACAAAATCTGGGTTGGCTATCATCCAAGTCCCTACAGTTATAACTTCCGCAAGTTCATTATCCAAGTCTACAGTAAGTTGGTCTAAAGTACGTCCTACTCGGTTAACAAGAAGTGCTTGCGACCAAAGTTGACGAATCTCTTGTAATAATGATTCATTTCCGAAGTGCATAATATGGAGATATGCAAGGTTGAGTTTATCTAACTCGCTGACTAAATAACGGTACATTTCCCTACTTGTTTCTCCCTCTTCTATTCCATTTAGTGTACCTTGAGGAGAGAAGCGTATACCCGTTCGTTCTGGTCCAATCTCATTAACAACTGCTTTTGCTACTTCAATGGCGAATCTTGAACGATTTTCAATCGTCCCACCGTACGCATCCTGGCGTTGATTAGCATTTTCACTTAAGAACTGTTGAATAAGGTAACCATTTGCTCCGTGGATTTCAACGCCATCTGCACCAGCTTCTACAGCTGCTCGTGCTGCTAGGCGAAACTCATTTATAACGTCCTTAATTTCTCCTTTACTCAACGCTCTAGGTGTTGGAATCTCCTTCATGCCTTGTGCTGTAAATATTTCTATATTAGGCGCAATAACTGATGGGGCAACAGCTTGACGGTGATGAGGTGTATTGTCAGGATGTGAGACACGACCTACATGCATAAGTTGAACAAATATACGTCCTCCTTCGTTATGCACTTTGGATGTTACCTTTTTCCACCCCTCAATATGTGATTCTGTGTAAATACCAGGTGTATTTGTATAACCCTGACCATCCTCAGAGGGTTGAGTACCCTCACTTATTATTAGACCGACCGAAGCACGCTGGCCATAATACTCTGCCGCCAAATCACTAGGTGTTCCATCTGGCAATGCTCTACTCCTTGTCATTGGTGCCATACCTAAACGGTTTTTTAGTTCTATATTTCCAATTCTGACTGGTTCAAATAACTTGCTCATATAACTTCCTCCTTTTTAATAGTTACAATTTCTTATAAAGATGTTGAATTTAGGAACGAATTGACGAACTCAGCTATTTCGCCTTTGAACATTGAGTTCTATATTTTTTATATAAATTAGTGACACACCTATATTAGAATGAACATTCTAATATAGGTGTGTAGAAAGAAAGCTAACACAGTAATTAAAGGGTCAGATTATAACTCTATTACTGTAGTTATTACGAGTCTTTACTAAGACCCTATATTAGAGTCTAAAGGTATTAATAACTCAACCTGCTATTATTGGATAAATTTGACCTCTTATTTGAAATTCATAATTTTGGTCTACCACACCTACTACCGCATTACTATCATATAATTCCATCATAAATCCAGCTACTTGCTTAGCTGTGTGGTACATAGGTAAATTTTCTTTATAATTGAAACTATCCAAATCGGTTGCATTTTTAGCAAATTCTGTTTCCGTCATAGCTGGTGCTAACACTTTTGCTTTTAGTTTTGCACCTTTTAATTCTAGTTCTTTTGCAAGACCTTCAGTGAATGCACTAACATAATATTTAGACGCAGAATAAGTGACAGTTCCAACAGCAATTGCATATCCAAGTGCTGATGATACGTTAATTAACTGAGTTCCCTCTTTCTCTGCATAATCTCGAACAAATAAGGTAGAAAGGATTGTTAAAGATTCTATGTTAACCCGTAACAGAGTTTCAACTTTGCTTAAATTTTGATCTGCTACAAAAGCAGATTCACCAAGACCAGCATTATTAATCCATGTCTCAATTTCATACCCTTTTAATTTGTTATACAGGTTATATGCCTGCTCTGTGACAGACAAGTCAACTGTGCGAATAATAACATCTAATTCAGGATCTATATTATGAATTGCGGTTTTTAGTTCTTCTAATTTATCTAATCTTCTTGCAACTATAATTAAATTTTTTCCCCGAGCAGCAAATTCTAACGCTGTCTCATACCCTATACCTGAGCTTGCTCCTGTAATGACTGTGTATTTCATATTAACTCTCCTCAAATTAAATTATCGATTAGTCTTTAACTGTTCATTAGTTTGTATCGACACAAACTTTGCTTGATAGTTTGATATCTGACAAGTGAAGTTCAGCTTGATTGATTACCCTTTTCGAGAATGAACATTCCCAAAAGAGTAAAAAAATTAATCTAATACTGAAAGTGTCATATCAATAATATTATTTAATTTTTCTGTGTCATCGGTAGTTTTGGTCATAACGCGTAGACCTACTAAGGAATTATGAAGAAATTCCGATGTTTTTTTTGCATCAAGATGTTTAGATATCTCTCCAGCTGTTTGACCTTTTTGAACTAGATTATTTAGCAGTAATTCGGTCATAGAAAAACTCTCCGTTACCTTTTCTGCTGCTTGTTCATCATGTAAAGACAACTCAACTGCAGTATTTACGGTCAAACATCCAACAAGTTGTTGTTTATCTCTGACAATTATCATATTAAATAACTGCTTGATGGCATCCTTTACCGAATGTTGCTGGCTTACTTCATTCTCTATTCTAGTTGTTATAATTTCATTATAATGATCCAACGCTTTTATAAACAAAGTGTGCTTGTCGCCAAACGTATCATATAAGCTACGACGATGGATACCCATATACTTTACTAAATCCTGCATGGAGGTTTTTTCATATCCTTGTATCCAAAAAAGTTCCATAGCTTTTCGTAATACTACATTTTCATCAAATTCCTTATTTCTAGCCATACTATCATTTCCTTTAAGTAATCTTAGAGTAACCAGAAAATCTAATGCTTTAAAGGTAATCATCAATCTTAATAAGGTAAAATATTGACTTTCTCGTCCCTTGCCAATGATATCATTTTAAGAATGAACAGTAAAGAATAGCATTAAGAGTTACTACCAATTTCACCATTTGTTAGTATGAACCATACGTGTTAACAACTCCACCTCCTTTAAAGGATTTTTTAATCTATTTCTGAAAACTTAAGATAATGCTAAGTCATATTTTTAGAATGAACATTCTCATTATGACAAAAACTAGTTAATACCTTACAAATCCATAATATCATTTTGAGAACGATTGGTAAAGAATAAAATGTTTGGGGCGTGCTAAAACTGCATAAACGTCTTTAGTCCTCTCTATAATACCTTTGTGAAGAAATACACTTAAACAAACCTGCCCCTTTTGTTGCAGAAAAAAAGTTCGCCGCAGCAAACTCATCTTTAACTATACACCTGTTAGTGTACTACTAATAAAAAATATAGTTTTAATGTGGGATTGAATTAGTCGAAAGATAAAATATCATAAACAAACTAAAACAGCCTAAAAGGATAAGCATTGTAAATACAAGCTTTCTACCTATCTGTCCTATGAAATAGATATTCACCATAAGGTAATAGATAATTGCACTCCCGCCAATAAAAAGCAAAAATTCTTTGGTGTAATAACTCGATGGGAGTGGATTTGTAACGTTAGTTAATGATAAACCACCAAAAATAAATATACCGATCATATTTAATAATCTTCTCATACTTGCTTCTTTTTTAGCTAAGATTACAGTATTTTGCGTTTGGACATTGGTTTCCAAAATTACACCACCAATCTATAAGACCTTAATAATTATACGGATTTAATCTTATAAATGTTTCATAAAATCTCAGTGGTGCTTATTAAACAAATCTGCTTCTTTAGTAGAATAAGAAAAAGGCTCTTTAACGAAAGCTCCCGTTAGTTCATTAAGAAAAGGTTGCTTAAATAACCTCTCTTATTGATGTAAAGCACGTATTCCCTGACTATCTTTGAGTGTGGGGTGTTGAGAAAGTAACTTGCTGAAAAGAGCGAGACTTATCTTTTTATTCAGCTACCTAAGTATTGAAAAAAGAACTTCGAATAAGAAAAACATAGGGAGATTTTAGTCTTCCTATGATTTCATTCATATTATTTATCTGTTTGTTCTTGCTTCTTTTTCAAGTACTCCGCACGTATTTTTTCAAGTTGCTGCTTTTTATCAAATTTGGCAGGCTTGTGTTTTTCATGATACTTTGTCAC